>JAEEIJ010000016.1 GCA_016281315.1 Bacteroidales bacterium
GGTTTCCTATCCCAATATGCCGTTCAGCATTTCCGCGGCCGACGTAGAGTCCGTGGTGGTGGTGGACAGCGTGGGCGACAGTTCCAAGATTGCCGCCGGTGCCATCCGGGATTCCAAGAACCCGCGCGACATCCTGCTGGCCAAACAGGCCGCCAAGGTGATCATCAACTCCGGGTACTTTGTGGACGGCTTCTCCATCCAGACGGGTACCGGCGGCGCTTCGCTGGCTGCCGTGAAGTTCATCCGCGAGGAAATGATCCGGCGGGGAATTAAGGCGTCCTTCGCCCTGGGCGGTATCACGGCGCATATGGTTAAGCTGCACGAGGAAGGGCTCATTGGTCGTTTGATCGACGTCCAGTCCTTCGACCGCGTTGCGGCGGAGTCCATTTTTGCCGATGCCGCGCACCAGGAGGTCTCCGCCGTGGAGTACGCCTCCGGGCAGCATACGGGATCGGCCACCCACGCGCTGGATATCGTCATTCTTTCTGCGCTCGAGGTGGATACCGACTTTAATGTGAACGTGCTGGTGGGCTCCGACGGCATCATCCGCGGGGCTATCGGCGGACATCAGGATACGGCAGCGGATTCGGCCCTGAGCATCATCGTGTGCCCGCTGCTGCGCGGCCGCATCCCCTGCGTGGTGCCGCGTGTTACTACGCTCATTACCCCTGGCGCTTCGGTCGACGTGGTGGTTACCGAATACGGCATAGCCGTGAATCCTGCGCGGCCGGAGGTTGCTGAGCGGCTGGTGGCCGCCGGGCTGCCCGTGGTGCCGATTTCCGAGCTGGCTGCGAAGGCGCAGTCCATCATCGGCACGCCTTCACCGCTGCCTTTCGGCTCTAAGGTCGTTGGCGTGGTGATGAACCGCGACGGGTCGGTTTTAGACAAAATCTATAATGTTTAGCGCCCGTTTTCGCTAACTCGCTGACTGATTGTATTTTACAGAATCTCCTCCTATCTTTTTTGATGGGAGGAGGTTTCGTAAGTGATTGGTTTTCTGCTGTTTAGCGAAAACGCTTAGGATTTGCTGCCACCGCCGAGGGGGCCGAAATCCCCCAGATTGAAGGTGGTTCCGGGCTGGGGGCCTTTGCCTCCGGCCAAGTCGATGACGCCGAACTGCGCCTCATACTTGGAGACGTTGTCGAAGAGGGCGTTCATCAGGCGCTTTGCGTGCTCCGGGCTCATAATGATGCGGTCCCCGATGAGGGCTTTCGGCAGCCCCGGCAGCGTGGCGGCGAAGTCCAGGATGAACTCGCTGCGCGAGTGCGAGATGATGGCCAGGTTCGAGTACGAGGTCTTGGTGTTCTGGTTCAGTTCCAGCTGTAACTGGTTCTGCGGCTGTTTGGGTTGATTATCCATTGCTCTGATCTTTTTCTGAGAGCAAATGTAGCAATTTTTTGCGAAATAGGAAGGGCGGTGAAGGCAGAGGCTCCCGGGGGGCTCCAGTCGCTAATGCTCCTTCCGTACCCTCCCACCGTCTCCTGCGTCCCCGCTACGCGGGAACTTGTATCCGGCGGGCCCCTCCCTCTTCCCGTGGCCGAGGGGGGCCACGCCCCCGGGAGCCTCTGCCTTCCCCGCCTTATAAAAAAAGCAGCAGCCCCGTCGCCAGGGCTGCCGTGAAAAAAGGGTGTGGATGGGCTATTTCTGCCAGTAGACTTTGATCTTTTGAATCCTTCTGTTTCCGGTTGTTCCACCTATCGTAAAGGTGACTGAACTTGCCGAGCCGGTCCAGGTCCCCGAAGCATAGGTGGCGCAGTCCGTGGTAATGGCATTGGAACCATCACTTGAACCGAAGGTTAACTCAATCTTTGTCAGGGTGTAGCCGCTCTTACCGGCAACGGTAAAGGAGTTGCTTCCATAGCAACGAATCGCGGTCCCGGAAGTGTAATACTTGGGCGCATTGCTATTCGTACCCTTGTCAAAGCTTACAGTGAAACTGGTACCCTCGTATGAAGTGATAGCCTGCTGGTTGGTATAGCCCTGGCTTGTCGTGTCATACTCTTCATCACCGGTGGTTACGCCTGAACTGGGATCCGTCAGGGTGACCGCCTTCACATCGGAAGCGGCCGAGACGGCTCCGGTACCACCCTTGGCTGTTACCTGAACATCATAGGTGCCGTAATCGGGCATCGTGAATTCACAGGTAAGAGCAGTGATACCGTTCTGGCTCTGCGTGCCGCAGGTGACATCGTAAGAGGTCGCGCCGTCTACGGTATTCCAGCTAACAGTAATCTTCTTGTTGGCGTGGTCAGGCGTGGTTGTTACCGCGGGCTTAGCCAGATGGATTACACCGTTGCGGGAGAACAGGTAGTTGTTCTGGTCCACTTCCGGAGTTGTTCCGCTGGCGTTAACAAATTTCTTCAACTTGCCATAAACAATGACCGCGTCATTCACGGCAAGTTCGGAAGCCTGATCCGTGAAATCGCTTCCATTGAAGTTCTTTCCGCGGAAAACGGTAACGCTGGCATTGCCGGACTGGATGATGTAAGTCGCATTGTGGTAAGACGTACTGAACTCGGTAATTTCGGTAATGGTACCGGCCACATAAACGGATGCATCGGTACTGGCGTTATCGGCCAATGCGTCAATGATCTCCAGCGCCTTGGCGGCATTGTAGGGATCGCTCCAGGTGCCGGATCCTGCCGGAGCGGGAGAAACGCCCTGAACGGTATAGGCGGCTTCCGCCACGGCACTGTTCTTATAGCCTTCCAGAACGGCAATGACCTTGACGGTCTTGGCAACATCAATGATGACTGAGTTGCCGGAGGCAGATGACGTTGTAGGCTTTGAGCCATTCGTGGTGTAGTAGTATGTCACACCTGCGGTGGCGCAGTTGAAGACCACCTCCGTATTGGCGGTGACTTCACCGGCGGCCGGGTTGAAGGTCGGGGTGGCCACGGCGTCGCGGCCATCGGCCACGGTGAGGGTGTAACTCACGGTCTGGGACTTGTAGTTGGTATCGCCGACGAAGTTGGCGCTGATGACGGTGCTGCCTTCCTTGACGACGTTGTCCGTCAGGGCGGTGATGGTCACGGCGCCGGAAGCGGCGTCAATCGTTGCGATGGTCTCGTCGGAGGAAGAATAAGACACCGAAGAGGCATTGCCTTGCGTCAGGGTAGGGGCCGAGAAGCTGAGGCTGTTGCCGGTGGCATAGGTCGCGGTGGCGGCCGATGCACTCCAGCTCATTCCGGCCTCGGCACGGCTGTCCTCGAGAGCGTACAGCTGGACCGGGGCGTATCCGGTGGAAGTTTCGGTTTTATTCTCATAACAGGCGAATCTGGGGCTGCCCGTGTTGTACCAGATGACTCTGGTGTTTTGAGCCACGTTGGTAATCAGCCAGTTTCCTGCGGTCGTGCTGGCGGAAATAGTCCACCTGCTATTGTCGCTTTCACTCGAGGCCGTGGACAGGGAATTACCGGAGCCCCAGTTCAGATAACTGCCGGCAAAACTGAGCGTATAAGCATCGCCCTCGGAAGCCTTTGCGATGGTAACTTTGTACGCATCCACAGTGGCCGTAGAAGCAATGGCGTTGCTGCTTATCGTTACGTCTGCGCCGATACCGTATTTGGTGCCCGTGGTGGAAATTTCGGAGAGAGCCTTATTCTCACTCTCGCAAACCATCAGGTATTCGCCGCTCCAGTCGGCGGGTGCGGCAGTCACCTTCCTGTAGGCCGGTCCGGTAATCGCCGTGCTGACGTTGATGGTATAGCTGGCGGTCGCATCCCGATAGTTGGCGTCGCCGGCGAAGGAGACGGTAACCGTAGCGGTTCCGGGGGTGCCGTTAAGAATGAGGGCATCCTCATCTTGCTGTTCAATGATGCCGTCCGGGTCGGTATAGCTCCAGCTCAGATGCTCCGTAATCGCCGTTTCGTTGGGATCGACGATTACCGGCTGGCCCGCGAAGGAAGTATATGTCGCGGTGGTAAGGTTGACGACGGACTCATTGAAGGAGAGCAAAACGGGCGTCTTGGTGCTTACCGTAGAAGGCACAAACAACAGTTCCTCGTACTGGCCTGTATTTGAGTAGAAAGCGAAGAATTCGAGACCGGTGTTCCTGGACAGATAACGGTCGCCGTGCTTAACGTTCCAAACATCTCCGTTGGAAACGATGTCGAGCAGATAATTGCTTGTGGTCCAATCTGTGTCGGGGGCGAGCCAGAAGGCCTTGTTGCTGCTGCCCTTGAAGCCCAGATTCTTGCCATCATTGGCGATGATGTATGAACCGCCGGATTTGGTGACGCTCCAGACCAGATCGGCATCTCCGGAATAGGAAGTCAAACTCCCGGAATAGTCGACGGAAACCATCTGGTCATTGCCGGTACCCTCGGCCTTCATCGCATAGTACGAATCGCCGTTCTTCGCCAGAATCAGGTAGTTGCCATCGGCCAGCTGTTTCTCTTCTTCGCGGACTGCGGTGCCCATTCCCACGGTGAAGCGGGTGCGGCCGCCGTCTACAAACTGCAACGGGTTGGCGCTGAGGTCGATGCCGGTTCCCTTGGCGGTAGTGCGATAATAATGTGCGGCGTCCGTTCTGGCTTCAATCTCGAGGGAATTCCATTCGCCGGGCAGGACGCGGAACCACACGTCCACGTCACCGCTGATAACCCAGTCGGCGATGGTGAGCGTGATGGTCTTGCTTTCGGAAGAGTAGGGGATATTCACACCGCTCACATAACCGCCGTTAGTCATATCGGGTCTTACATAACCGGCGATGTTAACGGGAGCCGTGATGGTTACTTCTTTGAGCTTTTCTCCGTTGGTGAGACCGCTCAGGGTCATCTTGACGGCGGTACCCAGGCGGTGGAAGCGGAAGGAGAGCTCATCGCTGTCGGAGACGCGTGAGTTGTCGCTCTTGCTCACGGGGGCCGAAATGAGAAGGTCGGCATTGGGGTCGAAGGAACCCACGACTGGGGACTGCGATGCCGGCATCATCAGCCGATAGAAAGTGTTGGAGGAACTGCCGCCCTCGGAAAGCCGGCTGGCGGGATAAGCGGCCACATAGCTGGCGGCTGCCCCGGTGGGGAAGTCGCCCGTAATGGTGGCGGTGAAGGTGGCTGTCTTGTTGTCGGAGGAAAGCGTGGCGATGGCGGCGGATCCTTCGAGATTCTTAGTACCATCGGCATACTCGACAATCTTCAGTTCATCTGAGGCGCTCCAGTTGGCCCAGTCTTCGCTGGCGTCAACGACGGTCTTGACGTCGGTGCCCTCGGCGATGGCGGTGAAGTGGATAGTGGGTCCTTCAGGGATGGGGTCTTTCACAATCTCTTCCTTGGCGCAGGAGAAAACGGTAAGCGCTGCAAGGGCAGCGGTGAAAAGGATACTTAACTTTTTCATGGCGCGTGAGGATTTAGAGAATTCCGGGATAATCAATTCCGAGACCCGGATCGGTCCAGTTGGAACCAGTGGAGCCGGGGTCTCCGAAAGGCCCGCTAGTACAAACAAGCCCCTCGGCTTGTACTACGAGGGGTTCTGCAACAGGTGCAGTGTAGAGGATTTTTTTGAGCATATGAATAAAAAGAGTTGTATTTCTGATTCAGCCCACAAATTTAGCCATTCTCCCGCGCATAAGCATTGTACGCGTACAAATATTTATCAACAGGCGGGTGTTGATATCTTCCGGAATCGGCTAAAACAGAAAAATCTTCGTTATTTTTTAGCCGATCGTTGCGTGTCTTATAATTTCGCCATATAATTGCACGAAAAAGGAGACGATACTTGCAGGTATCGTTTTTAATACTTAACTTTGTGACCATAATTACTATGCCTGAATTATTTAGAGAGTATGGCTTTGTTTTTCTGTTTTACTCCCGTGAGCACGAACCTATGCACGTTCACGTTAGAGGGAATGATGGCGAGGCTAAGTTCAATTGGGATGGAACAACCTTCGTTTTGGATTATTCGACCAACATCAAGGCAAATGATCTGAAACGAATAAAACAGATGATTGATGAGAATAAGGATATAATCGAAAAGCGCTGGAAAGAACTATTTGAAGACGTATGAAAAGAATCGTGAGAATCTGGATCGAGCAAGAATGGCTTTATGGACAGGGAGATGACGGTAAGACTTACCGCCAATCCCTTTTATGGTACAAGGGGCTGATGAATGCTTCTCCAGAGCAACGCGAGCAATATGAATTCAGTTTGAGCGGGATTCATTGGCCCTGCTTGGATGTAGATGTAAGCTTTGAAAGCTTTCTCTATGACGATGCCGAGCCAAAGCAATCACAGCGCTTTTTCCTCACCCATCCGGAAATCAATATCGCCGGATTTGCTCGTAAATTTGGGCTGAATCCCACCTTGCTTCGTAATTACGTGAATGGTTTTAAAACCCCCTCCGATAGCCGCGACGCCTATATTATGGAGTGCGTCAGAAAAATGGGGGAGGAGTATTCATCGCTATAGATGGGCGGGCCGATGGAAACCTTTTGAAGCGTCCGATTATCGCTAGCGCACCATACAAAAAAACGTCGAATCGGCTAAAACAGAAATATTTTCACCGTTTTTCGGCTAAAACAACGCTTTTTTTCAGCCGATTGTTGCTGGTTCCAAAACCCTTTCATAGGTTTGCGTTGTCCCCGGGAGATCCCCGGGGCTTTTGATTAATATATAACGTTATGCAAAACGCAAACAACAACCTTTCCCCGGAGCAACTCGAGCTCTACAAGTCCATCCTCGATGAATACAACCGGTACAGGGGCGTGTCCGAGGAGGAAAAGGAGGATGTTATCCTCAAGATTAGTTCCACTACTTTCATTGACCTGCTATGCGATTGGGCCTTCAAACACGTCTTTGGCCACAACAAGGAGCTACTGATGATGCTCTTGAATGACTTCCTTCCCGAGAAGGTCATTGACATCGAGTATGACCCCAATGAAACCGACATCTTCCGAGGTGAAGACAAACAGGTGATAATGGATGTCATCTGCCACACGGAGAACCGCTCGTTCATTGTGGAGATGCAGAAGTCTAGCAATAGCAACTTTCGGAACAGGATGCTTTATTATGGCGCAGCCACAATCACGCGCCAACTATCATCCGGCGATGACTACAGTAAGATGGTTCCTGTCTATGTCATCTGTTTTATGGATTTCCGCCTGAACCACCTTACGGACCAGTTGGTCTACCGTTATCAAATTCGGGAACAGGACAGCGGTGAGCCCTACGGGAATCAACTGTCCATCTACTTCTGCGAACTGCCCCGTCTGGCCAGTCAAAAGAAAGAAAAACTGTCTCCCATCGAAGAATGGTTTGAAATATTGCTGAATATGAGTAAATTTGCCGAGAAACCCGCCGACGTAAACAAACGCTTCGATCCCGTCTTCGACGCTTGCAAACAGGCCCGGCTTCAGAAACAAGAATTGGAACAATACTTTCGCGCTATGATTTCAGAACAGGAAAAACAAGGCATCGCCGCCTTCTACAGGGAGGAAGGATATCAGGAAGGCGTAGAGAAGGGCAGAGAAGAAGGTCGGGAAGAAGGAATAGGGGAAGGTATGAAGATGGGTAAGTTGGCAGTTGCCAAAGCGCTGTTGGCAAACGGCATTGCCCGGGAGGTGATTGTATCCTGCACGGGGCTCACGGAAGAGCAGCTAAAGGCGTTATAGCCGTGCGGTGGCCGCTTGGGGCCGATACCGCGCAATGGAACATATCGAACGGGTGGCGCACAGCCGCCCGTTTGTCGTTAAGGCGAGCCGATGGAATCCTTTTGAAGCGTTCGATCATCGCTAGAGCACCATACAAAAAAAGTCGAATCGGCTAAAACAGAAAAATTTTTGTCGATTTTCGGCTAAAACAACGCTTTTTTTCAGCCGATTGTTGCAGGTTCCAAAACCCTTTCATAGGTTTGCGTTGTCCCCGGGATGTTCCCTGGGCTTTTGATTAATATATATCGTTATGCAAAACGCAAACAACAACCTTTCCCCGGAGCAACTCGAGCTCTACAAGTCCATCCTCGATGAATACAACAGGTACAGGGGCGTGTCCGAGGAAGAAAAAGAGGATGTTATCCTCAAGATCAGTTCCACTACATTCATTGACCTGCTGTGCGACTGGGCCTTCAAACACGTCTTTGGCCACAACAAGGAGCTCCTGATGATGCTCCTGAATGACTTCCTTCCCGAGAAGGTCATCGACATCGAGTATGACCCCAATGAGACAGACATCTTCCGCGGTGAAGATAAGCAGGTGATAATGGATGTCATCTGCCACACGGAGGACCGTTCATTCATAGTGGAGATGCAGAAGTCTAGCAATAGCAACTTTCGGAACAGGATACTTTATTATGGCGCAGCCACAATCACGCGCCAACTATCATCCGGCGATGACTACAGTAAGATGGTTCCTGTCTACGTCATCTGTTTTATGGATTTCCGCCTGAACCACCTTACGGACCAGCTAGTTTACCGTTATCAAATCCGGGAACAGGACAGTGGCGAACCTTATGGGAGTCAATTGGCCATCTATTTCTGCGAACTGCCCCGTCTGGCCAGCCAGAAGAAAGAAAAACTGTCTCCCATCGAAGAATGGTTTGAAATATTGCTGAATATGAGTAAATTTGCCGAGAAACCCGCCAACGTAAACAAACGCTTCGATCCCGTCTTCGACGCTTGCAAACAGGCCCGGCTTCAGAAACAAGAATTGGAACAATACTTTCGCGCTATGATTTCAGAACAGGAAAAACAAGGCATCGCTGCCTTCTACAGGGACGAAGGGTATCAGGATGGTATAGAGAAGGGTAGGGAAGAAGGCCTGAAACAAGCCATCTCGCGCCTCCTTGCGTTCGGAATGTCGCCGGAAGACATTTCGAAGGCGCTGGGCGTTCCCATCTCGGAGATCCAGGCCGATTAAATCCATTCGAAATTTTACCTTGAACGGGTGGCGCACAGCCGCCCGTTTTTCGTTAATGCCGGCCGATAAAAGCCCCCTGAAACGCCGCGCAAAAGGGGTGCAGGAGGGGTGTTGATAAGTTTGTTGAAAACCCTTATAAAAAACTTTGTTTTTATGGGCGCGAATGTGTAACTTTGCGGCTTGAAATGTTAGTGGTGACCACCGTCTACAACTTTTAAACTATTTAAACGCCCTTAGCGCACACCTAAGGACGGTGGTCCGTTTGGTTGAAATTAACTAGTTAAAACTCATACAGTATGAAGATGCAATTCAAACAAACCTATCTGTCCCCTGAGACAGAGACCCTCTTGGTACAAGCCGAGGGGGCTTTCTGCGGCGGTCCCAGCGCGAATGCTTTTGCGACCACGCTCATCTATGACTATGATTCCGGCACAGTCAATGAAAACGGTGATTTTTAATTGTTGCAGTACCATGAAGAATCTTTTCAAACTCTTTGTGCCGATGACTGCAGCAGCCATCGCGCTTGTCTCCTGCGTTGAGGAGAACCCTTTCAAGGCTCCTGAGGTCCCCGCGCTTCAGATTACCGTCAAGGCCCAGGCCGACGAAGCCCAGCCCGCGGATCCGGATACCAAGACTTACGTTGATGTAACCGACGACCCCAATCACGACGGTAAGTACCTGTATTCAATCTATTGGGGAACCGGCGAGTATATGAAGATTGGTGTCTATGACGGCACCGCCACCACCTTCGGCAATTCTACTGATGATACGGCCGATGACTGGAATGGGGACGCTGAAGCCTTTTTCAATTTCAGCATCACCCCGGCCAACGCAGCGAGCAGTTACACTTACTACGGTATGTATCCCGCCTCTGCCGCGGTTAAATCCAGCAATACCAACCCTGCAAGCTACAAGGTAAACCTGCCCACAACGCAGAATGCCACGGCCGGCACTTACGACCCTGCGGCGTATATCTTGATTGCCAAGCCGGAAGGTGAGAAGACGGCCACCAGCGCAGACTGGACGGCTCAGTTCCGCCGCGCCACCGCCCTCAACAAGATTACACTGAAGAACATCCCCAACGGGGTTTCCATCAAGCGGGTAAAGATTACTGCTTCCGAAGGGAAGTACCTCGCCGGTGGCCGCCATTTTGATCTCACGGCCAGCACGGCAGAAGGCCAGAACGGAGACATCTATTCCGGCGGCGGCCGCACGGAATCCGTTGAAGTCAAGTACGAAACGGCCCTTTCCGGTACTGGATCCGGCACCTGGAGCGCTGATGTCTGGTTCACTTCCTGGGGCGTGGATCTTGAAGCGGGCAATACGCTCGAGATTGTAGCCTACTCTACTGACAAGAAGAGCTACACCAAGACCATCAGCCTGACCGGTTCTCAGAAGATTTCCTTCACGGAAGGTAAGGTTAACACCCTGGGCGCCAATATGTCTGGCATCACTCCGGTGGATGTCACCGAGATGGAAGACGGTGACTACCTGATTCTGGCCAAGAACGGGGATAACTATTATGCGGTCCAGGCCGCCACCAGCGGCAACCACATCGCCTCCCAGAATTACTCAGGAAGCCTTGTTTCCTACACTGGTGATGCCGATCTGGTTTGGACTGTTACTAAGGTGGGCAGTTCTTACACTATTGAGAATGACAGTAAGTACATCGGTTACAAGAATAGCAGCAACGAGGCCTTCTGGCTTGAAGCCGATTCAAATTGGACCGAGACAAATTACCTGCTGGATATCGTCTGGGATACGGATTGCTACCATGTTACTCTCAACAGCGACAGCAACAGAAAATTTAGCCGCAACGGTAGTTCGGATTACTTTGCCTTCTATACTAGCGACCAGCAGAAGGATCTTTTGTTTGTCCCTGCTACGGTAGACAATCGCACAAAGGTAACGCTGTCGTTTGACGAAGAGAGCCTTGGCTACGATACGAGCGATTATAACACGTGCACCGGTCAGACGGCTACGGCTACCCCGAGCGTGAGCGCAATCACTTCCAACATTTCCTATGCGATTACTTCGGATGATGATGATGTTATCTCTTCGCTGAACACTTCCAGCGGCGCCGTTTCTCTCACCGGCAATACCGGTACCGCCACGATTACCGCCAGCTTCGCGGGCGATGAGGATTATCGTCCGGCCGAGGCGAGCTATACCATCACGGTTTCCGAGGCCAGCGGCCCGCAGTATGAGAAGGTAACCAGTCTTGCCAATGTCACTGCTGGAGAATACATTATTGTTAATGCCGGCTATTATCTGCCCAATGCTATTGCAACTAGTGCCGGACCATCCAAGGTAGCTGTGACCATTTCCGGTAATAAAGTTCAGAATGTTACTGAGGCTATGACTTGGACGTTTAGCGGCTCTGTCACCGGAATGACAATTAAATCTACTATCGAAGGGAATTACTATCTACTAGTGTCCGGTAATGGTAATAATAACCTCCGTGTCAATACTACTTCGGATCATACCTGGACCATATCCGATTACTCCGGCACTTCCGGAGCATTCAGCCTCAAAGATAATTCTCAAAATCGCTACTGCGCGACATATAGCGCCGGTTCTGACTGGAGGAGCTACAATACTTACAATGCAGGCAATTATGGAGATGGTGGACGAGTCTATCTTTACAAGTTGGCATCTGGTCCTTCTGTCACCTGGAACCTTGAGAGCATCGCTATTACCACTGCTCCTACCAAGACGACCTACACCGCGGGCGAGACCTTCGACCCTGCCGGAATGGTTGTGACCGGTCATTTCGTGGATGCCGATGATGCTACCAATACCAAGGATGAGGTAGTAACTGGTTACACTTTTACTCCAGACGGCGCCCTTGCTACTTCCGATACTCAGGTAACCATTACCTATCAGGGCAAGTCTGCAGATCAGGCCATTACTGTTAACCCCGCACCTGCCGGAAATGACGGTTCTCTTGAGCATCCTTACACCGCTTCTGAAGCTCGTGCACTTGCACTCAATGGAGACACTGGTTCATACTACATCTCTGGTATTGTTACTAAGATTCAGAATCAGTATAGCGCCAGCTACGGTACAGCCAACTTCTGGATTGATGAAAACGGCGCATCTGATTCAGTGTTTGAGGGATATAAGATTAAGTACTTTGGCAATCAGAGTTGGGTTGAGGGTAATGCTCAAATCGCACTCAATGACGAGGTGATTATCTACGGTACGCTTACTGTGTACGATAGCACTACTCCTGAAACCAGCAGCGGCTATCTCGTGTCTCTCAATGACACGACCAAAGGCTTGACTCTTGCTGCTCCTACTGTAACGACTAATACAGCAAATAGCGCGAAGGAAATAACTGTTTCATGGACAGCAGCTACTGGTACTGAAAGCGCCGTTAGTTATGTGATTACTTGTGGTGGACAAACTTACAATGCCACAGCTGCCGGAAGTCATTCCTTCACAATGAGCGATTATGGCACTTACAGTGTGTCTGTTGCGGCCTCAGCCTCTGATGCCATCTCGGCAACTGTAACGACATCTGCCACTTTGGTCGATCCCAATGCAGGTGCGCCTACTGTATATGAGATTCAGTGGGGAAGTGCCTATAATGGATCGAGCGTGAGTAGCTATACTGCATCATGGAACGCGACTAAAGACGGCTTCACCGTCAATATGGCCAACTGGAACAACAATAATAATGGTTGGGACTATGTTAAGTGCGGAAGAAAGAACACTGCTTCTGTTGCTACCATTATTACAGATTCTGCAATTTCTGAGGCTATTAGAACTGTCACTATCACCATTGATGCGCTGACAGCAGCCAATATTAATTCGATAACGCTTTATGTGAGTGATTCCAAGACGTCCGGGTGGGCCTCTGCTGGAACATTTACAAAGGCAACGGGTGATCAGTCTGTAACGATTGCTAGTCCTGCCGCAAATAAGTATTATAAGTTGGAGTTTGATTGCGCTTCTGGATCATCCAATGGTTTGTTAACCCTCTCTAAGGCACAGTTCTCTACTAATTGAAGCGGATCCGGAGGCGGAACCTCCGGGGGCCCAACCGCCACAGTAACAACTAGCGCTTCACCGACTGGAGTGAGTTCGACAGGGGCAACCCTGTCGGGCTCCTACAGCGGAGCGACGGGATCGGTCACGGAGACCGGTTTCTACTACGGAACAACTTCCAGCCCGAACACCAAGGTGACGGCTAGTGGAACCTCCTCGCCTTTCTCCAAGGCTCTTACCGGCCTGACGGCTAATACTACCTATCATTATAAGGCATATATCGTCGAGGGGGGACAGGAGGTTGCAGGAAGTGTCCTATCATTTAAGACGAAGGCCGTGGCAACGGCTACGGTTTCCAATAGCGCGGCCACGTCTGTGACGTCCAGTTCGGCAGTGCTCAATGGATCCTATGACGACGCTAGCGGTACGATTTACGAGACAGGGTTCTATTGGGGCACGGCGCAGAATAGTCTGACTGAAAAGGCGACCACCGATGGGAGTAATGCATCTTCAGGGAGTTTCTCCTGCACCATCGGCGGGCAGACTCCGCTGTCGGCCAGCACCACCTACTACTACAAGGCCTACGTCCTGGAGTACAACGAGAGCACCGGGCAGTATGAAGAGCGCATAGCTTCTTCGGCTCAGTCTTTCACGACCGCTGCGGTTGCCCAGCAACAGACCTGGCAGGAGTATCTGAGCGGCTATGGCATGCCTGATGTGTCGGGGCTTGGAACCAGCCTGCGTCAGAGCGGTACGTATTCGGACCGTGACGACAAGTGGTATAGCGTGAACACAAGTAATAATAAGCGTCAGATCGCGATTCATACTTATACCACTGGATCGCCATCCAGCTCGGAAACACTCAACTACGTAGTCCTCTACGATGAGACCAAGTATGCTCCGGTGTGGACGTATCACGTGATGAACACCTACTACTGGCCGGACAACAATGCGGGCCGGAATGACTCATGGATGGATGATCCGGCCATTAACCTGACGCAGCAGGGTGGATTGGATAATGCCAGCACGGTCGGTTACAGCCGCGGTCACCTGGTGGCGTCGGACTATCGCCAGACCAATGTGAAGCAGAACAAGCAGACCTTCTATCACAGCAACCAGGCTCCTCAGTGGCAGAATAGCTTTAATGGCGGTATGTGGTCTACGCTGGAAGGCCGGGTGAAGAAGATGACCCCGAGCGGAACGACCACTATGCTCTACGTGATTACCGGCGTTCTTTACGAAGGTACGGTGAGCAACAATCAGGTAACCAGTACAACTGTTCCCACCAAGAGCAGCGGAAGCTTGAGTGTCCCCATCCCCAGCCACTTCTACAAGTGCATCATGAAGTGCACGCTGAACGGGAGTGGCGTGCCTACCTCGGCCCAGGGTATTGCCTTCATTTACACCAACGAGGCCCATACCTCCGGGAACTACTACGACAGCACCTACGTTACCTCCATCGATGCCATCGAGCAGCGTACCGGGTTTGACTTCTTCGCCAATGTTCCCACGCCGGTTCAGAATACTGCGGAGTCCAACTCCAACCATTATTGGTTCACGGGTCAGGGTTCTCCTAACAGCATCTCTGGAGTAAACGATAAGAGTTGGGGGAGCTTCTAGAGATTTCTCCACTCGCTTCGCTCGGTCGAAATGACAAGGAAGAGGTCGAAATGACAAGATTTACTCATAACGCTTGGGCGGCGGTCCTCGGGGCCGCCGTCCTTTGCGTGGGTTCCTGCGCGCAGAGGGAGGAGATGCCGGCCCAGGAAGAAGAGCAGTGCGTCCGCGTGGTCCATTTCAAAGCTACGGAAATCCGCACGAAGGCGGCTTTCGGAGAGGCGGAGAACGGTACGCGTCCTACACTCTGGACCAACAACGACACGGAACTCAAACTCTCCCTGAACTACGGTACCGCCGTCGCCGCGGCGGTCACCCCTTCGCAGGACCACGTCACTGCAAGTTTCGATGCCACCATCGACTTTAGCCATACCACAGGCCCGTATACCTTCTATGCGGTGTCACCGTCTTCATCGGCGAAGGCGCTGAGCCCCAGCCGCGAGGCGTGGAAGGTGTCCATCCCGTGCGTACAGACGCCGTCGGCCCTTTCGGCCGATGAAGGGGCCATCATCATCGCGGCCGAGAGCGAGTCGTTCGCATCGGCTACGCAGATCGGCGCCGTCAGCCTGTCCTTCGCTCATCTGACCGCTTATGGCCGATTCTCCCTTGACAACCTCGCCCTTGAGGAAGGGGAGACCGTGTCGGCCGTGGAACTCACCGTGACCACCCCCATCGTGGGCGACTGGTACTGGAAGTGCTCTGATGGCGCGCTCACCGATTATGGCGCCTCCAGCACCCTTACCATCAACACTTCGAGCACCAGCGACCTTTGGTTCGGTTGCGCACCGGTGGAGGTGGGAGATGAGGCGCTGGTGGTGGACGTCTATACCAACCTGGGCGTCCACGAGCAGCTGACGGCCTTCCCCGCGGGCTGCAAGTTCACCGCAGGGGAGTGCGCGGTCTTCTCCGTGGACATGGACGGGGCCGATTTCACCGCTGCGGGCGGTGGTTCCGGCAGCGGTGGAAACGATGTCGTTGTTTTGAGCGAAGAATTCGACAATAGCACCACAAGCAATTCTTCATCGGAATTCAGCTCATCCAAGTTCTCAAATTTTAGCGGAGCGACTTCAAAGGCTTATACAAGTCAATATGGCGGTGTAAAACTTGGCTCGTCTTCCGCCAGTGGTTATATCACTTCCAAGTCACTGGATCTTTCGAATAGCTTCACCGTAACGCTCAATGTGCTGAAATACGGTACTGACACCGGAAAAGTACAGGTTACTGTGGGAAGTGTGACCCAAGAGATTACACCCACTGATACGGATACTGCTTATTCGTTGGATTTCGATGCTGCGACAAGCGCCTCTACCGTAAAAATCGGGACCAGTACCAAGAGGGCATATATTGATAATGTCATCATTACACGGCACGATGGCGGCGGCAGCGGCTCCTCCACCCCCGACCCTCTCCTCAGCGAAACCAACTACGGCTGCTACCTTGGCACTGGCCTGGAGTGGGAGTATAACCCCGGCACCGACCAGGTGACGCGCTCCTACGACGAATACGGCTTCGAGACCTATACCCTCATCAAGCCTTCCAACGTGGAGGAACTGGAAATTACCGGCTACAAGAAGGGCTACATCAAAGGCGACGGCAACATATCCATTTCGGTGAAATGGCGTTGTGGCACAAGCACGGTGCTGTCGGAGGACTATAAGATGACAATCATCAAAGAAGACGGACCCAAGGTGTGGCTCAGCGACGGCACCCATGGCGTTATCATTAAAAAGTAAGGCCGATGAAAAAGTTGATTCTACTCCTGGCAGCCCTCTGCTGCAGTCTTTCAATCTTTGCAGTTCCGGCCTACAAAGGGCTCATCCGCCACACCCAGCCCGACGGAAGCACCATCCTCATCCGCCTGCACGGAGATGAGTTCGCCCACTGGGTGAGCGATGCCTCCGGCCGGGTGTTGGAAAAGGATGCCGACGGCTTCTATCGGCCCGCTTCGGAGTCGGCCGTCAAGGCCCGCCGCGTTGCGGGAATGGCCAAACGCAGCCGCGTCAATGCGGCCCGCCGCGCGGTCAAGCGCGGGATTGCCCTCGATGAAAAGCACTTCCTGGTAATCCTCGTGCAGTTCTCCGATGTAAAATTCGCCAGCCAGAGTACCGCACAGCAGGATTTCACCAACCTGCTGAATCAGCAGGGGTATTCCGTTAACGGCGGCACTGGTTCCGCCCGGGATTTCTATTATGACAATTCCCACGGCCTCTTTACGCCTGTCTTCGACGTTTACGGCCCCGTGACGCTGGATAACAACCGTGCCTATTATGGCGGAAATGACAGCGGCGGCAACGACCTTCGTCCGGAGGTGGCCGTGAAAGAGGGCTGCCAGAAGGTCAACAGCCAGTTCAATGTGGACTTCGGCCAGTTTGACAACGATGGCGATGGGGAAGTGGACCTGGTGTTTATGTATTACGCGGGAAACGGTGAGGCCGACAGTGACGTGGAGGATTCCATCTGGCCGCATCAGTGGGAATTGTCTAGCGGCGGCATCAGCCTCACGCTGGATGGAAAGACCGTGGACAAGTATGCTTGCACCAACGAGATTGTTGGGGATTATGGGGATAATCCGAACGAGATGTGCGGCATCGGCACCGCCTGCCACGAATTCGGGCACGCGATGGGCCTGCCGGATTTCTACGACACGGACTACGACAACCACAACGGCCTCAGCGCCGGCATGTTCTCCTTCTCCACCATGGACAGCGGCTCCTACAACAATGGCGGCAAGACGCCTCCATACTTCACCATCGAGGAGCGTATCATGCTGGGCTGGATTACCGAGGCACAGGCTTTCCGGGAGTTCTCTGCCTCCGGAAACTACACGCTGACGAGCGTGGACAACAACATTGCCTACAAGACGCCCACGGACCAGGACGGAGAGTACTTTGTCTATGAGTGTCGTGGCGAAAACGGCTGGGATGCGGGACTTCCTTCCCACGGTCTCATCGTCACGCATGTGGACAAGTCGTCGCGGAAGGTGACCATTTATGACGGCAACGGGAACGAGGTTACCAACCAGACGGCCGCCCAGCTATGGAATAACTGGACGCAGTACAACTCCATCAACGAGAACGGATCCCACCCGTGCTGTTATGTGGTACCTTCGGCCGACCAGTCGAACCTGATGTTCGGTTACAAGTACTACTCGGAGTACCAGTCCTATTATTACAATAGCAGCAACGACGTGAAGATTCCTTTCCCGGGAAGTCAGGGCATTACGTCCTATACGGCCAGAAGCTGGAACGGCGTGGACTCCGACGTTCACCTTTCCAACATCGCCTACGCCAACAACCAGGTTACGCTTTATGCGACGGTGCCTTCCAACGTCCTGAATTACAACGTGATAGCCAATCCCGGCAACGGTGTCTACACTGCCGGAAGCAGCTTTGTCCTGTCCCTTGTTGAGAGCGAGGCCCAGCCGGTGTCCTCCGTTGCCTGGTTCTTCGACGATGAACCCGTTTCCGGATCCTCTGTCACCCTGCCCGCAGGCATCCACGTGGTGGAAGCGCACCTGACGCTCGAGAGCGGCGCCACCAAGATTCTGGAACTCACCCTGACCGTCAACTAGGCGGTTTTTTGCTGCAGGCAAAAGGGATACCCGGTCAGAGCCGGGCCTGTCGCCCGAAATGTCGCTCAAAAACGGCGAATGTCGCTCAAAACTTGTATATATGGCGTTTAATGCCTATATTTGTTGGTAGATTTTGAGCGACATGAAAGAATTCGACCTTCATTACCAGGCGGAAAAAGAGCCTGAGAAGAAAGAACGCTATGGGAATTGGGCCACAGCCAAGGGCCTGCAGCAGGTAGACGGGCTGGAGACATCGGCCTATCTGGACAAGGTGGCCACGGACAGCATCGAGGGGAGGATATCGGCTTACGAAGCCATCAAACTGGTGGATTCTTACTATGAAGTAAAGGGTGACAGAGAGGCCGAAAGGCAATATGAGGAGGCCGATAAAGTGGCGGCCCGAATCTACGCCATTATCTCGGAAACAGGCTTTACCCTCTGCCCGGAGGAACTCCAGCAAATCCATCAGCGTCTTTTCGGGGGCGTTTTCTCTCACGCCGGGCAGTTCCGAACCCTGAACTTCATCAAGCGGGAATGGGTCCTGGACGGCGGTACGGTTACTTATGGCGACTTCCATTATATCCGCGAAAGCCTGGAAAGGTATGTAAAGCGGGAAAAGTTCTTGCGCTATGCCTCGATGGATGAGGAGGAAGCCGTTTACCACCTGGCCCGTTTTGTTTCGGACATCTGGCAGATACATCCATTTAATGAAGGTAATACCAGAAGCGTCGCCGTCTTTGCCATCAAGTACTTCCGCTCCTTAGGCTATGAGGTGGACAACACGGCCTTCCACGAGCATTCCTGGTACTTCCGGAATGCCCTGGTGCGGGCCAATTACACCAGTGTGAGTAAGAAGGTGGATGCCGATCTTTCGTATCTGGAAGGCTTCCTCTCGTCCGTTCTTTTGGGGAAGGCGGGGGAGTTCCACAACCGGGATCTCCACATTTATGCCATCCCTCACGCCCAGACGAAAACTGGAGTAGAGCTGGACAAAGCCATCGTTAAGGAAATAAAGGCCAATGCCACAATCACTCGTGATGAATTGGCCCAAAAGTTCAATACCAGCCGGAAAACCATCGAGCGTCACCTGAAGGAGATGGGGGTTTATTTCGAAGGTCCGGCCAAGGCCGGGCATTGGGTTCTTGGCAAATCCGAAGAAATAATGTAATTTTGTAAGTTATGACCGAATTAGCAGCAAAATACAGTGCACAGGCGGTGGAGGATAAGTGGTACCAGTATTGGCTGGACCATAAGTTCTTCCACAGCGAACCGAATGAGAAGGAACCCTACACCATCGTGATTCCGCCGCCCAATGTGACGGGCATCCTGCATATGGGCCACGTGCTGAACAATACGCTCAACGACGTGCTCATCCGCAAGGCTCGGATGGACGGCAAGAACGCCTGCTGGGTGCCGGGGACGGACCACGCGTCCATCGCCACGGAAAGCAAGGTGGTGGCGAAGCTGAAGGCCGAAGGCATCCGCAAGGAGGACATCGGCCGCGAGGAGTTCCTCAAGCACGCCTGGCAGTGGAAGGAGGAGCACGGCGGCATCATCCTTCAGCAGCTCAAGAAACTCGGCTGCTCCTGCGACTGGGACCGCACCCGCTTCACGATGGAACCGGCCCTCTCCGACGCCGTGATCAACACCTTCGTCTATTTCTACAAGAAGGGTTGGATCTACAAAGGCGTGCGGATGGTGAACTGGGACCCCGAGGCCCTCACGGCCGTGAGCGACGACGAAGTGATCCACAAGGACACCCAGAGCCATTTCTACCACCTTAAATACTATATCTCGGACGGGAACGGCAACCCCACGGACAAGTATCTGGTGATTGCCACCACGCGTCCGGAGACCATTATGGCCGATGCAGCCATCTGCGTGAACCCGAAGGACGAGCGTCATTTCTGGCTGAAAGGAAAGAAGGTGCTCATCCCGCTCATCAACCGGGAAATCCCCGTCATCGAGGACGACTACGTGGAGATGGACTTCGGAACGGGCTGCCTCAAGGTGACGCCCGCGCACGACGTGCACGACTATGAAATCGGCCTGCGCCACAATCTTCCGGTCCTGGAAATCATCGACGACCACGGCCGGCTGAACGAGAAGGCCGAAATCCTCATCGGCGAGGACCGTTTCGTGGCCCGGAAGAAGATTGTGAAGCTGCTGGAAGAAGCCGGCAACCTCCTCAAGATCGAAGACTACACCAGCCCCGTGGGCTACAGCGAGCGCACGGACGCCGTCATCGAGCCGAAGCTCAGCGCCCAGTGGTTCCTGAAGATGGACAAACTCGCCCAGATGGCCCTGGAAACGGTGGAAAGCGGCCGTACGAACTTCATTCCGGAGAAATACGTGAACACCTACCGCCACTGGATGGAGAACGCCCGCGACTGGTGCATCTCCCGTCAGCTGTGGTGGGGCCAGCGCATTCCCGCTTACTACCTTCCGGACGGCTCCTATGTGGTGGAAGCCACGCCGGAGGAGGCCCTCAAGGCCGCACAGAAGCTCAACCCGGCCATCAAGGCAGAAGACCTCAAACAGGACGAAGACGTGCTGGACACCTGGTTCAGCAGCTGGCTCTGGCCCATCTCCGTATTCGATCCGGAGAAACCCGGCCATCCCGAGCACCAGCCCAACAAGGACCTGGCCTACTATTATCCCACCTCCGACCTCGTGACCGGCCCGGACATCATCTTCTTCTGGGTGGCCCGTATGATTATGGCCGGGGAGGAGTTTATGGGGGGGCAGCCCTTCTCGAACGTGTATTTCACCGGCATCGTGCGCGATAAGATCGGGCGGAAGATGTCAAAAACCCTGGGCAACAGCCCGGATCCGCTGGATTTGATCAAGACCTACGGGGCCGATGCCGTGAGAATCGGGATGCTCCTGTGCTCCAGCGCCGGCAACGACATCTTCTACGACGAAGCCCAGATCAAGCAGGGCGCTGCCTTCTGCAACAAGATCTGGAACAGCTACCGCCTGGTGAAGGGCTTCCAGATAGCCGATATTCCCCAGGCCGATGCCGCCGGACTCGCCGTCGAGTGGTTTAAAGCCAGGCTCTCGGATGCCGTGAAGCTGGTGGAGGACCACTACAGCAAGTTCCGCATCTCGGATGCCCTGATGACCATCTACAAGCTCTTCTGGGACGACTATTGCTCCACTTACCTGGAGGCCATCAAGCCCGCCTACGGCGAGCCCATCGACGCCGCCACCCAGAAGGCTACCCTGGAATACTTCGAGGCGCTCCTGAAGCTTATACACCCCGTGATGCCCTTCATTACGGAGGAACTCTGGCAGGACATCGCCGAAAGGAAGGAAGGGGAGACCATTATGTACGCTCCCAGCCCCAAGGCCGAATCATATGATGCCAGGCTTCTGGACGGTTTCGCCATCGCGATGGAGGCCGTGAACGGCGTCCGCGGGGTGCGGAACCAGAAGAACATCGGCCCGAAAGAGCCCCTGCAGTTGCTGATCAAGGCGAAAGACTTCCCCTGCATCCCGGTGGTCGAAAAGATGGCCGGCGTGAAGGTGGCGCTCGCGGACGACTTCGGGGACGCCCAGGGAGCCGGCTTCCTGGTGCGCACCGTCGCGATGTTCATCCCGCTGCAGGTGAATGCGGCCGAGGAACTGGACAAGGCGAAGAAGGACCTCGAGTACCAGCAGAAGTTCCTGCAGGGCGTGCGCGCGAAACTCGCCAACGAGAAATTCACCGCCCACGCGCCCGCCGCCGTGGTGGAAATGGAGCGCAAGAAGGAGGCCGATGCCCTCTCGAAGATCGAGAGTCTGGAAGCTAAAATCAAGCAACTGAGTTAGTTATGGCCGCCTTCAAGACATCCTTCCCGGTGCGGTACTACGAGACCGATCAGATGGGCGTCGTCCATCACTCCAACTATATCCGTTACTTTGAGTGCGCGCGCGATGCGATGCTGGTGGAGATGGGCCTTCCCATCGAGAAGTGCGAGAGCGAGCTGGGCGTGCAGATTCCCATCGTCTCCGTGGAGTGCCACTACCATTTTCCGCTCAGGATGGGAGATGTCCTTACGGCCGTGGCCGAAGTGGACAAGGTGCCCCTTGCGAAGGTGCTGGTCAAGCAGGCCGTGTACAACCAGAACGGGGAGCTCTGCGCCGACGGCATCGTCACCCTGGGCTTCATCGACAAGAAGACTTTCCGGCCCGTGCGCTGCCCGGAGGAGATTATAAAACTCTTTGAAAAATACATAAACCGCTGATTATGAATACTATCGTATTACCGGTTCTGGCCTTCGGATACTGGGAGATCATCCTCATCGTCCTGGTGATCCTGCTCCTTTTCGGGGGCAAGAAGATTCCCGAACTGATGAAAGGCCTGGGCAAGGGCGTCAAGAGCTTCAAGCAGGGGATGAACGAAGTGGAGAAGGAGATGAAAGACGAGGAGCCCAAGGAGGAATCCTATAACAAGGACGAAAAATAAATGGCCGGGAAGGACAGTGAAATGTCCTTCTGGGACCATCTCGAGGCGCTGAGGGGAACCCTGTTCCGCTCGGTGCTGGCCGTGGCGCTCCTGTCCTTTATCTTCCTCTGCATCCCCAAGACCCTTTTCAAGGCCGTTCTCTGGCCCACGCAGGGGGATTTCCTGCTGTACAGGCTCCCCGGCGTGGATTTCTCGATGTCGCTCATCAACATCGAACTCAGCGCCCAGTTCTTCGTCTACCTGAAGGTGGCGGTGCTCTGCGGCGTGGTGCTGGCCTTCCCGTACATCGTCTGGGAAATCTGGCGCTTTGTGGCCCCTGCGCTCTACGACAATGAGCGGAAAGCCGTCCGGAAGGCCTTCTGGCTCTCTTCCGGGCTGTTTTATCTGGGGGTGGCCGTGGGCTATTTCGTGGTGCTGCCCGTGTGCCTGATGTTCTTCGTGAACTTCTCCGTGAGCGATGCCATCGTGAACACCATCTCCCTGAGCTCCTATATGTCGCTCTTTACGGGGATGGTCTTTCTCATCGGCCTGCTGTTCGAATTCCCCACGGTGGTCCTGGCCCTCAGCGCCATCGGCATCATCGACCGCGCGTGGCTCCGCAAGGGACGCCGCTATGCGGTGATCGCCGTGATGGTTTTAGCGGCCCTCATTACGCCCAGCGACCCTTTCTCGATGTTCGTGCTGGCCATTCCGCTCTACGGGCTTTATGAGTTCTCCATCCTTCTGAGCCGATGATTTCTGTCAGCAACGTCACCGTCTCCTTCGGCAGCTGGAACCTCCTGGACGGGATCAGTTTCCACATCAGCGACGGCGAGAAGATCGGCCTGGTGGGGAAAAACGGCGCCGGCAAGAGTACCCTGATGAAACTCATCACGGGGGAGCAGACGCCCACCAGGGGGAGCGTGGAGAAGCCCGCGGGCGTGCGCATCGGCTACCTGCCCCAGATTATGGAGCATCATCGCGGGCGCACGGTGCTGGAGGAAGTGCTCTCCGTCTTCGATTACCTCCGCGAAATGGAGGCCGATTTAGCCGCCGTCACCGCCACCCTGGCCGATAGAACCGATTATGAATCAAATGAATACGCGGCCCTCATCGATCGGCTGAACGAGCTGAACGACCGCCTGGCGCTGGAAGGGGGACTGTCACCCGAGGCGCAGGCGCAGAAGGTGCTCACGGGCCTGGGATTCAGGAAGGATGAGCTGGGCCGTCGCACCGAGACCTTCAGCCAGGGCTGGAATATGCGCATCGAGCTGGCGAAGATCCTCTTGTCGGCCCCGGACGTGCTGCTGCTGGACGAACCCACGAACCACCTTGACATCGAGTCCATCGAATGGTTCGAGGACTACCTCAAAAACTTCCGGGGGAGCGTGCTCCTCGTCTCCCACGACCGCAAGTTCCTGGACAACGTGACCAGCCGTACCGTAGAGATCCTCCTGGGGCATCTGCACGACTATAAAGTCCCTTACAGTCAATACGTTACTTTACGGGCCGAACGGATTGCCCAGCAGACGGCCGCCTACGAAAATCAGCAGCGGATGATCGAAAAGACGGAGGATTTCATCAACCGCTTCCGCTACAAGCCCACCAAGAGCAATCAGGTGCAGTCCCGCATCAAGGCGCTGGAGAAACTCGAGCGCATCGAGATAGACCAGACGGATACGGCCACGTTCAACCTGCGTTTCCCGCCCGCTGTGCGCAGCGGAGACGTGGTATTCAAGGGAACCGACCTCACGGTGGGTTATCCCCAGAAAGTGGTCTTCTCCGACGCCCGGATTGAGATCAAGCGTGGAGAGAAGGTGGCTTTCATCGGCCGGAACGGGGAGGGAAAGACCACGCTGATGCGCGTGATTATGCGCGAATTGGAGCCCTTCTCCGGCGAGGCCTGGCGGGGCTACAACGTGCACATCGGCTATTATGCTCAGAACCAGGAAGACATCCTGGACCCCTCGGAGACCGTTTTCAGTACCCTGGACCGCATCGCGGTGGGGGAGATCCGCACCAAACTGCGGGACCTGCTGGGGGCCTTCCTCTTCAAGGGGGAGGACATCGATAAGCGGGTGTCCGTTCTGAGCGGCGGAGAACGCGCCCGGCTGGGAATGGCCTGCCTGATGCTCAAGCCCTATAACGTGCTGGCCCTGGACGAACCCACCAACCACATGGACATCCAGTCCAAGGATGTGCTTAAACAGGCCCTGAAGGCCTTTGACGGCACTTTAATCGTGGTTTCGCACGACCGTGACTTCCTGGACGGCCTGGTGGACAAGCTCTACGAGTTCCGGGACGGGAAGGTGACCGAGCATCTGGGCGGGGTGGACGACTACCTGCGCCGGCGGAAGCTCGCGAGCCTGCAGGAGCTGGAGCGCAAGACGCCGGCTCAGGCCCCTGTGGCCCCCGAAAAGGCCCCTTCCAAGCCCGCTCCGGCCGACAATGCCGCCTTCAAGGCCCGCAGCAAGGAGGAGCGCAAGCTGAAGAACCGCATCGATTACCTGGAGAAGGAGATCGGGAAGCGCGAGAAGCGGATGGGGGAGATCGAGAAGGTGCTGGCGGCGCCGGGGCCCTCGGACGATATAATGGAACTCACCCGGGAATACCTGGAACTCAAGCGCGCCCTGGATGCCGACACAGAGGAATGGACCTCATTAATGGAACAACTATGATAATTGATTCACACGTAGATACGCCCACTCAATTAATTCGTTACAAGAGGAATATCGGGGTGGTAAATCAGGAGGGTCAGGTGGACTTTCCCCGGATGAAGGCTGGGGAGGTGGACGGGGCTTTCTTCGCCCTGTACACGCCGCCGGAGATGAAAGGGGCGGAAGCAACCCGCCACGCCCTGGAAATGCTGGGCGCCACCTACGACGCCTGCGACGAGTATGCGGACGTAGCCGCCCTGGCTTTCAGCCCGGACGAAGTGGCGCAGAATCGCGCTAAAGGCCTGATTTCCGTGATGTTAGGGATGGAGAACGCGGAGCCCGTCGGGGAGTCCCTGTCACTCCTGAGGGCCTTCTACCGCCTGGGCGTGAGCTATGTCACCCTTACCCACAATGCCGACAACGCCGTGGCCGACAGCGCCGCGGAAGGCACCCGCTGGGGCGGTCTGAGCCCGTTCGGCAGGGAAGTGGTGGCTGAAATGAACGCACTTGGGATGATGATTGACCTCTCCCACGCTTCAGACAAGACCTTCTGGGACTGCATCGAACGCTCCGCGGCACCCGTCGTGGCGACGCACTCCTGCTGCCGCGCCCTCTGCTCTCATCGCCGCAACCTTACCGACGAGATGCTGAAGGCGCTAGGGGAGAAGGGCGGCTATGTGGGGATTAACTTCTATCCCTATTTCCTATCGGACCGCTTCGACGAGGCGAAGGCCTGGCGTCCCGGCGTGTCGGAAATCGTGGATCACATCGAGCACGCGGTGGCCCTTGCCGGCGTCGGACACGTGGGCATCGGATCGGACTTCGACGGCATCGACGACTGCACGCCGGAAGGGCTTGGAGACATCTCGAAAAGCCGCCTTGTCCTGGACGAAATGCGGCGCCGCGGCTGGGCCGAAAAGGACGTTATACGGGTGGCCGGACAGAATTTACTGGATGTATGGTGTAGAATTGTAAACTGCTCTGAATGAGTGAGTTGGGGCAAATGTAACAAGTGTGTTATATCGTATTACTTTCTTGTTACATTATTTGATTATCAAATAGATAAGTCCTCCAACAGCAATTTACGCAAAAAGTCTAAAGCGGTAGCGGAAAAACGCTCGATGTTGCGCTTCCGATCATTCTTGTAAACATACTTTTGGGTGCGGGTTCCGTGCGGTCCGGCCGCTGCGATCCACACCGTTCCCTCCGGGTTGAAGGCGTCTCCGCCGGGGCCGGCGAGACCGGTGGTTGAGACCGCATAATCACTGCCGGTAAGACGTCGGACACCCTCCGCCATCGCGGCCGCGACCTCGCTGCTCACCACCCCTTTCTCCTCAATGACGGAAGCCGGCACGCCCAGCACTTTCTCCTTCACGGAGACGGCGTAGGAGGTGACGGATCCCAGGAAATAGGCGGAAGAGCCCGGTACGGATGTGAACAGGTGGGCGATTTCCCCGCCCGTGCAGCTTTCGGCCGCCGATACGGTGAGGCCGTTCTCCTTGAAAAGGCGTCCTAAAGCCGTTTCCAGGTTCGAATCCTCCGTCGCATAGACCAGGGGCCCCAGAAGGGCTTCCAGAGCTTGCAATTGGGCTTCCATGCGCTTCTCGGCCTCTTCTGCGGGGCTTTCCGGATAACAGGAGAGACGCAGGCGGATGCCCGTGAGGGGATTCGGGAGATAGGCCAGGTGCATATCGGCAGGAAGGGCGTCCTCCCAGGGGGCGATTTTCTCCGAAAGGGCGCTCTCCGCGAGCCCGTAGACCATTATATTGCGGTGAAAGATAGGGGAGAGCGGCTGATGGGCCCGGATGTCGTCCAGGACGGCCGGAAGGGCTCCCGTAGCCTCATGGGGCACGCCGGGAAGGCTGTAAAGCGTGGCTTTTCCTGTGGCGCCCAGGCCCCGGAAAACCATAATGGGGGCCGTTCCCAGGCGGTTTACGATGACTTCCGCCTTCTCGGGAACCTGTGCTTGCAGCAGATTCGCCGGCAGGACGTCCAGGCCGCGGCTTTTCAGGATCTTGTGCACCATCTCCAGCTGGCCGGGATGCTCATAGTAGCCCCGGCTGCCGGAAACCTTGGCCAGCACGGCCTTGGTGATGTCGTCCTTGGTGGGTCCGAGGCCGCCCGTGGTGAGCACGATATCGGCCCTGGAGAGCTCTGAGAGCAGGGTTTCCTCGATTTGCTGGGCGTCGTCGCCGATGGAAAGCATCCGCGTGGTATGGATGCCCATTCCTTCCAAAGCGCCGGCGATGGCACGGGAGTTGGTGTCCAGTACCTGACCGATGAGGATTTCGTCGCCGATGGTGACGATGGAAGCGTGAATCATAGCGTTATTGCCTCTTTTCCAGCGTTTTAACGAGCTTTTTCA
>JAEEIJ010000017.1 GCA_016281315.1 Bacteroidales bacterium
AATAGAGCCGGTCGCACTGGCTGTTCCAGTCGCCCGGGACGGAGAGGGTGGGCGCCTTGTCGAAGTCATACTCTATCAGGGTGGTCTTGTCCGAATAGAAGTGACGGTCGGCGAAATAACGCTTCGAAGGCTTCTGCAGCGTCATATGGTACTTGTAGATTCCCGTATCCATCGGGTCCACGATATAGTGCCACTGTCCGCCGAGGGACTGGCATTCCCGTCCGTCGGCCAAAGTGAAGGCGGCGGAAGGAAGGGAGAGCAGCAACGCTGCCAAAAGGGAAAACAAGGCGATCATTTGCTAAAGCTCCAGGAGGGCGATTGCGTTGTTCGTAAGCGACAGGTGAACCGTTCCGTCTTCAGACGGGAAAAGCGGAATCTCCGTGTAAATGTGCTCTTCGTCGGTCAGGTGATAATAGGCTTTGCCGATGCTGCCTCCGGCCACCGAAACACTGACCTCCGCCAGGTTGCAGGCGTTGTTGTCGCCGTCGTAACGGGTAATCAGGACCACCGGCCTGCCGTCCCGGACCGACGCCACCGCATAGACGTCTCCGGCTCCGCCTTCCACCTTGCAGGCGCACTCCTTGTCGCCCAGCTTGCTCCAGGCGTAGAAAGCATAATAGAGCGGGAGATGCTTGTCGATCTGGGTGTCATAAAAGCCGCAGTATGAGCCCGTCGGCCGGAAATCGTAGTACATCATCATATCGACTGGAGCATCCTGCAGGGCAGACATCGTGGCCAGGGCAAACGCGGCGCCCTTGATGGTGCCCCGGTTTTCCCGGTTATAACGTTCGTTGGAAGAACCGTTGCCGCTCTTGAACCTGCGATAGTTCCACTCGTTCAGGATCAGTTCGGCCTTCTCATAGCCGTACTCCTTCATCCATCCCCGGATTAAATCGGCCTCCATCAGATACACCGACGGTTCCGCGCCGTATTTGTGCCAGGAGATGAAATCGATGGGAACGGCATTGTCCTTCATATAAGCGAAGAACTGAGGGAAGTAAGTCTTCACGCCCTGGATGCGGCAGTAGGAAGGGCCGCCGATTTTCAACTTCGGGAAGCATTTTTTAAGATGCTTTGCCGCTACGGCGTAGAGCTTATGGAATTCCTCTATCGTACCGCCCCAGGTGCGCGGGTCGGTCTTCCATCGGCCGGAAGACTGGTCCAGATCGGCCTCGTTCCAGATCTCCCAGTAGCGGATGTTGTAATGAAAACCGTCCGCCCAGCCTTCGTTGTAGTGGCGAATAATGTGTTCGCAGATTCGCGCCCACTTCTTATAGTCTTTCGGAGGATAGATATTATACTTCGCCGCCGGCTGGTTTTCTATGGACTGACCCAACCTGTAGAACGGTTCGCAGCCGGAATCGATTAAAGTCTTGATATACAGGTCCGTCTCCCTGAAATCGTACGAAGCCGGGCTGTCCGGGTCTTTGTCAAAGTCCCGGAATATATCGGAGATATCAACCACGCGTTCTCCATAACACTCCCCTAAACTGGCATCGTGCGTACGGCTGTAAGGAATCTTCAGGATCTTGAAATCCTTCTTCTGCAGCTCGCTGTCATAAGCCGGGCCGTTATTGACGGCATTCATCGGTTTGACGGGGCCGACGATGGCGGACGGGTCCACGGTTACGCTCACCCGGGCCGATGTGACATTCGGCTGAATCTCGTCCTGTGCCTCAAGCGCAAGGCTCCAGAACGCAAGGAATAAAAATGCGAATAAGGATTTCTTCATATCTACTTCCATTTAACATCTCTCAGGTATACCTGACGGCTCCCCTCGTGGACGGAATTGAAGGCCAGCTGGCTTCCGTCGGGCTTCCAGCGGGCGTGGAGGTCGCAGCGGGAATACTGCTCCTTGTACCCCTCCGGCACAAAGAAGCTGCCCAGGGAAATAAGGGCTTCGTCTTCCAGGCGCAGCAGCACCCAGCTACGGTACCCGTCTTTGTTCCAATAACCTTCGCTGCTCAGGAACAGGCCGTTGGGAGAGAAAACGCAATGCCCGTCCCAGTCCATAATGCCGGGCGCCAGGTGGCGCACATTCTCTTCATCGCCCACGGTAAAGACGGTATGCGCCCAGCATCCGTTTCCGTTCCATCGGGCGGTGACGGCCAGCGTCTGACTGTCCTTCCAGTTAAAGTGGGAGCCCTTCCATCCATCGGGGAAACAGCGCCGGAGATCCGTTCCGTCCGTGTTGATGGTGAAGGAAACCGTATCCCAGGAATAGATGTATCCCCGCTCGGCCAGCTGGGCCTTGAAGCCCTGCACCGTCCGGGCCAGGAAGAACACCTTGCTGGCGTCGGGGCTGATGATGGTGTGGCAGAAATAGGCCAGGCCGTCGTCGGAGGTCATTTCCGGCATCAGGCTCCGGGCGGCGGCCACCGACAGCAGCAGTTTCTCTTCGCCGGTCTTGAGGTTGATGAGCCACAGTCCGTCCTTTTCCGGCCATACCTGGTCCAGCAAAGGATCCTGCCCGTCACCGGCATATCCGTAATCGGGACGGCATACCCTCAGGCGGGCATAGTTGAGGCTCAGGGCCCACTCCCCCGTCGGGTCCACGGCGCTCACCGGCCTGGACACGATGCGTTCTCCGCCCGTTTTCCAGTTGTAGAGCACGGTCACGAAACGGCCGTCGCGGAAGTCGTTGAAGGCACAGAGCCCGTCCTCCCAGGGAATCCAGTGAAACATCGCCGCCTCCTGGAAATTCCAGCAGGTGGTCCGGCTGATGGGGATATAGCGGCAACTGTCGGCCATATCCACGAGGGCGACGGTGGCCGTATCCGTCTCTTCCGCCAACCTTCCGGTGAAATCCGTGCCCAGCACGCACACGTAGCGCCCGTCGGGACTCCAGGGATTGATGCCGAAGTAATTGGCCAGCAGATGGTCCTCCGGGCCCTGGGTGATGGCATACGGCTCGCCCACCTCCGGGAAGGGGGGAAGCTGCCTGCCGCAGGAAACCAGGGCCAGGAGGCCTGCCAGTATGGACAAACTCCTTTTCATCAGAAAAGACTTTCAGGTGTGTAGCCTTCGTGTGATGCTCCGGTGCTGCTGTACGGCTCCGTTGCTCCGGGAACCACGCAGGTCTTCTGCGGGTTGCCGCCCAGCTGCGACCAGTTGGCACCGGGACCGGTGGCCTTAGGGCAGGTCAGTTTGTAGAGGATGGCGCCTTCATCATTAATCGACGTACAGGTCACATAGATATTGCCGTTGCCATCGATGGTGGGGCTGGTCCTGGGCTGAGCCGTCTCGAAAAGGAACTGGGAAACCAGCGAGCCGTCCTGAGGCGAGAGCTTGAGCAGGCGCCGCTTGCCGCTGTCGGTCACATAGACGTATCCCAGGTTGTCGATGGCGGGGACGCCGCAGTTGCCGGTACCCGTGTCGCGCGACCAGAGCAGCGAGCCGTCGGCGGCGCTGAGCTTGAAAATCTTGTCGGCGGCACGGACATAGGCGTTGCCGTCATCGTCAAGCACACAGCCCAGGCCGAAGTTGTTGGCCGCAGCTTCTACTTCCACCTTCCAGAGGAGCGTCGGTGCTGAGCCGTAGACATAATTGTCGAGGCGGTAGCGGGCGACAATCATATTATCGTTGTCGGTGGTGGCGCAGACATATACGCTGCCGTCAACAGTAGAAATCGCCGGCTGGAAGCCCTTGGTCAGGTAACCGTTGCCGTCTGTGTGAGTCATGCCCAGCATATTGAGAGCGCGGCCGGAGTCGCTGTTCGCAGAGGTTTTCCAATAGCCGGTTGAGCCGTCAATGACGCCCACCTTGAAGCCGCCGCTGGTCTCGGACCCGGCAGCCGTGCCGCTGGACGCACCGCCGCGGGCGGAGCCGAAGACCAGTTTTCCGTCGGCGCTCACGGCCATACCGCCGTAGGAGCCCTTGTCGCAACCGAGCGTCTGGAAGAGACTGCCGTCGCTGCGGTTCAGGATCACCATATTCGAGTCGAACAGGCTGCCGTCAACGTTTCGCGTTATCACGCTCACATAACTGCCGAAGATGGCCGGAATGTGCGTGCGGTACTGGGAATTCTCACCGGTGGCGACATACCACTTCTGGGTCATATTCGGACGGATGCAGAACAGACCGCCGTTTCCGCCCGCGCCAGTGGAATACTGCACCGGGATGTAGACATTACCCTCCACGTCGATGGACGGCGTGCAGGTCTGGCAGTTCTTACTTCCGCTGATGGCGGCGCCGTACTGGCCGATGTCGAAGCTGCCCTGCTGCGTGCCGGAGGCATTGAAAGCAACCAGATGATAGCCGGAGGAAGATACATAAATTCTGTTTCCGTCGCGGCTTACGGCAGGCGATGTCCAGTAAGCGGTGGCTTCCGTCGTAGAATCATACACCCGGCTCCACGCCTCGGAGAGTTTGTGGTCATCGGTGCTATCGACCGTAATAAACTTGGTTGCAGTAGCGCGCTGGCCGTTGTTGTCCACGATGGTCAGGCGCACCTCCGCCTGGTCCTTGACGGACTGGAACGTGACGGTAGGATTCTGCTCGCTGGAGCGGATTCCGTCGATGTCCCATTCCCAGTAGGCAATGCCGGCCGGAGCGTAGGAACGGTCCATGAAAGTGACCGGCTCGTCAATCTGCGGATCCACCGGCAAGTCGAAGTCGACCGTCGGAACGGATGAGCTGCTGCCGAGGTTCGGATCGAAGACCGCATACACCGGATAGTGGTCGGAGATATACAGGTCGTTCCACTTGCGTTTGTCGGTCCGGTACAGGTAACAGTCCCCAATCCCTTTATAATAAATATGGTCGATGATTTTACTCTGCGTGCCCCACCAGTGATAGGTCCCGTAATAATCGGTTATCTGAGCCGTATGACGGGCATTGGAATAGGCCGCCTCAATGGGATTCAGCCAGGAGTCGCCTTCCACCAGGTTCCAGTCACCCGTCATAATCACGGGAAGATTACCGGTATTCTTGCTGTTCACCGTGCTCATAATGAGAGCGATTTCATCGGGCCTGGAGTCGTACAGGCTCAAATGCGTATTCAGCAAGAAGAACTGCTTGTTCGTGGGTTTGTACGTCAGAATGGCCCAGGTGGATGTCTGGGGCACCTCGTCATCCATCTCCGGATAATAGCTGCCGACAGTATTGGGATGGCTGGAATGCCAAAAGGTGCCGTGGTCTCCCAGAGTAATGAGGTCGGTTCGGTAAAGGATCGTGGAGGATTCCTCACGTTCATATGTGTTGCCTGTCCCGAAGATACCACTACCGTCGGAGACTATGTCATATCCCCTATCGCGCCCAACGCCGTAATGACTGTAGCCGCTGCAGCCGGACTTGATGTCCTGCACCTGCTCCTTCTGGGCCTCCTGCAGGCCGATTACCGCCGGACGGTAATAATTAACCATCGCACAGTAGGCAGCCTTGCGGTTGATCCAGTCGCGCTCGCCGGTGTCCGGATTACTGGATTTGTCGCGGGCCGATGCAAAGCGGACGTTGGACGACATCACCATCAGTCCCTCGGGAATCACTTCCGGCTCGGGCGTATAGGTCTTCGTGGTCAGGGGATACACCTTTCCGGCCACGGCCGTGAAAGAAGCAGTGGTGGATGTGGTCATCTGGGTGCCGTCGGTGGCGCGAATCGTGAAGCGCATACCGCCCGAATAGGTTTGGGCGGGGATCAGCAGAAAGATGCTGCTCCCGAAGGCATAACCTTCTCCGGGGATGAATCCGTTCACGAGGGACGTGGCGCCGGAGGCCGGAGTAAGGCCGCTGAAATCGGTGGTGAAAGGCCCGCTGATCTTCGCCGACCCCAGGCTTTCGAACATAATGGACGAAATCCGGGCGTCATACGTTCCGGGCACCGTCAGCTTGATGGCGCTCATCATCGGCGAGAAATCCAGCGACTTGCTGCTCCCCTTCCCCACCATAATGAAGGCCGACGGATCATAGCTGTCGGAGGAAAGGCTCTGCGTGGCGGGAAGCGTTATACGGGCGCTCCCCGTGCTGTAATTCGACAGGGCCGATGCCGGATAGGCGTAATAATACTGGGACGCGGAAACGACCTCTACATCGAAGGTGGCCTTGGCGGTTCCCACATAGGGAGAATCTGCGGCCAGGGCCGTGGACGCGGCGCCGTTGACGGAAATGGCATCGCCCGCCGCCCAGTAATTGGGGTACGACGTGCCCACCTTGGCGCCCAGGGCCGTTTTCGTGGCATCGGGAGCCTCGGCCGGAGCCGCCGGGGCTTCGGGGGCGAGGATTTCCGCCTCGAAGCGAATCAGTTCGGCGGCGGGCTCCTCCGGCGCCATGGGTTCCTGCGCACAGGCGGCCAGGAACAGAATTGCAAGGATACTATACTTTTTCATAGCGGCCGATCGATTAATTCCATCCCAATTCTTCCAGTTCACTACTTTCCACCAAGGGAACCAGGTCTTTCGGGCTGGCGCACAGCGGATAGCCCTCCAAGAGGATCGGCACCACCAAGGTACTGGGAATTATATATTCTTTTTTCATAGTCTCTACAGGTTAGAACCGGGAGCCGCGCAGGTCTTCTGCGGATTGGCGCCCAACTGCGACCAGTTGGAACCGGGCGCCGTCGTCTTGGGGCAGGTGATTTTGTAAAGGATGGCGCCCGACGTGGAAGAACCGGTGACATAGATGTTCCCGTCCTTGTCGATGGTGGGGCTGGTCCTGGGATTCTGAAGCGCGACCGACGAGATGAGCTTGCCGTCGGCCGAAGACAGTTTCAGCAGTTTGTTGCCGCCGCTGCCGTTGTCGTAGTCCACCACATAGATGTAGCCCATCGAGTCGATGGCCGGGACACCGGTATTGTAGGTGCCTTCGGTCTTGTATTCCCACGCCAGGGATCCGTCCCTGTTGTTGAGGCGGAACACCTTTTCCGCAGCGCGGAAGTAGGCGTTGCCCTCGGGATCCAGCACGCAGCCAAGGCCCAGGACGCCATTGTTGGAATGGCTCTCCAGTTCAATCTTCCAGACAGGAGTGGGTGCCACAGTCAGTTGGTAACTGTCCAGATTGAATTTGGCGCAGATCATATTTTCATTGTCGCTGGTGACGCTCACGTAGACGCCGTGGTCGAGCCCGACCACGGGCTGACCGGCCTTGCATAGGAAGCCGTTGCCGTCCGTGTGGCGCATACCCAGAAGGTTGTTCTTGCGGCCGGCATCACTGTTGTCGGTGAATTTCCATTGGCCGATTGCACCGTCTACCGGGGAAATGTGATAGCCGCCGCCGGTCTCATCGCCGGGCTTGCGGCCCTGGTTGGAGCCGCCGCGGGCGGTGCCGTATATCAGTTCTCCGTTGTAGCCGACCGCTACGCCGCCCCAGGAGCCCTTGTCGCACTGCAGGCACTGCTGCAGGCTTCCGTCGGAGCGTTTGAAGACGGCAAAGTTCGAAGTCAGGTCATTGCCGCTATTGGTCATCGGGACGGCAACGTAATCACCGATGGGCGCCGCAATGGTGCAGCGGTACTGGGATTTAGGGCCCGTGTCGTGATACCAGTTCTCATCAGAGAGGTCTGCCTTTACGGAGTACAGGCCGCCATGGCCATCCTCGCTGTACGAATACTGCACGGGGATATATACGTTGCCCTGGGCGTCGATGGAAGGTGTCGGGGTCTGAATGTCACGGTCCGTAACATAAGGATTGCGTCTTCCGATGTCGTAGCTGCCGAAAATGGTACCGTTGGCATTGACGCCCACCAGATGATAGCCGGAAGAGGCCACATATATCTTGCTCCCGTCCGCCGATACTGCAGGCGCTGCCCAGTCGGCCACCGCAGTACCCTTGTCGTCGGAAGTGTCATCGTAGAGCACGCTCCACGCGATGGTGAGGTCGTGTCCTTCGGAGATAGCGACAGAGAAGGTCTTGGTGACGGTGGATTTCTGGCCGTAATGGTCCGTGACGGTAAGGCTCACAGGAATGTTGTCGCCGTAGGTGTTGAACACCACTTCGGGATTCTGTTCGGAAGACAGGATGCCGCCGATGTTCCACTCCCAGAGTTCCAGGCCGTCCTCGGAGGTAGACTTGTCGGTGAATTTCAGGGTTTCATCCATCTGCGGATTGGCCGGAAGTTCGAAATCGGCCACGGGAGGGTTATGTGTCTCACCGCCGCCGCCCTTGAACTGGAGGACCGCATACACCGGATGGTGGTCCGAGATCCACAGGTTCTTCCATTTCATATTGAGGGTGCGGAAACGCAGGCACTTGTCGAACCCGCCGTAGAAGATGTGGTCCAGGTGCTGGTGCTTGCTGATGGTGGACTGGCTGCCCCACCAGTGGAACGTCTCTATATTGTCGGTGAGAGGCGCGGTCTTCCTGGCGCTCGAATACTTGGCCAGAATCGGTGCCAGGACGGCGTCATCCTCTTCGACGTTCCAGTCGGCCGAGAGGACGACGGGAAGCCCCGTGGGGCATTTCTCATTGACCGTATTGAGCACGACGCCCACCTCCTTGGCCTCGGATGCAGCGTACAGGCTGAGGTGCGTGTTGATATAGAAGAACTTGCGTCCGTTCTCCTTCACGGTCAGAACGGCCCAGGTGGCGGTGCGGCTGTTCCGGTCCTCGTTTTCAGGAAAATAACTGTTCGGGACGTCCGGCGTAGCGGACAGCCAGACCGTTCCCCACTGGTCCACCTGGATTTCGTTGGTCTTGTAGAGGATCGATGTCGATTCTCCGCTCCGTACGCCGTCGTTACGGCCGACACCGACGAAGGAATAGCCCTTGCAGTTGGCGATGATGTCGTCCACCTGGTTCATTTCCGCCTCCTGCAGGCCCAGCACAGGCGGCTCCATCGTGTTGACCATCTGGAAATAGCCGGCCTTGCGGACTTCCCAGTCCCTGTCGCCGACGTCGGGATCGCTCTGCTTGCTGCGGGCAGAGTAATAACGCACGTTGGAGGACATAACGAGCAGGCCGTCGAGGGTCTCGGGATCCGGTTCGTCCCCGTTGTCACGGGTATACCAGCGGCTGTAGTCCAGGCCCGGGTGCTGATAGCAGGAGGGGGCCAGGAGAAGCAGAGAAAGGAATATGGTGATGTACTTTTTCATAATACTTGGTTTTTACCATCCGGGGTTCTGGTCAATGTGATAGCCACGGCTTTCGTAATCGCGGACGACGAGGGGCGGTATGGGATCGAGATACTGCCTGTCGTCGGAGTACCACTTGCGCTTGATGGCAAGTTCGAAGCGGAGGTCGTATCCGCCGTCGGGGTTCACGTCCAGACGGAGTCCCTGTTCGGGAGAACTGTCCGGAAGGACCTGGACGTATTTGTTCTGGGCATAAGACGGGACGTCTGCATAGGCGTCGTAGGTCACGTAGAAATCGTTGGTGTCGTCGTTGTTGACCTTGAACTGCGCGTTCAGGGTGGGCACGTGCAGGCCGATGATGGGTACCCGCTCGAAGCACTCTCCCTCTTTCCAGCGCCTGAGGTCCATTTCCCGGAATCCTTCCAGGACGAGCTCGATCGCCCGCTCGCGGCGGATTTCGAGGATGACCGGATCGTTGATGTCCGGATAGAAAACCCGCTGGAGATAGGGATCCACGGAAGTGGGCTTGGACGAGGTCACGCCGGCCTTGTCGCCGAATCCCGCCCGGAGACGGAGGGCGCCGATGGTGGCGCTCCAGTCGGCATCGGTCAGTTCCCCGAGTTCGGCCTTCGCCTCGGCATAGTTGAGGAGCACTTCCGCATAACGGAGAATCGGAAGGCTGTTCTCGTTCTTGCTCGTGCCGTTCTTGCTGATGTCGTCTTCCACGAACTTGATGGGCTGGTAGCCGGTGACGGCGCAGCCGCCCACGATGTCGGGACGGCGGTCCCGCCAGCCACCGTTGTTGATTTCATAGTCCGGACCCTTGACGGTCTGAGCCAGACGTTCGTCGCGGTTGGAGAACTCGTTGATGAAACCGATGGCCTGGTATTTGGCTTTGTCGGTGAACCGGCTGCCGTCCTTGCAGAGATAGGTGAAGATAAAGGCACGGGAAAGGCAGATGGCGTCGCCGTAGGTGGCGGAATTGTAATAATAGTTCGCATTACCGGTCACGATGTCGTCCAGCGAAGCCTGGACGCCCAGGATGACTTCATCGGTGAGGATCTTCTTCGAGTAGAAAACACTCCTGTAGGCTCCCAGCGAAGGATTGTTGTCCAGGTAGGAGTCATCGCATTTTTTGGTGTTGAGTTTGACACTCTCGTCATTCATAATGACCGCGGCGGCTTCGGCCGCCAGGCGGTACAGCTTCGCGGCGCTCCATTCCGCCGTTTCTTCGTGGTGGTACTTTCTCCAGGACGCTTCGAAGAGGCAGGCGCGGCTCTTGAGGGCGTAGGCCGCATTCTTGGAGATGCGGGTATTTCCTGTAGAAGAAGTGGTGGTGATGTGCTCCGCGGCGAAATCGAGGTCTTCGATGATGTGGGAGATGATCACGTCGCGGGAATCCCGGTTCTTGTACATCTCTTCCAGCTCAGTGCTGTTGAGACAGTGGTCGAACCACGGCACACCGCCGTACTTCTGGAGCTTGGCCAGGTAGAAACGGGCCCGGAACCAGCGGGCGATGCCTTCGTAGTGGTCTTTGTCCGTCTGGGGAACGGTGCAGTCTTCGCTGTGGATGCCGTCAATCAGGAAATTGATGGTCCTCAGGCTGCTCCAGCTCCACGAGGTGACGCCTTCCGGGCTGTACCCTTCACAATAGAAGGAGTTGATGCTCTTGGCCGCGATATAGTCGGCGCGGGTCCCTTCCGCGGAACTCAGGTCACCCAGCGAAGGAAGCTGGTTGTAAAAGGACAGAGAGTATGCCTCCAGGCCCGAGCTGGATCCGAAGACCAGCGCCCGGCTGCCGGAAGACACCATCTTTTCTTCAAGCGTGCAGGCTTGCAGGCAGAGGGTTGCAAGCGTTATTATGGCAAGTAGCTTTTTCATCGTCATCAGATTTTAATGGTTACGCCGAGGGAGAACGTACGCATCGAAGGCAGGCTGTTGCCGTCGCCGAAGTTATCCACGCCGTTGCCCAGGTCCTGGTCGGAGCCTTTTGTCGCCGTGGCGATATCCACGTCCGTGGTGAGCCTGTAGATGGGCGCCCACGTGAAGAGATTCTCGCCGGAGAAATAGATTCCGAGGCCGCCGAGCCCCATCCGTTTGACCCATTTCTGCGGCAGGTTCCACCCGATTTGCAGATTCTGGAGGCGGAGATACGAGGCGTCGAATAAATAGCGGTCCACTTTATGCTGGCCGGAGAAGAAAATGCGGTAATAACCCGTATACTTGGGGAGGTAGGCGTCCTTGTTCTCCGGCGTCCACGCGTTGTTCACCGTCCAGGCAAGAGCATTACCGTACGGACGGTGGTACTGACCCCAGATGATGGATTCCCCGCTGGGGTACCACCCCTGCTTGCCGATTCCCTGAAACATTGCGGAAGCGTAAATGCCGTTCCATTCCAGGTTGAGCGAGAAGGAGTACATATAGCGGGGATGCTTGTTGCCCACGATGACCATATCGCCGGGATCGTCCACCGTCAGGGAACCCTTGTCCACCTTGTGGTTGCCGTTGCGGTCCCTCAGAATCACGTCGCCGGGCCTTGTCAGATAGCCCTCGTGCACCTGGATGAGGTCGTTGACGTAGGGAACGCCCTGCCCGTAGTAATTGTCGATCTGGTCCTGGTCGTCGAAGAATCCGTCGAACTGGAAGCCCCAGATTTCGCCGATTTCCTGGCCTTCGTAGTAGTCGCTCAGCGACTTGGTGGGGTTGTTGTAACGGGTGACGAAGGTGCGGTTGTCGGCCAGCGTGGCCTTCACGCCGTAATTGAAGGGGTGCCCGGCCAGGTTGAAACTGTCGTCGTAGCTGAGGCTGATCTCATAGCCGCGTGTGACCAGGTCCGCGTAATTACCCTTCGGCGAGCTTGCGCCGTAGGTGTCGGGAAGGCTCGGGCCCACCGTGTACATATTCAGCGTATTGCGGACGTAATAGTCGGCGGTCAGGTTGATCTTGCCGTTGTAGAACCCGAGGTCCATGCCGCCGTCGATGGTACGGGCGGTTTCCCAGGTGAGTCCGTCGGGAATCTGGCTCGGGATGCCGGTGGTCCTGTGCTTGCTCTTTCCGTCGATGATGTAGGAAAGGTTGCCGAAGCCGAACCGCTCCATATAGGAATACGCATCCATATTACCGTTGCCCAGCTCGCCCCAGGAGAAGCGGAACTTGGCGTTGGAGATATACTTCGGATCCACCTTGAACCAATGCTCCCGGGAAAGCCTCCAGGCCGCCGAGAACGAAGGGAAGAAACCCCACTGCTGCTGGGGCGGGAACTTGGACGAGCCGTCGTATCGGCCATTGAATTCCACGAGATAACGCTCGTCGTAGGCATAATTCAAACGGAAGAAAAAGCCCGCCGTCCGCCAGCGCGTCTCATAGGAATAGGTGGTGATGTTGTCTCCGAGGGCAAGCTGGATGTTCTCCGCATCCTCGGAAATGAGCCCGTAGCGGAGCACCTGGCCGATTTTGCTCAGGGAGCGCTCCCAGTTGAAGCCGGCGAGCGCCTTGAAATCGTGCTTGTCGTTCCAGACTTTGGCAAATTCCGCATATTCGTTGGTGGCGAAGTAATTCCCGCGGTTCCAGGTGTCCTGGATGAAGTCGTTGACACCCGGCGTGCCCAGCCAGGTAATCTGCCCGGGAGCCTCGCTGTAGGAAACCATCGAATTCTTCTTGGTGTTGTTGTACCAGGCCGCCTTGACGGTGAAGTCGCCGTTCAGGCTCAGGACGTGGTCGAAGAATTCGGCCCGGAGCCCGGTGGTGGACTTGAATTCGTTTTTGAACTGGTCCGTGTAGTTCTTGCCGGTCACCAGACCGCCGATAGCCATTGCGCCGGCCTTGGTAAAGGTGCCGTCGGGGTTCCAGATGGGGGCGCTTACGCGACCGTTATCCTGAATGGCGCGCAGGAAGATACCGTTGTTGGTCTGGTTGGAACCTGCCGGGATGTGGTTCTTGTCGTAGTTGAACGAAATGTTCTCCCGGATGGTGAGCCAGTCGGTGGGACGGGCGGTCAGTTTGGCACGCAGGGACGTGGTCAGATACGTGTCGGGGTTGAAGTTGAGGATACCGTCGTACTTGTAGAGACGGCCGGAGAGGTAGTAATCCATCCTGCCGGTGCTGCCGCTGGCCGAAAGATTGTGCGTCCGGGCCATCGTGTAGGGCTTGTAGATCACCTTGTAATAGTTGGTGTTGCCGTAGTAGACATACCTTCCGGATTCATCCACGTCAACTTCGTCCGTAATGCCTTTCTCCTTGCGGCGGAGAAATTCGCTCATCCACGCCTGGGAGAAATCCTGGCTCGTGTTCATACCGGACGGCTCCGTGCCCATATAGTTGTAATAGGCCTCGCGGAACAGGGCGGCATACACATAGCCGTCGTCCACGATGTCGGGCAGGTTGCAGGGCGCAAGGAACGAGAAGTTGCTGTTGTAGCTGAAGTTGAATTTCCCCGCCTCCTTGGCCGCGTCCTTGGTGGTGATGAGCACCACGCCGAAGGTGGCGCGCGAACCGTAGATGGAGGCCGATGCGGCATCCTTCAGCACGGAAACGCTCTCGATGTCGTCCGGGTTCAGCAGGGCGGGATCGCCTTCCACACCGTCGATCAGAACGAGGGCGCTGCCCCCGCCGCCGATGGAGGTGGTACCGCGGATGTTGTATTCGGCCGTACGGCTGGGCTTACCGTCGGAGAGCGAGATGTTCAGGTTCGGGATGGCTCCCACCAGCATCTGCGTGGTATTGGACGAAGGCCGGCCGGCGAAAACTTCCGACGAGACCTGGTCCACGGCGCCGGTGAGGTTGGCACGCTTGACGCTGCCGTAACCCACCACCACAACGTCGTCCAGGAATTCCGAGGAAGGGTTCAGATTCACCGTTACGGGCCCCGGACCGCTCACCTTGAAGGTGTAGTCCTCATATCCCAGGGAAGAAATGACGATTTCCTGCCCCACGGTGGCCGTAATGGAAAAGTCTCCGTCGAGGGACGTCACCGTTCCGGTGCCGGTTCCTTTGATGAGGACGCCGGCACTCATCACCGCTTCCCCGGTGACAGCGTCCCGGACCACGCCCGTGACCTTGACACCCTGGGCGAAAGCACTGATGGCGAACAGGCCCAACAGGATGGATAGTACAAAACGTCGCATAGATTCAGATTACTAGTTTTCGCAAAGATAATCCGAATCTCCCCGGGGCTTTACACCGATACTTCCGAGAATTGCAACGATTTTACTTTTTTGACCGGGACACATTACGCTCCCGCCATTGGCGGGGCGTAAGGCCGAATTCGCGTTTGAAGCACTCGGAGAAGAAGGAATGGGTGTTGAATCCCACGGCCGACGCCACTTCCTGCACGGAAACGGAATCGTCCTTGAGCAGCTCCACGGCCTTGTGCAGGCGCATCTTCATCACGTATTCCATCGGGGAGATATCGGCATACTCCTTCATCTTCTTGTACAAGGTGGAAGGAGACAGGCACACCACCTCGGACAGGTCCTCCAGGGTGATGTTCCGGTGCAGGTTGGCCGAGACGTATTCCTGGATGCTCCGGAGGAACTTCTGCTCCATCGCCGATACCCGCCCGGCCGGCAGCTCCCCGCCGGAAGGCAGCGACGAAATATAGAACTCGTACACCCGCCGGCGGTTCTCGATGAGGTTGTCCACCGTGCTGCGGAGTTTCTTCGGCGAGAAGGGCTTCTCCAGGTAGGCATCGGCCCCGCCCTCCAGGCTTTCCTGCATAAACACGTCCGGCACTTCGGCCGAGAGCAGGATGAGCGGAATGTGGCTGGTGGCGAGGTTCCCCTTCAGGGCTTTCGTGAGGGCGATGCCGTCCATCTCCGGCATAATGACGTCGGAGACCACCAGCGTGGGCGACGCTCCCGCCTCGATCTTTTCCATCGCCTCCTTCCCGTTGGAAGCGTAGATGATGTTGTAGGATTCGCCCAGGATGTCGCCGATGACGCGGGCCATATCTTTGTCGTCCTCCACCACCATCACGGATTTGTCGTTCTTCCCCACCACGGGCAGCACAGGGGCCGATTCCTCCTTCTGCGAGACCGGAATGGTGAAGATGAAGCGGTTCACCTGAAGGTCGTCGTCCATCGTGAGCGAACCGCCCAGCAGGGAGGCGAACTGCCGGCTGGTGGAGAGTCCCAGCCCCGTGCCTTCCACATTGGCCTGGGCACTGTCCTCATAGCGGTAGAACGGCTTGAACACCAGTTCCCGGACGTCTTCCGGCAGCACCGCTCCGTCATTCTCCACGCTCACCTTCGCCTCCTGACCGTTCACATCCAGGCCGATGGAAGTGTGGTGCAGCGAGTATTTCAGGGCGTTGGACAACAGGTTGTCGAAGATGCGGCCCAGGCAACGGACGTCGGTGGAGCAGTAGACGGGCTCCTCCGGCATCTTGAGCGAGAGGGATTTCCCCTCCTGCAGGAACATCGGCAGGAAGCGCCGGTGCGCATCCTTGAGGACGCTGCGGATGTCCAGGAATTCGGGACGTATCTGGAACGTGGCGTCGGTGAGCTTCCGGAAGTCCAGCAGTTCGTTGATGAGCACCGTCAGTTTCAGGGAATTGCGCCGCATAATGTCCAGGTTCTCCTGTACGGATCCGTCCGGGGAGGAAGAGAACTTCCGGATAAGGGCTTCCAGGGGAATCTGCACCAGGGAAAGCGGCGTACGGATCTCGTGCGCGATGCTGGTCAGGAAATCCATCTTGGATTCCAGCAGCTTGCGCTCGTGTTCCCGTTCGGCCTTCTTCTTGGCGTGCCGGTCCGAAAAGATGGCAATGCACACCGCCAATAACAGGAAGAGGACCAGGTACAGAAGAATGGCCGCCGGGCGCAGCAGCAGCGGCGGCAGCACCCTCAGCGCCACGGCGGTTTCGGGGCTTTCCACACCTGAAAGGGACAGGGATTTCACCTTCAGTTCCCATCTCCCGGCGGGGATGTCATAGACCGTGAAGCGGCCGTCCTGCACGGGCGTCCATTCGTTAAACCCGTCTATCTTCCAAAAGAGCTGCCTGCTGGGGAAACGCCCATAATCAAGGGTGGAGGCATCCACCTGGAAAGAGCGCGTCTTGGGGCCGATGTTCAGGGACGCCGGACAGAAGAAAACATCGCCGTCACCACCTTCGGACGAAGACAGGAGGTGGATGAAAGACACCACCGGCGCATTTCCGGCCGATGCGTCCTCACTAAGCCGCCGCGCCGACAGGGAGATGAATCCGTCGGAGGTTCCCGCATAAAGCGTTCCGTCGGAAGCCATAAAATGGGACGAATAGTTGAAGCTGTCCACATCCAGCGCTTCCCGGGGGATGAGGGGCAGCTGCCGCCCGTCGCCGGGGTTCAGCACGTGGATGCCGTGGGCCCCGGTAATCCAGAGCAGGCGGCCGTCGGTGGCACCAGTCATTTTAAGCAGGCGCATTTCCGCACCTTCCACGGGCTGGAAAACATTCTGCCCGGGATTGAACATCCAGAGGCCGTTGCCTTCGGAAGTGACGAATATGCGTCCCTCGCCGTCTTCGGCAAGGTCTGTAAGGATGTTGGCGATGGGGATGGTGTAAGTGGACAGGACGTTTCCCGCATAGCGGTAAATGGAGCCGCCGATACTGGCCACCCATACGCTTCCGTCCGCCGCGCTGACGATGCTGCAAACCTGCGAAGCGGGCATAAAGATCTCACGGGTAAAGTGCCCGTCGGGGCGTTCACGGCCGGCGATAAAGCCGTCCTTCCCGCCTATCCAGAGCCTCCCGAAAGCGTCCCGGCAGAAGGAATAGGCCGATTTCCCGGCCCCCGGGAAGGAAGTCATCCGCCCCGTTTCGGCATCCAGCAGCGTGACCGGGATTTCGTCGTCGATGGTGCCCACCCAGAGCTTGTTTCCCTCGGCCATCAGGCCGGTGACGTTCCGTCCCGGGAAGAAGCGGCGGGAGGCGCGTTGGGCATCGGCCCCGCCTTCCAGACACAGCAGGCCGCGGGTGTCGGTCCCTATCCAGATGCTGCCGTCGGGGGTTTCGGCAAAATCCCTCGCCTTGAAACGGCCGCCGGCGAAAGCGTCGGACCAGTGGCGGAAGCCCACCCCGTCGGGGGCGATCTGGGCCAGGCCTTCGAAGAGCGTTCCAGCCCATACCCTGCCGTCGGCGTCTTCCGTCAGGCAGCGGAAGGAGTTGTCGTGGAAGGGCCGGATGACGCGCTTGATCTCAAGATTTCCGTCCAGTACGTGGATACCCTCGCGGGCTGCAATCCACAACTCGCCGGAAGAATGCCGGATGGCAGCACGCATCCTGCTCATCAGAGGCAGGGGCTCGAGTTCCAGGCTTTCCAGGTCCCAGGCGTAGGCCGCGTCATTCTCGACCGAAAGGAGGAGATGGGTTCCGGCCACCGAGGCGCGATAGACGTCCGAGCCCGGAATGATCCGGCCGCCCTCCGCCGAGATGCGCACCGGTTCGGACAGGCCGTCCGCCGAAGCGAAGAGCTCCCCATCCTTGGTAATGGCATACAACGCGCCTTCCGGGCTGCAGCAGATGGTTTCGGCTACGAGCGAGACGGCCTGGAGGATATCGGAGGCGGTATCAAGCCGCAAAAGGTTGCGCCCTTTTATGTAAATCCAAAGGGAACCCGAACGGCTGTAACACATCTGACGGATAGGCATCTTTCCCAATTCCGGACTGTCGAAATGCTGCATCTCGAGCCGGTCCCGGTCCAGATGATACAATCCCTCGGAGGTGCCGGCCCAGATGATGCCGGAGGCATCTTCGGCCAGGGCGAACACCACGGGAGCGGTGGCGGTTCCGGTATCGGGGAAGGCCACCTGGACGATATTGGAGCCGTCGTACAGGTCCAGTCCGGCGTTGGTTCCCACCCAGAGGAAGTGGTGTGCATCCACGAGCACGTCGTTGACACAGTTGTCCGAGAGACCGGCCTGCATATCCAGGCGGGTGACCTGCTGGGAAGGCTGCCCTGCCGCCGGCCAGGCCGCGGCAAACAGCAGCAGGATGAAAAAGGCTTTCCGCATTACAATCAATTAAGCACCTTTACCAATATAACGCCGTGCGAAGGGATGCTGACGGTCACCGGGCACTCCTTCTGCCGCCAAAGGTCGCGGCAGGACTGGATTCCCGCCAGTCCGGCATCCTTCAGTTTTTCAAGTACGTTCACTTCCACGGCCTTTTCTCCCATATTGAAAATACCTGCCGCGTGGGTGCCGTCGCTGAGCGGACGGCCCCAGACCTGCAGGGTATCATCTTCCCAGAGGAGACCCGCCTGCTTTCCCAGCGGATCCTGGTCCACGGCAATCACTTCGTTGTTGCAGAGCAGATTCAGCGTGAATGCATCGATGGCCGAGAGATCACCGCCGATAATCAGCGGCGCAGCAAGCAGGGCCCACAGCGACACGTGGGCATACTGCTCGTCCGGGGTAAGGCGGGTGTCCCTGAGCCCTTCTCCCCAGCCCACTTTTCCCACTACCAGCATATCCGGGTCGTTCCAGTGGCCCGGGCCGGAATAACCCACGGCCGGACGCTGCTTGACGAAGCCGATCCGCACGACCCGCTCCCATTTGTCCGTCAAGTCGCCCGTTGTCCGCCAGAGGTTGCCGCCCACGGCTTCGCCCCAGGTCCAGACCTCTTCAAGGCCGTACTGGCAGATGGAATAGACGATGTCCCGGGACTGGGCGGCAAGCGCCGCTTTCATCACGAGGTAAGGCTTCATATGGTCCTCCCGGCCCGGCGAAGGCATTTCTTTCAGGATGGACCTGTAGCCGCACAGGTCATATTTCAGATAGTCCACGCCCCAGGAGGCCCAGGTATCTGCGTCCGTCTTTTCGTGCCCCAGGGAACCCAGATGGCCGCCGCAGGTGCGGTCGCCCGGGGAGGAATAGATCCCGAGTTTCAGGCCATTGGAATGCAGCCAGTCTCCCAGCGCCGCGATGTCCGGGAAGCGGTCGTTCGGCAGCAGCAATCCATCTTCGCTGCGTTCGGAGCCCTCCCAGGCGTCATCTATATTGACATAGCTGTATCCGTAATCGGCCAGACCGCTTTCGATGAGCGCCCTCGCAGACGCAACCACCTTTTCCTGGGAGACTTCGAGTCCCCAGCAATTCCAGCTGTTCCAGCCCATCGGCGGGGTGAGGGCGATCGTGTCGCCCACCTTGAGGGTCATTCGGCCCTCCCCTTTTCCGGCCTTGTTCCGGGCTTTCCATTTGATGGAATACTCCCCTGCCTTTGCCACGGAGCCGCTGACGACACCGCTGCCGCGGTCCAGCTTCAGGCCCTTCGGAAGCCCGCAGGCCTTGAATTTCATCGGCCGCTCCCCGGAGAAGGGCAGACGGAAGTAGATGGGATGTCCCGGCCTCGCGCCCAGCACCGCCGGACCGTTATAGCGCGGATTCGCGGGGGCCTTGGGCGTAAGGCAGTATTTTTCCGGCGCCAGGGAAAGGCGCATCAGCACGGGATAATGGTCGGAAATATAGGTCACCTCCGGATCATACACGGCATCGTCCACCCGGTATTCCATCGGCTTCCCGGCCCCGTAGAAGATATAGTCGATGATTCCGGCCGATTTCTCCTTCCCCCAGAAGTGGAAGGTCTTGCGGGAAGTGGACTCCGTTTCCGGACAGGTCAGGCGCGCGTCGTTGAACCAGGTCGCGAGCGTCCGGATGGCCGATTCCTCCGGGGAATTGTTCAGGTCCCCCACGAGGAAAACCGGCGCGTTCTTGAACTCCTGCCGTTTGAATCCGGTAAGCCGTTCCATCTCGCTCAGCAGCGTTTCCACTTCCTGGTCCGGCAGGGCGGGATTCTCCTTCACCGACCAGCTGATATGGGCCGAGAAAAACCATAGTTTCTTCCCGGATTTATCTTCCAGATGGGCCCAGGACGTAATGATGGGGCTGTTCTGTCCCTTGCGGACGGAAGCCGTATCGCCGGGTGTTTCGCTCAGCCAGAAGCATCCGTTCCCCAGCAGTTTGAACCGGTCCTTCCGGAACATAACGCCCACCGACTCGTCGGAAGTGCGTACCATCGGCCCGCCGCTCAGGCGCCCGGGGCAATAGATGAACCAATCCTCTCCGAAATCCTCTTCCAGGTTCGCCGCCTGCGTCCGCCTTACCTCCTGCAGGCCGATGACGTCCAGCGGATTCTGGCCGAAGAAAGCCTTCACCGCGCTCCGCCGCACCCGCCACGGCTGCCCGCCGAACTTGTAGTCATAGTCCGGACGGTTGTCGTCCAGGAAACGGACGTTGAAGCTTCCCACCAGCAGCTCGTCCGCCCCGGACTGGCAATAGCCCGTCCGGGGAATCAACGCCAGCAGCGCCAATATGAAGACTATTCTTTTCATACTTTCAAATATAGTCCCTAATTTTTTATTACACAAATCTGTGTAAGACAATCTTGTGTTGAAAAAAGCGGCCCGGACTGGAGGGACCGGACCGCTTTAATTACGTGTGCTAGCTTCGGATTAGTTCTGGTAGCAGCCGGGCCAGGAGGTGGCGCCGCGGTTGTTGCCGTTGATATCCTTGCCCAGCGCGCCGATGGAGTTCAGCCAGGCATAGAAGTCGGCGTCGGCGCTCTGGATTTCGGTGTTCACGTCGGCCGTTGCAGCCAGCATATTGCTGTTGGTGCCGGTGAGCGTACCGTTCCAGGTCCAGGGAGCGCTCCAGCCGCCGAAGCAGCTGCTGTCGGCCCAGTAATCAGCACCGAAACCAGTGGTGTTGGTCCAGTGGGTATCGCTGTCAAGACCCGGAGACACTTTGCAATAATAGGCAGGGACATCATACGCTGCTTTGCAGCCGACAGATTTGCCGTCGGAGTAGTTCGAGCAGATAATGCTGTTGATAAAGCGAACGGTACAATCTGCATCAAGCCTGATAACGCCATTCTTGCTCTTTAACTGATCCGTGCTTTCAGGACGGCGGACCTGGTCACCTATGATGCTGCTGTTGGACAGAATGAGTTTGCTGCCGGCATTACCCATACAAATCCAATAAATACTTCCATCATCCACACTACGCGAAGCAAAGTTATCATGCATGGAGCAGTTGTTCATGCCTATTGTGGCACTGGCCCATACAGTCATTACCTGTCCGCTTTTACCACCCTGCTCGTTACCTGAGCTGTAACCGCGTCCGGAGGAGTTGTTCTTGAACTCGCAGGCATTGAAATAGAATTTAGTGCCTCCGTTGCGGCAGTTGATGATGGCAGCGCAACTATTGTTAGACTGGGAACTACGGCAAGACCAGTTGTTGTCAAACACACAGTGGTCGAAACGGGCGCAGTCTCCGCTGGTAGTCAATCTGATGATACCTCCGGCGTTTGTGTCGTTCCCGACAAAACTATAGTTTTCTTTGAAGAGCACATTTGTACAGTCAACTGAACCTTTGGCCACACAAATGGCGCCGCCGGCATAATTAGAACCAACCCCGTCGGCATGATTCCCCTGGAATTTACCACCGGTGAACGACACATTCACATCAGAGGAATTAATACCTATCGCGCCACCCCTCCAGTCAGCCGCGTTGTTAACGAAGTCGCAATCCGTAAAGGTATAGGTTCCAGCGCCTTCAAGCCAGGCTGCGGCACCGCTATCATCATCCGCATGATTGTCGTGGAAGTTAACTCTGGTGAAGGATACGGTATTTGCGTTCACACCATAGATAGTGCACTTGTTACCACCTGAAATATCACAGTCTTCCATGGTTACTACACCATTAGTGTTAGTAATATGAAGAGCATTGCCATCACCAGAATTATTGGCAAACGTACATCCGCTGACAGTTACTGTTGCTTCTTCTACGTGGAGCGACGCTCCGCCCGAGGATGAACTGTTGTTTGTAAACTCGCAGTCTGTGATTGTTATAGTACCTTTGATAAGGTTGACGGCGCCGCTTTGACCGCTGGTCTTATTATTATCGAAAACGCAATCCTCCAAATTCAGTTTTGCGCCGGAATTGTTAACACGGATGGCTGCACGGTTGGAATTACCGTCGGTACCAGTAAATTTGACGTTCTTGACCGTTAGATTGCAATTGGACTTGGGCCACAGTGTGCCGGCAGCATCGCCGGTGCTACCGACGAAGGTCGTAATGTCAGAACCTGACGTGGTTCCTTCAATTGTGAAAGCGACTTCGCCGTGACCTGAGAAATCGGGCTGGAGATAATCTCCAAAGGAGAATGATTCTGCAGAGAAGTGGATGGTCGAGCCATTCAGGAGGAAGTGGTTATTTGAGTCCTCAATAAAAGCCTTGAAAGTGGCGGGATCCATAGCGTGTGTCCAGCTCTGGCCGCTCTTGGCACCGGCGCCGGAAGGGGTGACATAGTACTGGCCTGCCTTAGCGTCAATATCAGGGATCCTGATAATCTGCGCCCTTGCAGTAGTGAAAGTAGCGGTCGAGGGCTTATAGAAGAACGGCGTGATTTGATCATCTCCTTTGAAGCAACCGATGCGCAGACCGTTGGGGAGCTCAACGCCAGGTAAAATGGGAATATAATAATTGCCGGGGCCCGAAACTGTCATATTGACTGTCCCTGAAGTACTGGTTGCCGCGTCGAATACAGGCTCTCCGCTGTTGTTAATGCTCACGGGGAGGTAGCCGGATATGGCTTGCGCCTCTTCCGGTGAACGCCCGCCCATCACCTGGATTTTGGTGATGTCGCTGCCGGTCACACCCACCTTTATCAAGCAGGCTACGTTCTTGAATGCCAGCGTGGTGCTCCAGGTGTCGCCGGTCTTGACGGCCTTGGCCACGGCGAAGTCATTCGCGGCGAAAGAACCGTCGGTGCGAGTGCCATTGAAGTGAACGTTGACGTTGCCGTTGTCATAGCTGCCGCCGGCAGAGGCGGGATAGACGGCGTAAAGTTCGGTGATTCCCTCGCCCACTTCCACGCTGAACGTGGTGCTGGCGCCGGAAGTGGAGGCCGCCGCCGTGGTGGAACCGCCTTCCCAGACGAACTTCACTTCGTCCCCGGCCACCCAGGTGACCACTTCGTCATTGGCGTCAATGACCGTCTTCCCGGGAGCGCCGGCCGTAAATACGATAGCATTGGGATTGTCCGGGACCACGGGTTTGTCTTCCGGACCGGTTTCTTTCTTGCAGGCGAAGGAAACCAACGCCAGTGCAACTAAGGTGAATATCTTTGCGTTTCTCATAATTGGAACTGTTTTAGTCAAATAATTCTACGGCTCAGCAAATAAATCAATGAGGGTATAGTTTTCGCGTTGCGCCTGGGGGGATTGCGTGTTTAAACACTCAGCGGTGAAAGTAATCTCCTCCACAGCCGGAGGGCTATAACGGCCCTTTAGCGTATCCGGTTTCATCATAGCGGTTAAAGAATGTACAAATCGTCAAACAAATCGAAGGACCCGAAGTTCTCCATCGAGGCCGTCCCGTCATAGGAAGACCCCGTGCACACTTTCTGGGCCATCAGGCATATTTCCTCCGTCTTCGGAGGGTCGTAAAAAGAACGTGTTTTCAATGTGGTCATAGCTTCGTAATACTTGCTTTGCAAAAGTCACCATTCCTGTTAATTATTATTGCAATGATTTTTCCTTTGTTTGCGTCTATTCTTCCTGCCGGTTGTGAATTCCCCGACGATTTGCTATTTTCGCGTTGTATGAAAAAACTGCTGTCTGTCGCCGCTCTCCTCGCGGCACTTCTCACCGGGCGGGCTCAGGACCACGCCGGGATTCCCACCCCCGTCTTTGACGCCAAACCGGAGTATATAGACCTGTACTGGACGGCCTGGGAGCAGGCCCGGGACCATATCAAATACCAGCCGGGCCTGGTACAGCCCCGGTATATGGACGAAGGCTTCCGGGACGAGGCCATCTGGATCTGGGACTCGGAGTTTATGGTCCTGTTCTGCAAGTACGCCCCCAAACTCTACCCCGGCATCGAAACCCTGGACAACTTCTACTATACGCTCCACGAGAACAAGGGTTCTTCCCTCAGCGTCTGGCATCCCGACAATCCGCCCTTCTTCGCCTGGGTGGAGAGCGAATACCATCACTTCACCGGAGACGACGCCCACATCCGGGAACTCATCTGCGACAAGCGGTTTCTCCAAAAGCACTTCCAGCTGTTCAACACGATGACCCACGAGACCGTCTTCCCCTTCCCCATCAGCAACGACGGGGTCCGCATCCGCTACAAGGGAATCGGCTATGAGTGGCAGAGCTGGCAGAGCGGGATGGACAACACGCCGCGAAAAAGGGCGATGCCGATGCTGTGGGTGGACGCCATCTCGCAGCAGGCTTTATCGGCCCTCTACATCTCCCGGCTGGCCGATCTGGCGGGGGACAAGGCCGCCCAGAAGGAGTACAAGGCCAAATACAAGGAGCTGAAGAAAACGGTGAACAAATACTACTGGGATAAGGAAGACGGCTGCTACTACGACATCCGGGAGCCCGACCTTTCCAAAACCCGCATCCTCACCCCAGCCTCCTTCTGGGCGATGCTGGCGGAGATTCCTTCCCGCCGGCAGGCCCGCGCGATGGTGGAATTCGCCCTGAAGGACGACAAACTGGGCGGGATGGTGCCGTGGGTCTCCGTGGCCCGGGACGACGAGCAGTTCGACCCGGACGGCGACTACTGGCGCGGCTCCGTCTGGCTTCCCACGGCCTATATGGGCATCAAAGCGCTGGAAAAGTACGGGTTCTTCGACCTGGCCGACAAGAACGCCGAGGCCATCCTCGAGCATATGTGGCGCACCTACGCCGAGTACGAGCCCCACACCATCTGGGAGTGCTACAGCCCCACCCGTCCCCGGCCCGCCTCGAAAAACAGCAGCAAGCTCCATATCAAGGAAGTCAAGGCCGATTTCTGCGGATGGTCGGCCCTGGGCCCCATCTCCTTATTCATCGAGAACGTGCTGGGATTCTGGTACGTGGACGCCCGCAGCGCCACCGTCAAATGGAATCTGCACCAAAGCTGCCGCCACGGCATCCGGAACCTCTCCTTCGGGGACATCACCACCGACATCCTCTATGAGGACGGAAAGGTGACGGTGATCTCCAACAAGCCCTACCGGCTCCAGATCAACGGCAAGTGCCGCTCCGTCAAAGCCGGCGAGAACGTCTTCCGCGTCAAATAACTACTCGTAATAGGCCTTGAGGGCGGCCACATCGGCCTCGCTCAGGACGTCGGAGGTCATAATGAACTCGTCCACGACGGCGGGGAGGCTATACTCCAGAACACCGGTTCCGTCCTGGCCGATGTTGAGAGGCATTGAGTCGAAGGAGATGCTGGCGAGCGTGCTCGGAATCACAGATTCCTCACCTTCAAAGATAAAGTCCGTATAGATGCGTACCTTTTTGTTCGGGCGGTCCACCGTGAGAATCACGTGCATCCAGCCGGTGTCGAAGTTGGTGGGCAGGAGCCGGACGTAGTCCATCCGGTTCTTGGAGCCGTCACCCACGTTGAACTTAAGGTCCCGGGTACCCCTGTACGACAGGATGAAGCCCTTGTACACACCCTCCTGCCAGTTCTTGTTGGAAATCAGGGAGGGATCGTTCACTTTGTTCGGCCACATCGGATCGGCCTTCAGCCAGCACGCCACGGAGAACGACCCGGCGCCCACTGTAACGTCCTTCAGCGTGACGTATCCGTTATGCAGGTCCACGCCTTTCCCGAAGTAGGCGTCGGAGTAGGACAGCGTCCCGGAGGAGGTGGTGGTTACCTTGCCGTATGCGTCGGCGATGCCGCCGTCGAACGGCAGATAAGCGACCACATTGTGCCCGGAAAGCAGGGACTGCATATTGCTCAGGACCGGCGTGGGCTTTGTCTGGTGGCCACGATACTCCTCACCCGGATCCTTGTGATCGGGGGCCTCGGTAACATCCTTGAACACGCCGGCGGGGACGCGGCCGCTCCAGGTTGCCGGGCTGTCCAGGCCCAGGGCATAGGCGGCGATCGCCGCAACGTCGCGGGATTCTGCGTCCACGATGGTGCCGCTGGCCACCGTCTTTCCGGCAACCCCGAGGAATACATTTCTTTCCTCATCGGTGGGGCCGCCGTGGGTCTTGCCCTTGCCGCCGTGGTCCGCGGTGACGATGAACAGGGTATCGTCCAGCAGGCCTTTCTGTTTCAGCTTGGAATAAATACTCCCCACGTATGCATCCACCGTGGTGATGGTGGCCAGATAGATGTCGGAGCCGAACCCTTTTGATTCGCCGATGTCGTCCGGCGAAGAAAACTGGATGAACAGCAGCGTGGGGTCGTTGCTGGTTAGATAGGTCAGAATCTTGTTGAAAACTTCCGCGTCACCGGACCCGGTCGCTTTTTCAACGTCGAGACCATTTTCCACGAGACCGGCATTGATGGGATTCCATTCCACAATAGAAGCCAGCTTCGCATCCGGCATAGCTTGCTTTACCACTTTGAAAATGGAAGGATAGGGATTTGACGCCGGATAAGAAGGATCCGGGTAATTCGGGTCATATTTGTCTTTGCCCTCGATGATTTCGTTGGTGCGGCCGTGATGCTCCGGAAGGACCCCGTGAAGGATGGAACCCCAGCCCTGGGCGCTCATACTGGGCATTCCCACCCGGCAGGTGTACGTGGTGGCCTGATTGGCAAAAATGACGTCGCAAGCGGGCGTATTGGTGTCCCTGAAGGCTGCGCCGGCTCCGTCCAGGCCGATGATGACGACGTGCTTATAGGCACCCTTCGACACCACTTCCGGCTCCGGCCCGGGTCCTGGATCAGGTGTAGGGCCGGGGGTAATGTTTTCCTTAGAATTACAAGCGGAAAGGATGCAAAGAAGCAATGCGGGAATAAAAAACTTTTTCATAACGGTGCGAAGATAACGCAGGATCATAAACCCGGATATAACAGTTATTCTTTTTTTTGCAATGATTTGGTAAGTATCTTTTTACCGCTGCCAAGTTACGCATTTTTTTGCGGAAATTAATTATATTTGTGAGTATGAAAAGACGTGATTTCCTTAAAGGAGTTTCCCTGGCGGCGGTAGGAACCGCCCTCGCCGGGCCCCAGGCCGGCGCCGCCCAATGGATGGGGAGCGCCGCAGATGACACCAAAGGGATAGATCCCGTTACGGGTCTCTCCCCCGTCCGTTCGCTGAATCCGGAGGTCAGCCATCCCGTCAGCGTCATCATCATCGGCTGCGGCAACCGCGGAAAGACCTATGCAAGGTATGCGGAGAAATTCCCGAACGGGATGAAGGTCGTGGGCGTCTCGGACATTCTGGAGCACCGGAAGAACTACCTGGGAGACAAACACGGCGTGCAGGCGGAGATGCGCTTCGGCCATTACCGCGAAGTGTTCGCCACGGGGAAGAAACTGGCCGATGCTGTTGTCATCGCCACCCCGGACGACAGGCACTACGAGCCCTGTATGATGGCGCTGGACCTGGGCTACGACGTCCTTTTGGAAAAACCCGTCGCCCCCACCGCGAAGGAGTGCAAGGCCATCCGGGAAAAGACCAAGAAGACCGGACGGATCGTGGCCGTGTGCCACGTCCTGCGCTACTCCCCCTATTTTATGGCCCTCCGCGAGGTGGTCCGGAGCGGGGCCATCGGCGAAGTGGTGAGCATCCAGCATATGGAGCCCATCCAGTACGCCCATATGTCCCACTCCTACGTGCGGGGCAACTGGCGCTCCTCCAAGGAAACCACGCCCATCATCCTCGCCAAGTCCTGCCACGACCTTGACATCCTCCGCTGGATCATCGACAAGCCCTGCAAGAGCATATCGGCCGATGGTTCCCTCACCTTCTTCAAGGCGGAGAATGCGCCGGAAGGGGCGCCGAAATACTGCACCGACGGCTGCCCCCACCAGGGGAAATGCCCCTACGATGCCGTGGAGATCTACACCCGTCTGAAGCAACACCTGGGGGTGTTCGACCTGAACGGGAGCAAAGACCCCGCGCTCATTATGAGCCGCCTGAAGGACCCGCGCTACAACAGCTACGCCCGCTGCGTCTTCCACTGCGACAACGACCAGCCGGACCATTATGTGGCCGATATGGTCTTCGAAGGCAATGTCACCGCCTCCTTCACGATGGACGCCTTCACGCCGAAGGGCGGCCGCCGCACCCGCATTATGGGGACGATGGGCTACATCGAGGGCGATATGAAGGAGTTCACCGTGACGGACTTCCTCACCCGCACGCCCAAAATCTGGAATATGAAAGTCGCGGAGATTCCCGAATACGCCCAGTCCGGCCACGGCGGCGGCGACTACCGTCTGGTGCGGGACTTCCTGGAGGCCGTGGACCGGCAGGATGCAGGCCACCTCTCCAGCAGCATCGACGTGTCCATCGAGAGCCACCTGATGGGTTTTGCGGCCGAACGTTCCCGCCGCAGCGGAAAGAAAGAAAAAATATAGAATATGTATAAGTTCAAGGAACTACCGGGCCAGCGCTATGTGCTGAGTCTGGACAATCACGTGGAAATTGTGGAAGCCCTCACGGCCTTCTGCCTGGAAAAGGGCATCCTGGCCGGTCAGGTAAGCGGAATCGGCGCCATCAACGAGGCCACCTTCCGTTTTCTGGATCCCGCCACCAAAAAGTATGTGGACAAGACCTTCGCCGAGCAGATGGAGATTACGAATCTCACCGGCAACATCTCCCAAAAGGACGGAAAACCCTATCTGCACCTGCACCTCACCTGCAGCCGCCGGGACTATACCTGCGTGGGCGGCCACCTGCTATCGGCCCGCATCAACGGTGCCTGCGAACTGCTGGTGGGAACCTTCCCGGGCGTTGAAATCGGCCGCTACCCGGACCCCGAAACCGGATTGAATCTGTATAAGTTTTAGCGGGTTTCTTCGCTGTAAACTTCTTCGAATATTTCCCTTAGCCGGGCTTCGTCACGAATAATCCGACGGAGTTCGGCTAACGGTTTTTCATTGGGGCTTCCGGGGATGAGAAGATGCAGGTAGCCCCCTTCGGCGTACTTTTCGTGCAGGTGGTCCAGCGTGCGCTGCCAGTGCCCTTTCCTGTCCAGTTCAGGATAGTGGGACAGGCCGAACTGCACGGTGCGGCGGATAATGGTTTCCGGGACGATCATCCGGTCGGCCTCGGCCACCAGACAGCCGTAGAGGCTTCTGGGCGGGGTTTGGGCCGATGCCCGGTGGTCTTCCGCCGCCTGGGCGATGACCTCGATCTGCTCCGGAGAGAACCATTCCCGGAGCCTTTCATTGCTGCGGATTATTCGCCCGCTCTCCAGGTGGTGCGTCTTGCGGTCTACCGCGAGCCCCAGGTCGTGGCAGGCGGCCGCCGTATATAGCATTTCCGTGTCGATTTGCGGGTACTGCTCCGCCATCCCGAGCGCCCGTTCCATCACCGCCCGCGCGTGGTCCTCCCGGTGCGCCTTGTCAAATGCGGCGTACTGCGGAATGATTTCCGTTTCAATGTATCGGACCAGTGAATCTCTCATCGCACCGTGATGTGGAAGCAATTCTGCTTCCTTTCATATTTGATATAACACACGTTCCCTTTGTCGTGAAGGTCCTTGAGCACCTGGCCCAGCGTGGCGCGCAGGTATTCCGGCGGTACGTCTTCGTAGGGGCGGCCGCGAAGGTCGGGAATCTTCACGTAGCGCCAGTAGGAGAGGTCGAAGGTGGTCCCGTAGCGGTGCGTAGAGTTCTCCGAGGCATTGACGTTGCGGCGGCTGAGTTTGGCCACATCGGCCTCCGTGCGCAGGACGGAAGTAATCACCAGTTTGTAGGGGTTGAGCCCTTTGGCGGCGAGGGAATCCTGAAAATGCCGGCCGATGGTATCCAGGAGGTCACGAGCCCGCGGCACGAGATAGGGAATGGAGTGCGTGAGGGAGTCGATGACGTAGAGGTCGTTGTTCTCCAATTTGACCAGGCGGGATTTGAGTTTTTCGGCCGCCTCCCTGTCGGCTACGGGAGGGACGCCCAGCGCCTGCGCCACCTCCAACTGCACGTCGTTCATATCGTTGAACTCCCGCTTGTAGCGAACGTCCCAGATGCGTACGGGGTGGTTTTCTATCGGCCCCAGGGCCAGCCAGCGCCGCTCCTCGGTGCAGCTCCTGACGTGCAGGACGCCCCAAAGCAGCAATCCGGCGGCCACCGTCGTACCAAAGATTCTCAGATAGTTTTTCGCGAGCATCTATTGCATCCATTTTAGTCCCAGGCGGTCAATCAGCCGCGCGGGAAGGAGTTTTACCAGCGGAGGAAGGAGGACGTTCATAATGCCGGGGCTGTACGTGCGACGCCCACGGTCCAGGGCCCTCAAGGCCCTATTTACCAGCGTTTCCGGACGCTGCACCAGGCCGAGGCATCGGCCCGCCTTCCGCATCTTATCGCTCAGTTTGTAAAGGCCGGTATCCACGGCGGCGGGGCACACGGTGGTCACGGTGACGCCGTAGGGTCTCAATTCGTAGGACAAACTTTTGCCGAAGGATTTCAGATAGGCCTTGGAGGCCGAATAAATGGCGATGCCCGGGGCGGGGATACGCGCCGTCATCGAGGACATAATGAGGATTTTCCCCCGGCCTCTTTGCTTCATCTTCTCCCCGAAGAGGATGCAGCATTCGGTGACTGTCTGAACGTGCAGTTTCATCATCGCCCGGGCCTTTTCCAGGTTCTCTTCCCCCAGATAGTCGATGAAGAACATCCCGGCATTATTGATAAGGATGTCTACGGCGAGGCCCTCCTTGTCGCAGTAATCCACGAGCTCCTGTGCACAGCCTTCCTTCGCCAGATCCATATACAGCGCCTTCACAGGTACGCCATAATCGGCCTGAAGTCTTTCCGCCACCTCGCGCAGCTGCTCCTCCTGGTTACTCACCAGCAGCAGGCCGCAGCCCCTCCGGGCCAGCTGCCCGGCATACTCGAGCCCGATTCCCGAACTCCCGCCTGTGATGAGGGCTGTTTGCATTCTGCTACTTTTCTTCAAATATACATCATTTTTATCAAAAATGGCGTATCCTCCAGGAGCTGGTTGTCCAATGGGGCTGAGAAAACGACTAGAATTTATTCTGATAAAATTGTATCTTTGTAAGTGTTATCTATGCGAAAACTCATCATATCCGTTGCCGCGCTTATCCTCTCGAGCCTTTTCCTTTATGCGCAGTCGCCAGAGGACAGGAAATGGAATTTACTGGACGATCCGGTGGATTTAAATTTGTCATCGAACCTTGATGGCTGGCTCCGTTACTGGGACGAGGGGCCAATCACCTTTAAAGATATTCAGATACTTAACGGAGAATGGCCCAAGATTTCCGAATTTGAGTGCGGCATACAATGGAATGCCTTTGAACAGATTGGGAGAATCGGCAATACGATTGTTCGAGGTCCTTCTGCCAGAACCTTTATGAACCCATATGCATCCTGGGCACAACAGAACTATCAGACCCCCGATATGCTCCTATATTTTCAAACGGGGTTTGACTATATGGAGATCTGCCGTCGGCGTGCGATAAAAGAGTTTATCTCGACGTCAAATACCGGGATGGAAGGCATTATGAATCAATATTCGTATATAGCCAACAGCTTCATATCCCAGATGAAAAATGGGACGAATCAGGGACGGGATATTGAAGCTGTGCGTTATTATTCCGAACTGGTAAAATCGGCGCTTTCTAAAACAGATGATGTTCTCTTTGATGATTTAAAAACAGAGCCCAGAGGATTTGGTTTGGGCGTCAATATCGGAGTCGGGTCCGAGTTTTTTCTTGGAGATTTTGCTTCCTATTTGACACCTATATTTGGACTGGATTTGTCTTTTGATTTCGTCTACAGACGGTTCTCTCTCTTTTTGGACGGTTTGCTGGGATGGGGCGGCAAGTATAAAAAGGATATCCCACTTGACGGCTATCAATGGGAGGCCGGCAAGAATGTAACGGGCGGGCATATAGAAGCTTCTTTGGGTTACACGCTGTTCAATTCTCAGACCTGGCGCATTTCCCCGTTCGTGGGAGTGGGCGTGGGTTTTATAGATTATCCAGAATATTCAGGGATTCCTGCAAATCCGAAGAAAAACTCGGATGAGATTGCGGGATTCAGATTCCAGGCAGGTATTTCGGCCGATTATAAATACCTTAGAATACTGGAGTATCTGCCGTTCTACTACGGCGTATCTGATTTTGCTGTCCGTGGACGTCTCTTTGTGGCCAGGACAAATTTCCCTTCGCCGGCTCCCGCCTGGAGTATCAATCTTGGGATTGGGGTCAATTTCCTTGCTGTCCTACAAAAGAAATAGCGCCGAAGTTGACTTTGCTTTGGGGCCAAGGCACGCTGCTGTGCTATTCCTCCCATCCTTATTTCTTCCACTAAAGCACACTTTCTGCCTTCTACGCACGTATTCGTGCTTTAGTGCCTATTTTTGGCCTGCCTAAAGCACACTTCCCGTCCCCTATGCCACTTTTCGTGCTTTAGTGGAGAGCAATGCGGCGCAGGCTTCATTTTTGGCGGGATGCCTGCGCCAGCAGAACGCACAAGATGTAGATTCGCGGTGCAGGCTTCGGCACTTTTATGGCGCCTGCGCCGCTACAGCGGGGAACCTGCGCCAGCCAGCTATCAATAACGCAAAAATTCCGCGAAGGCATTTTTTGCAAAAAGTATTGTGGGTAATAAATTTATTACCTATCTTTGCAAAGAAAAAACGATGCCAACTGTATTTATACTCTTCGGTTTTATCTTCAAGTTCTACTCCAATGACCATGAGCCACTGCACATACACGTGCTCAAGGATGGAAAGAAGGCAAAGTATGCATTATTCCCGGTAACATTGAAGGAGAATCAGGGGTTTAAAACTTCCGAGCTAAAACTTGTGGAGTCAATTATTGAAGAGAACGAGGAGATTATTGCAGAGCATTGGAATCGGTATTTCAACAAAAGGCGGTAAAATGATCAGCATTGAAAAAGTATGGCTCACTCCGGATGCCGTGTGGATTCGCACCACAGACGGACGCGAGGCCTGTGAGTATTATGACGAATATCCTCGTCTTAAATATGCCACTGAACAGCAGAGGGCAAACTATGAAACCGATGAATACGGCATTCACTGGCCGGACATTGACGAAGACCTGAGCTTCGAGAGTTTCTTTTACACGAAAGAACACACGGAGCTTTACCGGGTTTTCCTGGCCCATCCTGAGCTAAATGCTTCAGCGGTTGCCCGTAGAATGGGCATCTCCCAAAGTCTTTTCGCCCAATACATCAGCGGAGCCAAAAAACCCTCCAGCGATCGTCTGAAGGATATCTATGCCACTCTTCACGCCATCGGCGAAGAACTGATGGCTCTATCTGTGGCATAGTCGACGGAACGTCTCAATAACGCAAAAATTCCGCGAAGGCGGCGGGGTCCAGGTTGTAGCCGCGCGGGCCGCGGAGGACGGCGCCGGAGGCATCCAGGATGAAGTAATTCGGCTGGGAGTTCACCCCGAAGCGTTCCTGCACAAAGTAGGAATTCACCCTTCCCACATCTTTCAACACCTTTCCGGCAGGGGTGGTGACCCATTCGCTTTCCGGCAACCTGGTTTTATCGTCCACATAGAGCGACACAATCACGTAATCGTCGCGGAGCTGAGAAAGCACAGCAGGGTCGCTCCAAACGCGGGCCTCCATCTCGCGGCAGTTCACGCAGCCGTAACCTGTGATGTCCACGAAGACCTTTTTGCCGGAGGCCGATGCCGCCGCAAGGCCATCTTCCAGAGAGGTGTAGCCGATGAGGCCGTAGGGTAAGCGAACCAAAAGGGATTCTTCGCTATCGCTCAGAATGACAGAAGGATCGTTCAGAACGACCGAAGACTGATCGCCGGCGACGATGCTTCCCTGCACGAAATCCTGCGTCTGGATGGGCGGCAGGTAACCGCTGAGGGCCTTCAGGGGCGCGCCCCACATCCCGGGGATCAAATACACCACAAAAGCAATATCCACGAGGGCCAGGGTGAAGCGGCCGAAGGAAAGGTGCTTCAGCGGTTCGTCATTCTTGAAGCGGATAAGACCCAGCAGATACAGCGCCAGCAGGATGAACACGGCAATCCAGATGGCCAGGTACACTTCCCGGTCCAGGATGTGCCAGTGGTAGGTTTGATCGGCCGTGGAGAGGAACTTCAGGCCGAGGGCGATTTCAATGAAGCCCAGCACCACCTTCACGCTGTTGAGCCAGCCGCCGCTCTTGGGCAGCCTGGACAGCAGCGAGGGGAACAGGGCCAGCAGGGCGAACGGCAGGGCGAAAGCGATGCTGAACGCGAGCATCGTCACCATCGGCACCCAGAACTCCCCTTGCGTGCTCTTGATGAGGACCGTCCCCACGATGGGCCCCGTGCAGCTGAAGCTCACCAGCACCAGCGTAAGGGCGAGGAAAAACACGCCCAGGATGCCGCCTTTGCCGGATTTAGCATCGGCCTTGGTGGTCCAGGAAGACGGGAGGACTATCTCGAAGGCGCCGAAGAAGGACGCCGCGAAGAGCATAAAGATGACGAAGAAGAGGATGTTCGGAAGCCAGTGAGTGGAGAGCCAGTTGAAGATGTCGGCCGTGACGGCAGAACCTCCGGCGGCCCAGGTGAGGCCGATGATCACGCAGATGGGCAGCGTGTAGAGCAGCACGATGAAGGCCCCGTACAGGATGGCCTGCAGCCGTCCGCCCTTCTGCTTGAGGAAGAACGAGACGGTCATCGGGACCATCGGGAAGACGCAGGGGGTCAGGAGCATCAAAAGCCCCCACAGGATGGCCTCCAGGATGAGTTTCCAGAGCCCGACAGGGGCCGATGCAGCTGGTGCCGCCGGAGAAACCGTTACCGGAACGGAAAACGCATAATCCTCCGGACTGTTGCAGACGCCGTTCGTACAGGCGTACCAGGTGACGGTCCCCTCCACGTTCTCCGCGCCGTCCAGCACCACTTTCTGCCGGAGCACATATTCTTTTTCGGCCACCGTCTCGCCTTTGTAATCGGCCGCCTCAAACACCTCTTCCGGTTCTCCCTGCGCCGTCACGCCCGGAGCCAGCTCCAGCAGCGTACCGGCATAGCGGTCCGCCATCGGATGGATGTAGTAACCGGGTTCGATGGTAGCGGAGAGCACCAGTTCGTATTCGTTTCCTGAGACGGGTTCCACCGCCGCCTTCCATTCCACGGGGGAAACGAAAGGAAGCAGGGAAAGCAAAAAGAAGAGAAGGGTATGGGTCATAATCACTATTTCTTAAAACGGCGGATGATGGCGGCGGAGCCCAGGAGCAGGAACAGGAAGACGGCTACGCGCCCCACCATATCCCCGTAGCGGACGAAGAAAGACTGGCCTTCCAGAAGCTGTACCCGGCCCTGCAGGACGGCTTCCTCCCACCAGGGCGAACGTTTAACGATGCGTCCGCAAGGGTCGATGACGGCGCTCACGCCGGTATTGCCGCAGCGGGCCAGCCAGCGGCGGGTTTCGATGGCCCTCAGGCGGCTGTAACTCAAATGCTGCCGATACCCGGGCGTATTCCCCCACCAGGCATCGTTCGTAATCACGGCAAGCAGTTTCGCGCCCTTCCGGACATAGCCCGTGCAGAACTCGCCGTAGACCGACTCATAGCAGACGGCTGTGCCAATCGCTACCGCAGGAGCCGATACCCCTTCGGTCGCGAAAAATAAGGCCGATGCTCCCTCAGGGCCGTTACCCACGTCTTTCCCCATCAGGTTTCCGCCCAGGATCTTTTCCAAGGGGATGAACACCTTCGGATAGGGTGTCAGCTCCACCCCCACCACGAGTTTGGACTTGTGGTAGAGGTCGTATCGGCCTGCGGCATCCATCAGGACGGCCGTATTGTGGGCGGTGTAGTACAGACGCTCGGTCCGCTTCCCGCTGGCAAGGGACCCCAGATCATAGGAACAGGGATTCGGGGGGCTGAACGAGACCTCCCGGTCATAGGACGAGGCGCCGAAGATGAGACGGGCCGACGGATGCTTCTGCAGGAAGGCCTGATAACGCAGGAAACTGGGGTTCTCCCCCACCGCGTCGGTGAACAGCGAGGCCGTGAGGGTTTCCGGACCCAGGACCAGCACCGGCGCGATGCTGTCCGCGGGCCAGTCGGCCTTCTCCAACTGCGCAAGGAAACGCGCATCCTGCTGCTCCTGGCTCAGGGATTCGAACTTCTGGTAAGGATCCAGATTGGGCTGGCCGATGACCACCTCCAGCTCCGGCCCTTCCTCGTCGAAACGCAGACAGGCCGACCAGATCATCGGCGCAAAAAGGGCGGCTACGATGCCGGCTGTGGCGGCCACGCGGGCTTTCCAGGTCCATCGGCCCACCCGGCCGTCCGAAAGGGCGACCATTCCGCCGAAGAGCGCGAGGTTCGCCGCCCACACCCACAGCGAGCCGCCCAGGTGACCGGTGACGCTGTACCATTGGATGAGGGAGGTTGTATCGGCAAAGGCGTTTCCCAGCACCAGCCAGGGCCAGGAAATCTGGGCGATGGTGAGATAGTAGCGCTCCCAGGCAATCCACGCGGCGGCGAGGTAAATATAGGGCAGGGCCCCGCCCAGGCGCTTTTTCACCCAGCGGAAGCTGCCGAACACGACGCTCATCTGGAGCGCATTGGCCAGGATGGCGAAAATGGCCCCGCCCACGGTGGCCCCGCCCACCCACCAGGTGGTGACGGCGTTCCACAGGACGAAGCTGCCGTAGTGCCACCAAAAGAAGCGCTTCACCTTGTACTGGGTGGCCAGCCGCTCCATTACCAGGAGCGGCAGCAGGCCCACGAGGACGGTGCAGCCCATATGGGGCACCAGCCACGGCAGACTCATCAGCAGCGTGAACAGCAGCGCCAGAAGGGCGAATATGACTCCCTGCTTTCGCATCAAGGGCAAAGTTATGAATTTTTTTCGTAAATTCGCAGGGTTAACAGGATTCCTATGGCACTGAAAGATAACTGGATTGTAAAGAACCTTGTCTGGGCCGCCGTCGTGGTGGTCATCCTCATCGTGGCGGCCTCCATCAGCCTCCGCGTCATCACCCGGCACGGAAAGACCGTCACGGTCCCGGATTTCACAAATCTCCCCGTCCTGCAGGCGGAAGAGGTGGCCTCCCGGGAGAACGTGAACGTGAAAGTGGTGGATTCCGTGTTCGTGAAGCGGCTGCCCGGCGGCGTGATTTACCGCCAGTCGCCCAAGGCCGGCGCCACCGTCAAGAAAGGACGCAGTATCTTCCTTACCATCAATTCCGTCGTGCCCCGGAAAGTGGTGATGCCGAACCTCCTGGGCTATTCCGTCTCGGAAGCCCGCAGCCAGCTGCAGAACCGCGGCCTTAACCTGGGCCAGCTGAACTACGTGCGCGATATGGCCACCAATACTGTTTTGGGCCAGAGCGTGAACGGCGTGGAAGTGAATGCCGGAGACCTGGTGGTGAACGGATCGGCCGTAGACCTGAAGGTGGCCGTTTCCGGAGAGGACAACCGCACCGTGGTGCCCAAGGTCATCGGGATGAAATACGTGGGCGCCGTGGACGCCCTCCACGAGCGTTTCCTCAATGTGGGCAAGGTCCGCTTCGACAAAGACATCCGCACATACGCGGATTCCGTGAACGCCGTCGTTTATCTGCAGGACGCCCAGGGCGCCGTGAAGGCGCTGGGTACGCCCATCGGCCTTTCCCTTACCCTGGACAAGTCCAAACTGCCGGAAGAATGAACGATTCCGACGAACTTTTCGAGCACTTCCGTCTTTTGGTCGACAAGGGCCAGGAGCCGCTGCGCATCGACCGGTTCATCGCCGAGCATCAGGAGGACACTTCCCGCAGCCGCGTCCAGCAGGCCATCAAGCTGGGCTATGTGCTGGTGAACGACAAACCCGTGAAGGCCAATTATATGGTGCGGCCCTGCGACGTGGTGAAGTTCGTGATGCCTTACGAACGCCGCGGAACGGAGATTCTTCCGGAAAACATTCCCCTCGATATCGTCTATGAGGACGACGACGTGCTGGTTATCAACAAGCCCGCCGGAATGGTGGTCCATCCCGGTCACGGCAACTACAACGGCACGCTGGTGAACGCCCTCGCCTACTTTCTGCATCTGAGCCCCGATGTGGAGGACGAGCGGATGGGCGTGCTGGTGCACCGCATCGACAAGGATACGAGCGGCCTGCTGGTGGTGGCGAAGAACCCCGCCGCGCAGCTCAACCTCGCGGACCAGTTCTTCGTCCATTCCATCGACCGCATCTACACGGCCGTCGTGTGGGGAAACATCGCCGAGGATGAAGGGACCATCGAAGGAACCATCGGCCGGGATCCCAACGACCGCCTCAGGTTCCGCGTCTACGACGACCCCGAAAAGGGGAAATGGGCCGTGACGCACTGGCGGGTGCTGGAGCGCTTCGGCTTCATCACGGTGGTGGAATGCCGCCTGGAGACGGGCCGGACGCACCAGATTCGCGTGCATATGGCTTCCATCGGCCACCCCCTCTTCAACGACGAACGCTACGGCGGCGCTGAAATCCGCCAGGGAACCATCTACGCTAAATACAAGCAGTTCATCCAGAACTGTTTCGCCCTCTGTCCGCGGCAGGCGCTTCACGCCCGCACGCTGGGGTTCACCCACCCGGTAACAGGAGAGCGGCTCCATTTCGAAGCCGCCCTGCCGGAAGATATGTGCGCGCTCATTGAAAAATGGCGCCACTATGTCGCTTAGAACATCCTGCCGCCGCGGCCGCCAGGGCCGCCGCCCATCCGGGAGCGCATCTTCTCGCCGGCCTTGCCAAAGTTGCCGAAACGCCAGGTGAAGGAGAGCATAATGTATCGGCCCAGCGTATTGTTGCGCGTTTCCTGATAATAGTTGTCCGTGGTGGTCACCATCAGGTTCCGGGCCTGGTCCAGCAGGTCATAGGCCTTGAGGGACAGGGTGGCCTGGCGCTTGAAGAGCGGCATCGAGAACGAAGCGTTCCACACCAGCTGCGGTTCCTGCGGCGTGGTGTAGCCGTTGTACCAGTTGTAGGCGGCGTCGGTGGAGAGTTCGATGCCGGTCTGGCCGATGGTCCACTTGACGGAGCCCTGCACCTGGTTGTTCCAGGTGGCCGCTACGGCCTCCTGCAGGGTGTACCAGGGCTTGGACACGCGCGTGCGGGCGCTGGCAATCACCTCCAGGTTATCGTTGCGGAAGGTGACGCGGAAGCGGTCGATCAGCGTGAGGGAACGCGTGATGTTGTCCTGGAAATCCTCCGCCCACTTGCCGGGATTGTCCTCGAAGTAGTATTTGTGGAAATCCTGATATTTGAACTCGGTGATGTTCCCCTGCGCATCCCGGGTCTCGAAGGCCGTCACATCCAGCGTGCCGCCGTTGTAGCTGCCGCTCTTGGAATAGGAGGTGCGCAGCATATTGGAAATGGAGAACGGGGACTTGCCGATGGGCGTATTGAGCATAATGCGCACCGCGCCGTTATAGGAGTTGTGCCCGTTCACCGGGAAGGTGTACACGCGGCCGCCGGCATCGTACCAGGAAGCGTTGGTGATGGGATTCTGCACCATACCGCCCTCCAGGTGGATACGCATCGTGAAGAAGGTCTGGCGGTTGCTCAGCTCCAGGTCGCTCCGAAGATTATGGCTGAAATACGGGTTCAGGAAGGGGTTGCCGAGGGCCAGGGACAACGGATTGGAGTTGTCCAGCACCGGGTTCAGCTGGCTGGTGGACGGCTGGCTGCTCCGGCCCCAGTAGAACAGGCGCACGTTGGAGTTGTCGTTGAAGTCGTAGAAGAGCATCGCGCGCGGCGAGAAGTTCCAGATGGTCTCCGGGTTGTAGATGACAGCCTCGCCCTTGGCGTGGTTGAAGGTCTCGTTGTAGGTGCGGGTAGGGATGGCCGATGCACCCAGCTGGGCCCGCAGGGCGTCGTCCTGATACATAAAGGACAGGCCGATGTTCTGGTTCAGGCTCCAGTTGAGGATGTTGTTGCTGTAGGCGTCGTCCTTCCGTTCGCCCGTGGCGGTGTAGGGAAGGCTGCCGCCGCCCATCTCGAAATTGCCCCATACGTAATCCGCGCTGTTGTACGTAAGTTTTTCGCTCTCGCTGCGGGCATAGCGGATGTTGTAGCTGGCCTCCAGATAAAAGTTACCGCCCAGGGGCTCGGTGTACACGATGCGGGAACCCACGCTGCGATTCTTCGAAGTCTGGTCGTAGCGCTGGTTGATGCGCGCATCGCTGCCCGTACCGCCCCTATAGGTGGTTGTGAGCGACTGGTTGAAGCCCTCCATCACGTTGTTGGAGAGGTTCCAGTCGATGTTGGCCGATATCGTCCGCCCGGGGATGCCCAGCCGCTGGCGCAGGAGGAAGAAGCCCCTCGTCTGCCAGTTGTTGTTGTTGCCGGTGTTGTTCGTGAAACCCTCGTTGGTCTTGCTCACATTGCCGTCGGCGTCGCGGGTGGAAGAGTCGAACTCGCTCTGCTGGACGAAACTGCCGCGGCCGAAATTGAACTGCGGCTGAAACAGGATGGAGGTATTCTCGGAGAACTTGTGTTCCAGACGCATCCCGAAGCGGTGGCCGTCCGTGAAGCGGTGGCTGTTACCGTTGTCGTTCGAAATGAGCGTGGAGCCGTCCTTCATATAGGTTTCCTTATAGGTCTCCTCCAGCACGTCGATGACGGAACCGTTGTAGAGATAGTTGGCACCCAGTTCCATCTTCTTGTCGAAAAGATCCCAGTTGCCGTTGACGCCGCCCATCCAGGAGGTGGTAATGCCGCTGGAAGGACCCCAGCCGCCGCCACCACGGCCGCCGCGGCCCATTCCGCCGCCTCCGCCCATCATCGAGTTCATCATTGAGCCCGCGAGGTCATTGAAGCCACGGTTGTTGGTGTTGTTGGCGTTGGCGATGATGCTGATCTGGCTGCTGTCCGTGAAACGGCCTCCCATAAAGGCGGTCTGCCAGCGCCAGTCGTTCACCTGGCCCGGCGTGGAAGGAATGTCGTGGCCGCCGCCGGCCATCGCGTTGCCGAAGACGCCGTTCATCATTCCCGGCTTCACGGACAGGTCGATGACGGTCTCGTCCTCTCCGTCGTCGATGCCGGTGAATTCGGCCTGCTCACTCTTTTTCTTGACCACCTTCACCTTCTCCACCAGCTTGGCGGGAATGTTCTGGGAAGCTAGCTGAGGGTCGTCCAGGAAGAAGGTCTTGCCTTCGATGGTAATCTTGGTGATGGTTTCGCCGTTGGAGGTGATGGAGCCGTCCTCGCCTACCTCAATGCCGGGAAGCTTCTTCAGGAGGTCCACCAGCATATTGTCGTCCGAGATCTTGAACGAAGAGGCGTTGTACTCCACCGTATCCTTCTTGATTACCACGGGGTTGCCCAGGGCCGTCACCTGCGCGGCGTCCAGTACCTGGCGGTCCAGATCCATCTCCAGGATGCCCAGGTCCATATTCTCTTTTACGTCAAGTGCTTGTTCCAGGGGCTTGTAGCCCAGGATTTCGGCCTTGAGGGTATACTTCCCGGCCTTCACTTTGTCGAACTGCGCATGGCCGTCCGCGTCTGAGAGCGAATAGATGTGTTTGCCCTTCTCCGGAGCCAGGGACACGGTGGCGAAGCCGATGGCCTCACGGGTAATGACATCCTGCAGCTGGAGGGTTATCTTATAGTTCTGGGCGAACAACCCGACAGCGGAAAAGAGGGCCGCAAGGGCCAGGACGATTCTTCTAACCATAAAATATTTTCAAAACATATCTTTGACACCCTCCGGGTGCAAAGGTTTAATTCATTCAGGCAATTCTATCGGGGTGATCTTTCAAAAACTGCTCCCATCCCCCCTTCCCCTTGGCGGCCGCCAGAGGCTGGGCGGTCTGGAAGTGGTGGCACAGGGCGATGGCCAGGGCATCCGTGGCATCCAGATGGCGGCTTTCCAGCTTCACGCCCAGCGTTTTTTCCAGCATCATCTGCACCTGCTCCTTGGAGGCGGCACCGTTGCCCACAATGGCTTCCTTGGCCTTTCTGGGGGCATATTCCGTCACCGACTGCACCCCGTATTCCAGGGCCGCCAGGATGGCCGCTCCCTGCGCCCGGCCCAGTTTCAGGACCACCTGCGCGTTCTTCCCGTAGAACGGACTTTCGATGGCCAGTTCCGTGGGGTGATAGCTCTTGCACACCTCGCCGATGCATTCGTAGATGGCGCGGAGCTTGGCGTAGGCATCAGCCTCCTTTCGCAGGTCCAGCACGCCCATATCCACGTATTCCGCTTTCTTGCCGTTCACACGGACAATCCCGAAACCCAGCAGAAGGGTCCCCGGATCGATGCCCAATATGATGCGCTCTTGCGGCATAAGTCTCACAAAGATAATGCTTTTCTACGAAAAAGTCCCGGATTTCTCCGAGACTATTTTTAATCGATGCGGTCGAAGCCCGTATAAGGCCTTAGACACGCTGGAATATCGATGTATCCGTCCTTCTGGTTGTCCTCCAGCAGAGCGGCCACTACGCGGGGCAGGGCCAGCGAACTGCCGTTGAGGGTGTGGGCGAGCTGCATCTTGCCTTCCTCGTCCTTGTAGCGGCACTTGAGGCGGTTGGCCTGGTAGCTCTCGAAATTGGAAACGGAGGAAATCTCCAGCCAGCGGCCCTGTGCGGCGCTCCAGAGTTCAAAGTCATAGGTAATCGCGGAGGTGAAGGACATATCCCCGCCGCAGAGGCGCAGGATCCGGTACTTCAGTCCGAGCTTGTTCACAATCCCCTCGACGTGGGCGACCATCTCGTCCAGGGCGGCGTAGCTGTCCTCCGGCTTCTCGACGCGGACGATTTCGACCTTGTCGAACTGGTGGAGGCGGTTCAGCCCGCGGACGTCCTTGCCGTAGGAGCCGGCCTCGCGGCGGAAGCACGGCGTATAGGCCGTCAGCTTCTGCGGGAAGGCGTCGGCGGCGAGGATCTCGTCGCGGAAGATGTTGGTCACGGGCACTTCAGCGGTCGGAACCATGTAGAAATCATCCAGGTTCGCGTGGTACATCTGGCCTTCCTTGTCGGGGAGCTGGCCGGTACCGAAGCCGGAAGCGGCGTTGACCATCACCGGCGGCTCGACTTCCCTGTAGCCGGCGGCGGTGTTGCAGTCGAGGAAGAAGTTGATCAGCGCGCGCTGGAGCTTCGCACCCTTGTCCTTGTAGACAGGGAAGCCCGCGCCCGTGATCTTGACGCCGAGGTCGAAATCGATGATGTCATACTTTTTGGCAAGCTCCCAGTGGGGCAGGGCGCCTTCCGGCAGCTGCACCTCGGGGCCGCCCATCTTGACGACCTCGTTGTCTTCCGCGCCCTTGCCCGGCTTCACGAGGTCGCACGGGAGGTTCGGAAGAAGGACGAGTTTGGACTCCATCTCGGCGACGACCTGGTCGCTGCGGGAGAGGAGTTCGCCGGAGCGGGCTTTCAGTTCAGCCACGGCAGCCTTCGCCGCCTCGGCCTCTTCCCGCTTGCCGGCCTTCATCAGCGCGCCGATTTCGGCGGCTTTGGCCTTCTGGGCGGAAAGCAGGGAATCGCTTTCCGTCTGCAGCGCACGGCGCTCGGCGTCGAGGGCCAGGACGGACTCGACGGTCGCGCGTGCATCGAAATTTTTAACAGCAAGCTTCGCGATCACCTTTTCGGTATCATCGCGAAGCATCTTCAGTGTCAGCATAGACTATTTGAAAAAATATGTCTTCCGGATTAGTTCTCGAAAGGAATGACCGAAACGTAGGACTTGTTCTCTCTCTTCTTCGTGAACTTCACGGTACCGTCAACGAGGGCGTACAGGGTGTGGTCCTTGCCGATGCCCACGTTCTTGTCCGGATTGTGAACGGTTCCCCGCTGACGGACGATGATGTTGCCCGCCTTGACGGTCTCGCCACCGAACTTCTTCAGGCCGAGGCGCTTGCTCTGCGACTCACGACCGTTCTTGGAACTGGATTGACCTTTCTTGTGTGCCATAATTAAAACTCGGTTTAAGCGATTTCGTTAATCTGGATCTTGGAAAGCTTCTGGCGGTGGCCGTTGAGCTTCTGGAAGCCCTTGCGGCGGATCTTCTTGAAGACAAGCACCTTGTCAGCCTTCGCATTGTCGTCGAGGACCGTAGCCCTGACAACCGCGCCGTCCACATACGGAGCACCGACTTTCACGGCGCCGTCCGCATCGACGAGAAGGACCTTCGTGAATTCCACGGACTCTCCATTCGCCTGGGGAAGTCTCTGGACGAAGATTTCGTTTCCAGCTTCTACCTTGAACTGCTGGCCTGCAATGTCAACGATTGCGTACATAAAAACAAACTTTTTTTAAAGTTTCAACCGCAGGCGTCCATCCTTTGCGACGGCTCTTTCCGGGCCCGACGGTCATGAATAAAAAATGCAGAGGGCTTATTCGTCCTCCAGATGGAGGTGCTGGACGTAGATGGCTTTCTGCATGGCCATTCTGCGCTTGACGGAAGGCTTCTCGAAGTTCTTGCGCGCACGGAGCTCGCGGACCGCACCGGTCTTTTCGAACTTACGCTTGAATTTCTTCAGCGCCCGCTCGATGTTTTCGCCTTCTTTCACAGGTACAATAATCATCTCTTTACCACCTCCTTTTCATTTGGGACTGCAAAGGTAGTAAATAAAATGAAATATCAAAACTTTGACTGTCAGAATTTATAGACGCCCGAGGTGCGGAAGTAGCGGGAGGAGAGCCAGTACGCGAAGAGGGGGTCGATCACGTGGGGGTCGTCCTTGTCGTCGAACCAGACGAGCTCTTTTTTTTCGAGGGCATCCTTGATGCGCTTGACGTTGGCGGAGGAGTTGAGGCCGTAGCCCCGGATCACCTCGGCGCTGCTGAAGCGGGTGTGGCCGTCCATGATGGCGCGGAGGAGGCTGACCTGGAAGGTCGTGAGGTCGTTCATGGCGGCCTCGAAGCGCGGCTCGTGGATGCCGAGGAGGGACTCCAGGCCCTCGAGCATCACGGGCTCCATGATGTAGCCCTTCGAGAGGTGGTCGCAGACGGCGCAGAAGTGGTTGATGTACCACATCTGGCAGCGGAAGAGCTTGCAGACGCCGAAGAGGAGGTTCTTGTCGATCACCTTGCCGCGGGCGAGCATGTTCTTGTTGATGTACTCGATGATGTACTTCTCGTCGATCGGAGAAGGGGTGAAGCGCTCGGCCTGGCGGTGGAAGAAGCGGCGGCGGACGAAGAGTTCGCGCATCGCGTTGAGCCGGCCGCCGACGAAGACGACGGTGCAGCGGGAGGGCTCCAGCCGGGAGGCGGCGTCCCGCAGGACGCCTTCGAAACGGTGGAGCAGCGGCTCCCAGTCCGCCACGTTGGCAATGCTGTCGAAGTTCTTGAATACCAGGTAGAGGCGCGTGTCACGGTCCAGCGCCAGGTTGAAGGGCAGGTTCAGCACGGCGTCCACGTCGCGGTCGTCGATGTCCCAGGAGAGGGAGAGGACGCGGTCGGCGTCGGCGTAGCTGCGCTGGTCGAAGACGAAATGGGTCTCCGGGAGGAACTGCCTGATCGCGCGGGTATACTCGCCGGGCGTCGAGCCGAAGGCGCGCAGGACGCTCTCCCCCAGCGCGAGCAGGAAATCCCGCTGCGAGCGGACGCTGAGCAGGTCCGCCTCCGCGACGAGGAAACGTTTGCCGGCCAGCTTCTGCTCCTGCAGGACCTGCTGGAGCAGGGACATCTTGCCGGTCTTCGGCGCGCCGAGGATCGCGACGTGTTCGCCGGCGGCGAGCAGGTTCGCGAGGGCCGCGCAGTCGCCGTGCCGGTCGATGAAATAGCGGCCGGTGACGGGCTTGCTGTAGACGAAGGCTTCTTCCATGGCTTATGCGATGCCGCGGTAGGTCGCCTGGACCTCGCGGTAACTTTCAAGGTTTCCGATATCATACCGCCGGCCGGGCATCGGCATCGCGTGGACGGGGGCCTGGGTGCAGAGCCAGGCGATGTAGCTGCCGGGGGCGTCGGTCCCGCAGCCGGCGGCGAGGCCCGCTGCGAGGCGCGCGAGGTCCGCGCGCGTGAAATAGTAGAAGGGCGGGCAGACCCAGTGGCTGCGCGGCTGCGCCGGCTTCTCCTCCATCCGCAGGACGAGGTCCGGGTCGGACGCATCCTCCCCCGCCGTCTCGACTACGCCGCAGCGCGTCAGCTTTGCGGCGTCCGGTTCCCGGAAGCGCATGATGCAGCTGGTCCCCTTCCCGCGTGCATAGGCGATGAAGCGCTGCAGGCTGAAATCCAGCACATTGTCTCCGGCGACGACGAGCAGGTCGTCGTCAATCCCGGTCTCCCGGACGGCATATTCGATGTCGCGGACCGCGCCGAGGCGGGTCGCGTCGCTGGCCGTGCCGTCGTCCACGACAGCGACCGGCTGCGCGCCGCGCGTCCGCGCCCAGTCCCGGAAATAATCCGCAAACTTGTGGTTCGTAACGACGACGAATCCGTCGACGGCGGGCGCGATGTCATCCGCCAGCCAGTCCAGGATTGTCTTCTCCCCCACCTTCAGCAGGGGCTTCGGAAAATTCTCCGTCAGCGGATACAGCCGTGTCGCGTATCCCGCCGCCAAAATCAGGCACTTCATGGGACTCAGAAAATGACGCCGTCCGCGCTCCGGCAGACCTCGGCGCGGTAGGCACCCCGCAGCGCCGGGAAGGCCTGCAGGTACTCCGTTTCAACTTTCTCCAGGATGGACTCCCGGAAGGCGGGGTCCGCCAGGGCCATGCAGCAGCCCTTGAAGCCGGCGCCGCTGAAACGGCCGCCGTAGATACCCTCCGTCCGGGTCATGATTTCGTACAGGGTCTTGAGCTCCGGGGAGCCCGTCTCCCAGTCATAGATGCTGCTGCGGCCGCTCTCGAAGCTCAGGCGCCCGTATTCGACGATGTCGCCGCGGCGCCAAGCCTCCGCGCCTGCCTCGACGCGCGCGAACTCGCTGAACCAGTGGTCCGCCCGGCGGCGCCAGGGCTCCGGCAGCCGGCCGCGGTGCTCCTCATAGACCGCCCGCGGCACCTCCCGCATGTGGGTTTCGCCGAACTTGCCGTAAGGCAGGCCGGCATAGGCCTTCAGGGCATAGGCGGCGCTGCGGAGCTCGTCGACGCGCATGTTGAAGGCGCTGGTCGCGAGGTTGCGCTCCACGCCGCTGAAGAAAATCAGGATATCGTAGGGCTTCATCCCCGGGCCGGGGGCGATCAGCTCATAGGAGTCGTCCTTCGTGTCGAGGTAGAGCAGCCGGTCCTTGCGGCCGTAGACCTCGCAGCTCTGGTCGAGCTTGCCGCAGCTGACGCCGACGTAGCGGTTCTCGGCCAGCAGGGCGATCTGGATCGCTTCCGCCGGTTCGAGCGAAAGGCCGTTGACGCGGCAGAGGGCGCTCAGGAAGGAGATGCAGACCGCCGCGGAGGAGGACAGGCCGCCGATCGGGAGCGTACCCTCGATCACGGCGCTGAGGCCGACGCCGAGCGGGTAGCGCGCCGCGAGCTCCTTCGTCACGCCGCGCAGGTAGTCCGCCCAGTCGCCCTGCCTGCGCTCCGGGACGTCGCGCACGTGCCACTGCGCCCGCTTCTCGAACTGCAGGGAGCAGAGCTCCACGACGCCGTTCTGCTTCGGCTTGTAGGCAACGAAGATGCCCTTGTCAATCGCCAGGCCGGTAATCTTGCCGAGGTTGTGGTCGCTGTGGGCCCCGATCGGGCAGATCCGGTACGGGCAGAAAGCCACCGCCTCCGGCGCCTTCCGGTACAGCTCATGAAACTTCTCTTCGCACAACATATAGAAATGGTGTTTATTTTCAAATCCTGACGAATATAACAATTTTATTTCATATATTTATATCCAGTATAAAACACCCCTCGTCATGAGAAAAAGCCTTGCCTTCCTGCTGCTTGCCGCAGCCCTGCTTGCCGTTTCCTGCGGCAGCAAAGAACCCGTGAAATTCGACGGCGCCGGCGACATCGGCGACTGCCACATCCCCGGCAGCCACAGCTACGACGCCGCGACCGACACCTATACCCTGACCGCCTCCGGCTACAACCTCTGGTTCGAGACCGATGCGTTCTATTTCGTATGGAAGAAGGTCAAGGGCGATTTTGAAATCACCGGCGAGGTCGCCTTCGAGGGCGAAGGCGTCAACCCCCACCGCAAGATCGGCTTCCTGATCCGCGAAAGCCTCGATCCCCAGTCCCGCTACGCCGACGCGGCGATCCACGGCGAAGGCCTGACTTCGCTCCAGTACCGCCCGGAGACCGCCGGCGAGACATTGGAATCCGTCTCCGACAGCTGGGGCCCGACCGTCGTCAGCCTCATCCGCCGCGGCAACACGGTCAGCATCCGCACCGGCAAGGGCAGCCTGCCTGAGACGGACGACACCTCCGTCGACATCGCCCTCCCCGAGGAGTGCTATGTCGGCATATTCATGTGTTCCCACGAAGAGGATATCGCCGAAACCGGCTATCTGAAAAACGTCCGCCTGATCCAGTAGGACAATCCCGCTAATACTTCGCCAGGACAGTCTCGACGGCACGCGCAAGCTTGCGGTCGAGACGGATCGCCAGGATGCTGTCGAGCTGGTGGAGGGAATGGAGGTCCGTACAGATGAAGCTGTACAGGTCATTCTCCAGGAGGTAGCGGAGGATCTGCATCGAACCTTCGCCGTACGTCCCCGTCAGGGACATCCAGTTCATCTGGAAGCGGCACCCGCGGTCCGCGAGGCGGTCGAAGTCGTCGAGGCGGTCGGCCATGTAGATGTAGCGTTCCGGGTGGGCCAGGATGGGTTTGCGGCCGGCCATCTCGAGCTCGAAGACCGTCTGCTCCAGGTTCTCGCTCGGATAATAATAGGACATCTCGATCAGGATCGAGCCGTCCGCATACGTCAGGAGTTCCGGGTCGGCGGCGCGCTCCTCGAAATCCTTGACGATCATATATTCCGCGGCGAGGACGGTCTTCACGCCCCACTCCGCGGGAATCTTTCCTACAAAATCGGCGTAGCGCTCCCGGAGGAGCGCTTCGTCGGTTTCATAGATCTCAGGGTTCTTGTGGGGGGTAAAGACGAACTCGCGGCAGCCGGCGTCCGCCAGCTTGCGGATCGCTTCCAGGGAATCGGCGCTGCGGCGGAATCCGTCGTCCACCCCCGGGAGGAGGTGGTTGTGGATGTCGCGGCCGGGCAGACGGACAGCTTCCCTGTGGCTGAAAAGGCCCATCGGACTATTCCTCCTCCTTCTTGCCGGTGAGTTTGTCTACGCCTTTCCGGACGCGCTTGGAAAGCGTTTGCTTGCCTTCTTCGCCTTCCTTCTCGTCATCGCCGTAGCCATAGCCGTAGCCGTAGCCATAGCCGTAACCGTAGCCGTAGCCATAACCGTAGCCGTAGCCATAACCGTAGCCATAGCCGTAGCGGTAGCGGTTGGCGTCGAGGTCGAGGTCGTTCAGGACGACGCTGACGTTGCGGATCGGCTTGCTGGCGCTCTTCATCACGTCGGCGACCTCATCGAGGAGCTTGAGGCTCGTGTAGTTCGAGCGGACCGTGTAGAGGGTCGCGTCGACGTACGAGTTGATCAGGAAGGAGTCGGAGACCGGCAGGTACGGCGCGGAGTCGATGATGATGTAGTCGTACTTGTCGCGCAGGTAGCGGATGATCTTCTCGCCTTCCGGCTGGGTCAGGAGTTCGGTCGGGTTCGGCGGGACCGGACCGGCGACGATGATGTCGAGGGTCGGGCTGACGCCGCTCGGGATGATCATGCTGTCGATGTCCGTGCACTTGCCGATCATATAGGAGACGATGGACTTGTGGTCGTCCGGGCGGATGTCCTTGAAGATCTTGCGGATCGCAGGCTTGCGGAGGTCCATACCGACGAGGACGACCTTCTTCCCGGTGTGGGAGATCGAAAGGGCGATGTTGGCGGAGACGTAGGACTTGCCTTCACCCGGGACCGAGGAGGTCACCTGGATGACCTGGACGTCCTTGAGGTACTGGAGGTTCGAACGGAGCATGCGGAACGCCTCGGAGGTCGCGTCGCGGCCGTTTTTCGGGATCAGGGCGTAGGAACCGTTCTTGTTGTGGGGCAGGACGGCGAGGACGCTCGCGTCGAGGCGGTCTTCGACATCCTTCTTCGTCTCGACCTTGGACTTCAGCAGGGTCCGGAGCCATACGATTCCCGGCGGAATCGCGAAGCCGAGCACCAGCATCAGGAGGTAGATCATCCGGGAATTCGGCTTCACCGGGCGGGTGTTGCCGTAGGCGGGCTCGATCACGCGGAAGTTGTCGGCGGTCGAGTAGAGGGCGATCTGGGTCTCCTCACGCTTCTGCTGGAGCAGGAGGAACAGCGGTTCGATGACGTCCAGCTGGCGGGAGAGCTGCTGGAGCTGGAACTGCTGCTGGGGGATGTTGGCGATGCTGCGCTGGCTCGAGCTGATGGTCTTGCGGAGCTCGTTCTCGCGGATCGAGTAGACCTTCTTCAGGTTGTCGACGGAGAGCTCGATCGCCTTCTTGCTGTCCTCGAGCTGGCTGTTCATGCTGACGACGCGGGGGTTCGACTCGGAGGAGTTGGCGACCATCCGGTTGCGCTCGGCGACGAGGTTGTCGTAGCTGGCGATGACGTTGTTCAGGCCCGTGTCGGTGATACCGATGTTGGTCGGGATGACCTTGTAGACGCCTTCCGGGGTCTCGGCGAGGTAGCTGGAGACCATGTCGAGGATGCGGAGCTGCATCCGGACCTCGTTCAGCTGGTCCTGGTAGGCCTGGTCGGAGGTCAGGGCGAGCTGGGACTGGGACGTGATGTCGACGACGGAGCTCGAAGCCTGGTAGTTCTTGTACTGGGTCTCGGCGTCGCCGAGGTCCTTGGAGATTTCCTCGAGACGGGAGTCGATGAACTCGACCGTCGCACGGGTCGTCTGGCTGCTGAAGGCGCGGGCCTCCTCGTTATCCTTGGTGATCAGGGTATTGAGGATATCCTCGGCGCGGCGCGGGATCGCATCGGTCATCGTCAGGGCGACGACGTCGCTCGCGTTGGCGTAGCGCTGGGAGCCCTGGACCACGGCGGCGTCCAGGCGGGTCAGGAAGCCCTGGGCCGTGCGGAAGGAGCTGTTGCGGACACATTCATAGATATCGCCGTCGATCATTTCGGCGGGGAGGAGCATGTCGACATAGTACTTGTGGGCGCCGACGGTGATCGCTTCGCCGTAGGCGTAGCGGCCCTTCGCTTCCTTGACCTTCTTGCCGTTGATCGTCATCTTCTTCACGATCAGGTTCTGGCTGTCGCGGTTCTTGAACTTGATGTAGATCGACTGCGGCTGGAGCTCGTCCGGATAGAGCGGATCGTTCTCGACGCGGAGGGCGAACGGGTTGTCGTTGTAGTACTCGCCGCGCTTGACGTCGAAGAGGCCGCGGAGGAGATGGATATGGCCGTTGCCGATCGGGACGAAGTAGCGGTAGTAGCGGGTCTCGAGGCCGAGTTCCTCGACGACGCGCTGCATCAGCGAGGGGCTCTTCAGGATATAGACCTCGTTGTCGATCTTGCGGGTCATGCGTCGGCCGGAGAGGTCGGAGAGCAGGGCCAGCTCGCTGCTGGTCGAGGAGTCGCCGGAGCTCAGCATCACGGCGGCGGTGCGCTCATAGGTCGGGGTCTGGAGCCGGACGTAGATGAAGCCCAGCAGCAGGGCGGCGAACATCGCGCCGACGATCCACCATTTCAGCCTCCAGAAGAGGTCCAGAATATCTTTAACGTTGATTTCGCCGTTCTCGTCGAGGCGGGAATTGACTTTTTCCTCAAAACTTTCCATAGGGCATCAGGGGGTTTAGAAGAGCCGGAATACGGCGATCAGGGTCGTAATCGAAGACAGGAGGACGCTCCAGATACCGGTCGCGGTCGTCGCGGCGGCGACACGGACGGCGCTCGGCTGGACGATGATGATGTCGTTCTGCTGGAGGAAGAAGTACGGGGACTGGAGGATGTCGCTGTCCCGCAGGTCGATCTTCGTGTGGGTCAGGACGCCGTCGACTTCGCGGATCAGGAGGATGTCGTTGCGCAGCGCGTTCAGGGTCAGGTCACCGGCCTGTCCGAGGACCTGCAGGATCGTGTTCTTCTCGGAGTTCATCGTGTAGGTTCCGGGGTTGCGGACCTCGCCCAGGACCGTGATCTTGTAGTTGCGGAAGGCGACGTAAACGATCGGGTCCTTCACGTCCTTGCCGATTTCCTGCGTCAGGTAGGTCTCCAGGTCGTTGCGGGTCATGCCTTCGACGTGGATCTTGCCGAGGATCGGGAAGTTGATGTTGCCTTCCGGGTCGACGAGGTAGCTCAGGGTCGACTGCTCCGGGTTGTAGCCGCTGGTACCGGTCATTTCGCCCAGCGTCAGGTTATAGGGCGCCGTCACGCTCTTGTCCGGGCCGCTGACGATGATGGTCAGGCGGTCGTCTTTCTTGATGACGGCTTCGTATTCGGTCATCAGCTTGCCGAGCTGGACCTGGTCAATGTCCTGAAAATAAAGGATTTCCTTCTGCGACGCGCAGGAAGCGGCGAGCATGCCGAGCGCGACCGCGAGGATAAGGATGATTTCTTTCCGCATATAATCCCGTAAATAAAAATGATTTAGCTTACAAAGATATCTATTATAAGAGAAAAACGCAACTAAATTCGTTACCTTTGCAGTATGTTTGCTGAGATTCTGAAAGAAGCGCTCCGCAGCGCCGTGCTGATTTCGGGGCTCGTCGGCATCATGATGATGCTGATCGAGTCGCTGAACATCAGCTCCCGCGGCGGGTTCTTCGCGGGGCTGCGCCGCAGCCGCGCAGGGCAGGTCGCCGTCGCGGCCCTGCTCGGCGCCGTGCCGGGCTGCCTGGGCGGTTTCGCCGCGGTTTCGCTGTACACCCACGGCATCCTGAGCTTCGGCGCGCTGGTCGCGATGATGGTCGCTTCCTCCGGCGACGAGGCTTTCGTGATGCTGGCGATGTTTCCGGGGAAGGCGGGATGGATCTTCCTGCTGCTCCTGGGGATTGCGGTCGCGGCCGGGCTGCTGACGGATGCGCTCTACAGGCCGCGGAGGCCCGAACCCCGCTGCGAAGAGGGCTACCAGATCCACGAGGCGGCGGAGGAGCACGCCGGGGAGCGCCATTTCGGCTGGAAGCGCGCCGCGATGTTCGCGGGAATCGTGCTGTTCCTTGCGGCGCTGCTCAGCGGGCTGCTGGAAGAGGACGATGCGCCGGAGGCGACCGGGGGCTTCAATCTCCTGTCGGAGGAATGGATGTACTGGCTCTTCGGGGCGCTGAGCCTCGCCGTGCTGGGCGTGCTGGTGCGCGGGTCGGACCATTTCGTCGAGGAGCACCTCTGGCACCACATCGTCCGCCGCCACCTGCCTTCCGTCTTCGCCTGGTCCTTCGGCGTCCTGCTGCTCGTCGGCGCGGGGCTGCACTACTGGGACATCGGCGGATGGACCGGCGCCAACCCGGCCCTGATGATCCTACTGGCGACGCTGGTCGGCATCATCCCGGAATCGGGGCCGCACCTGCTCTTCGTCACGCTCTACGCCGCGGGGGCCGTGCCGTTCCCGGTCCTGCTGGCGAGCTGCATCAGCCAGGACGGCCACGCATCCCTTCCCCTCCTCGCCGAGAGCAAGGGCGCCTTCCTGCGCGCCAAGCTCATCAACTGCGTCCTCGCCCTCGCCGCCGGCTTCGCGGCCCTTCCTTTCTGCAATTAAATGGAGAAAATTTGGATTATTAAAGTTTTTTATTTAGGTTTGTGACGAAATGAAAGCAAACAACGCCAACAGCCGCCGCCACCACCGCCGAATTCCAGGGATCCGGTAGGTCGACGCATGTTGTATACAGCTTGGGGCTTGCCGGTTGACGACAAGCCCTTTTTTATTGATTACGAACTTATAAGACAAATGTTACGCATTGCAATCCAGTCCAAGGGAAGACTGAACGAAGAAAGCCTCCGGCTGCTCGCGGAAATCGGCATCGGAATCGACGAAGGCCGGCGCAAGTTCCTTGCGCGGGCCCGGAATTTCCCGGCCGAAGTCCTCTATCTGCGCGACGACGACATCCCCGGCGTCGTCGCGGCGGGGACGGCCTCCCTCGGCATCGTAGGCCTCAATGAGGTGGAAGAGAAAGCCGCCGGCGTCACCGTGGTCCGCAAACTCGGCTTCGGCGGCTGCCGCCTCAGCCTCGCCATTCCCAAAGGGGAAGTCTATGAGGGCCCCGCGAGCCTCGCCGGCAGGCGGATCGCGACCTCCTACCCCCGCATCCTGCAGCGCTTCCTCGAGGAAAAGGGCGTGCAGGCGTGCGTGGAGGTCATCACCGGATCGGTGGAGGTCGCACCCGCGGCCGGCATCGCCGACGCCATCTTCGACATCGTCTCCTCCGGCGGGACCCTGGTCGAGAACGGCCTGAAGGAGGTCGAGACCGTCCTCCGCAGCGAGGCGGTCCTGATCGCCGGCCCGCACCTTTCCGCCGAAGTGCAGGCGCTCCTGGACGAGATGCTCTTCCGCATCGACTCCCACCTCCTCAGCCAGGACAAGAAGTACCTGCTGATGAACCTGCCCGAAGCGGCCGTCGAGGAGGCCATCCAAATCCTTCCGGCGATGCGGAGCCCGACCGTGATGCCGCTGGCCCTGAAGGGCTGGTGCTCGATGCATTCCGTGGTCCGCGAGGCAGACCTCTGGGACAAGATCCGCCAGCTCAAGGCCATCGGTGCCGAAGGCATCCTCGTCCTCAACGTCGACAAACTGATACCATAGCCCTATGCAGCTGTACGAAAACCCCGACAGAAGCGCCTGGAAAGAACTTTGCCGGCGCCCGTCCCAGGCGGATCCCGTCGTCCGGGAGCGCGTGGAGCGCATCATCGCGCGGGTCCGGGCCGGCGGCGACGCCGCGCTCCGAGAGCTCTGCGCCGAGCTCGACGGCTGGGAGCCGTCGGCGCTTGCGGCGGCCCCGGAGGCATTCCGGGCCGCGGAGCGCGCGACCGGCGCGGCGTGGAAGGCCACGCTCGCCGCGGCGGCGGAGAACATCCGCCGCTTCCACGCGGCGCAGCTGCCCGCCCGCATCGAGGTCGAAACTGCGCCGGGCGTCCGCTGCATCCAGCAGCCCGTCCCGATCGGCCGCGTGGGCCTCTATGTCCCGGGCGGGAACGCTCCCCTCTTCTCGACCGTGCTGATGCTCGGCATCCCGGCGCAGCTCGCCGGATGCCCGGAGGTCGTGCTCTGCACTCCGGCCGGCAAGGACGGCCGGATTGCCCCGGAAATCCTCTGCGCGGCCGCCTGCTGCGGCATTGGCCGCGTCTACAAGCTCGGCGGCGCCCAGGCCGTCGCGGCGATGGCCCTCGGCACGGAATCCGTCCCGAAGGTCGATAAGATCTTCGGCCCCGGGAACCGCTACGTCACGACGGCGAAGCAGCTCCTCGGCGGCAGCGAAGTGTCGATCGACATGCCCGCCGGCCCCTCCGAGGTGATGGTCCTCGCGGACGATGCGGCCGAGCCGGCCTTCGTCGCCGCGGACCTCCTCTCGCAGGCGGAGCACGGCGCCGACAGCCAGGTCATGCTCCTCTGCCGTTCGCGCGCGTTCGCCGCCCGGGTCGAGGAAGCCCTCGCCGCCCAGACCGCCGCCCTCGGCCGCAAGGGCAACATCGCCTCCTCCCTCTCGGAAAGCCGCATCCTCGTCTTCGACGGCCTCCGGGACATGACGGACTTCGCCAACGCCTACGCCCCGGAGCACCTCATCGTCGCGACGGAGGACCCCTGGCGCGTCTGCGAATCCATCACCGCCGCCGGCAGCGTCTTCGTCGGCCCCTGGAGCCCGGAAAGCGCCGGCGACTACGCCTCCGGCACGAACCACACCCTCCCGACCGCCGGCTGGGCCCGCTCCTGCAGCGGCGTCAGCATGGACAGTTTCTTCCGGAAAATGACCCTCCAGTCCCTCTCCCGGGAAGGCCTGGAAGGCCTCGGCCGGACCATCATCACCCTCGCGGAAGCGGAAAGCCTCCAGGCCCACGCCAACGCGGTCAGCATCCGTCTGGAACATGGAAAGGAACAGGCTTGAATCCCTCGTCCGGCCCAACATCCGGAACCTCTGCCCGTACTCGACCGCCCGGGACGAATACGCCGGCAGGCCCGGCATCTTCCTCGATGCCAACGAAAGCCCCTATGACACGGGCTTCAACCGCTATCCCGACCCGCGCCAGCAGGCCCTGAAGGCGCGCATTTCCGTCCTCAAGGACGTCCCGGCGGAGCGCATCTTCGTCGGCAACGGCAGCGACGAGGCCATCGACCTGCTTTTCCGCATCTTCTGCGTCCCCGGCCGGGACAACGCGGTCGCGATCGTCCCGAGCTACGGGATGTACGCGGTCGCCGCCGCGACAAACGACGTCGCCCTGCGGGAGGTCCCGCTGGGCGCGGACTTCTCCCTCCCGGCGGAGGCCCTCCTCGCCGCCGCGGACGCGGACTCCAGGCTCCTGTTCCTCTGCAGCCCCAACAACCCGACCGGCAACGCCTTCGCTCCGGAAGCCCTCTGCAGCCTCGCGGAACGCTTCCCCGGCATCGTCGTGGTCGACGAGGCCTACATCGATTTCAGCCGCGTCCCCGGCCTGCTCGGCGTACTGGACCGCTACCCCAACCTGGTCGTCCTCCAGACCCTCTCCAAGGCCTGGGGCCTGGCCGGGCTGCGCGTCGGCCTCGCCTTCGCGGACCCCTACATCGCCCGCCTGATGGGCGCGGTCAAGTACCCCTACAACCTCAGCCAGGCCGCCCAGCAGCTGGCCCTGCAGGCCCTGGAGCAGGACCCCGCCCCCCGCATCGCCGCCATCGTGGCCGGCCGGGACCGCCTCGCGGCCCGGCTGCCCGCCTACGCCTGCGTCCGGAAGGTCTGGCCCTCCGAGGCCAACTTCCTGCTGGTCGAGGTCGACGACCCCGACGCGCTCTACGCCCACCTCCTCGCGGACGGTATCATCGTCCGCAACCGCAGCCGCGTCCCCGGCTGCGCGGGCTGCCTGCGCATCACCGCCGGCCTCCCGGAAGAGAATGAACAACTGATCCAATCCATCGAAGCCTATGAAAAAAGCCATCTTCGTTGACCGGGACGGAACCCTGCTCCGCGAGCCGGCGGACGAGCAGATCGATTCGCTCGAAAAAATGGCGTTCGTGCCGGGCGCCATCAGTGGAATGACGCGCCTCGCGGGCCTGGGCTTCGACCTGGTTCTCGCGACCAACCAGGACGGCCTGGGGACCCCCGCCTTCCCGGAAGCGGACTTCCTCCCGCCGCAGCAGAAGCTGCTCGAAACCCTGGCGGGCGAAGGCGTCGTCTTCGACGACATCCTGATCGACACCCATTTCCCGGAGGACGGCGCCCCGACCCGCAAGCCCGGGACCGGCCTGTTCGGCAAGTACCTGGACGGAAGCTACGACCTCGCGGCGAGCTTCGTCATCGGGGACCGCGACTCCGACCGGCAGCTGGCGGAGAACCTCGGCTGCCGCTTCCTCCCGATCGACCCGGCGCACGAACGCGAGAGCTGGGCCGCGGCGGCGGAGGCCGTGCGGCGCAGCGAGCGGCGGGCGGAGATCCGCCGCCGCACCGGCGAGACCGACATCGACCTCGTCCTCGACCTCGACGGCGCCGGCCCCTCGGAAATCCGCACCGGCCTGCGCTTCCTCGACCACATGCTCGACCAGCTGGTCCACCACGGCAAAATCTCCCTCCAGCTGCACTGCAAGGGCGATCTGGACGTGGACGAGCACCACACGGTCGAAGACATCGGCATCGCCCTCGGCGCAGCGCTGAAGGCGGCGCTGGGCGACAAGCGCGGCATCGGCCGCTACGGCTTCGCCCTCCCGATGGACGAGAGCCGCGCACTGGTCCTGCTCGATTTCGGCGGCCGGAGCGAGCTCGTCTGGGACGTCCCCTTCACCCGGGAGTACGTCGGCGACGTGCCGACCGAACTCTTCCGGCACTTCTTCAAGTCCCTCAGCGACGCCGCCGCCTGCAACCTCTGCATCCGGGCGCGCGGGGAAAACAACCACCACCTCATCGAGGGGGTGTTCAAGGCTTTCGCGCGGACCCTGCGCCAGGCCGTGGAAAGAAACGTATTCGACGGCGCGCTGCCGTCCAGCAAAGGAATCCTATGACCGCGATCATCGACTATGACGCCGGAAACATCCGCTCCGTCGCCAACGCCCTCGCGCGCCTCGGCGAGGCCTACGTGCTGACCGCCGACCCGGCACAGATCGCCGCGGCCGACCGGGTCATCCTTCCGGGCGTCGGGAATGCCGCCGTGGCCGTCGAAAAGCTGCGCGAACGCGGCCTGGAGCCCGTCGTCCGGCGGCTCCGCCGGCCCGTGCTCGGCATCTGCGTCGGGATGCAGATCCTCTGCCGGGACTCCGAGGAGGGCGCCGCGCGCGGCCTGGGCATCTTCGACGCCCACGTCCGCCGCTTCCCCGACGACCCGGACGCGAAGGTCCCGCACATGGGATGGAACCGGCTGGAGCACTGCGAGTCAAAGCTCCTGCAGGGCCTCCCGCAGGGCTCTTGGGCCTATTTCGTCCATTCCTACTACGCGTCGGCCTGCCCGGATACCGTCGCGACCTGCGCCCACGGCGGCATCCGCTTCAGCGCCGCCCTGCACTACGAAAACTTCTACGGCACCCAGTTCCACCCCGAGAAAAGCGGGGACACCGGGGAACAGATCCTGAAAAATTTCCTTAAACTATAACCCATGATTGAACTGATTCCTGCCATCGACCTCATCGGAGGAAAATGCGTCCGCCTTTCCAAAGGCGACTTCGAGAGCAAAAAGGAGTATGACGAAGACCCGGCGGAGGTCGCCGCGCGCTTCGC
>JAEEIJ010000018.1 GCA_016281315.1 Bacteroidales bacterium
TCGGTATCCCCTGCATAGTAGGTCATCTTCAGGCCCTTGGCATGGGTGACGCCCGGGACGATGGACATGTAGTAGATGCCGGCGCTGCTGGTGGTCATGGAAACCGTGCTGGCCTGCGTTCCGCTGAAGGCGTTGCCGGGGGTAGGAGTATCTCCCGAGCAACTGACGGGTACTGTTGCTGCAAGATTGCTGCCATCGACGCTCGTCACTTCAACACGGGTGACATCGGTACCGCTCTTAAGCTGGAATACCAGGAATGCGTTCACGTTCTTGAAGGCCATGCTGTGGTCGGAAGCCACCTTCGCAACGGCGATGTTGCCGGCAGCGAAGGTGCCGGGCTGGGAGGCCGGGATGGCCACATTGACCGTGCTGCCGCTCACAGAGGAGTAGGCCGATGCGGGATAAACGGCGTATGATGCCGTTTTCCCGTTAGGGACCAGTCCCTGGAACTCGCCAGTGGTGGTATTGGCACCACCGGTGAGGGTGAACGGATCGGAAGCAGAACCATCACTGAAAACGACCCGTATCTGATCGCCTTCGTTCCAGACGGTGTTGCCGCCGCTGATGGAAGTCTTCGTATCCTCGCTTATGGCGGAGAAAGTCTGCAAAGTATAGCCCTCGGAGACAATCTCGTCCCCGGGGGTCTCTACCTCCTGTTCAATCTCCTTGGCGCAGGAAAACAGCGCCGCAATACAAAGGGTAAAAATGATGGTTCTGCTGATCCGTTTCATAAAAGTGTGTAGTTTTTAATCCAAACTAATTAGCAGGCTGATAGGCACCCGGCCACCAGGAACCGTCGCCACGGTTCACGCCGTAGTAGTCGAAGTGGTCGTCCGGAGAAGCAATCCAGCTGACATACGCGGCATTGAGGGCATTGAGACGGTTGAGGACGTCGGAGGCCGTCGTCATGGCCGGGGCGTTGCCGCCTATAGTGCCGTTCCACTGCCAGCAGTCAGAGGTCCAGCTGAGGCCGCCGATGCTGGAGGCGGTGAGGCCCGTGACGTTGCCGCCGAGGTCGTCCTGCGAAACGTTGGACACATTGCTCAGCTGATTGTAGCGGAGTTTGACATCCTCGCTGCCGGTTCCCATAACTGCGGCCACCGAAGCCGTGTTCGGAACGATGATGTTGTTGATCAGGTAGTTGGGCTGGTTGCCCCAGATGGCTATAAGAGCGTTGCCGCTGGGCAGCGGAGTAAAGGAAGTGCCGTCACTGCTGTACTGAACGTCACCGATGATGGTGGTGTTGCTGATAGTGACAAGACCGTCATCAGGCATACCGTCAAGGGCTAGCCAGGAAGGTTTGAGGCCGGTTTGTTCTTCGGCATCGGTGCTGGTGGTATAGGAGTTCCTGATGGTGCAATTGTTCATCTGGAAGCGGTTCAAACCGTCGGTGGCGATGACGGGGCCCCATCTCCTGGTGATGTAGTTGCCGTCGAAGGAGCAGCGGTCGATGTAGATATCCGGCTTGCCGGCACTCGTTGCGTACATTACGCCGCCCTGCCCGGCATAGTTGCCGACGAAGCGCGACTTCCAGATGGTTACACGCAGCGAACTAGTGCCGCCTGTTACGGTTGCCGCACCTTCCAGCTGGATGGCGCCGCCCTGGTAAATCTCGCCTGCTTTGTTGGCATAATTGCCCTGGAACAGGGTTCCCTCTCCGTTATAGTCGGTAAAGACCAAATTACCTTCTGACATGCGGCAAAGGATGGCTCCGCCACAATTGGAGTGGCAGTTGATGAAGGATCCTCCATGAATTCGGGTGTTTCCCATTGATCCTTTCCTGGTAACGATGGCGCCGCCCCAGCCGCTGCTGGAATAGCAGCCCGTGAAGGTGCAGCCTTTAGCATCAAAATTCTTTTTGGTGTTGGCAAAGACGGAACCTCCATATCGCTTGGCATGGTCGCCTGTGATGGTGCATTCCACGAGTTCGGCATAGGTATTGTGGTCTCTCATGAAGAGGGTGCCGCCGCCGCCGTTACCGCTGTTTCCGCGGGCATAATTGGCATCGCCGGAATTCGCCCCGCCGAAGGTGCAGTAATTCAAACAAATCTTGGAATTGTCGCCATAGACATAGCAGGCACCGCCGCTGAAAGCCTCATTGCCCTTGAAGACAGCATAATTGACATCCACTCTTTTATTGTCGCTCTGGCTGTAGGTTTCCGCCCAGATGGCACCGCCGCCGCATTCATTAGCATTACTATCATCGGTTACCCAGTTATCCTGGAACAGTGTACCCTGACCGTTGTGACGATCGATAATCGCTGCGGACTCCTCGCAGATGGCGCCGCCGCAATTGTTGGCTACATTGTTACGGAAGATTCCGCCATTGATCGTAAGGAGACCGTTATTGCCGTCATGCTTGACGTGGTTGATGGCACCGCCGAACTTGGCCTTGTTGCCGTCGGCTGCAGCAGCGCCGCCGAAAGTACAGTTGGTAATTATCGGATTCCTCCGGCAGAAAATGGCGCCGCCGGCACGGGTAGCTTCTGCGGTTCCGTTGGCGGTGAAGGTGACACCGTTCAGATTGACAGCCGCGGAAGAACTTATGTTCATGGCGCCGCCTCTCCATGCAACACTACCAGAGATAGTCCCTCCATCGATGGTGAGACTGGCCTTGTCGAAGCAGTCAATGGCTCCGCCGTAACCCACATCTTTTACATCATCGAACGCAACATCTGTATCCTTCCTTTCACAGGTGTCATAGTATGCATGATTGCCGATGAAATTACAGTTTGTAATCGTGGTGGCACCCATCTTCAAGGAAATGGCGCCGCCATCTCTACCGGAATAGTTCGGTTCACCGGCCTGGCTGCCGCCGAAAGTACAATTCTCAATGTTGAGCGTAGGAGTGTCGCTTGTAATACGGATTGCACCGCCTTCAGTGCCGGCATAGTTGCCTTTGAAGGAACCGCCGTTGATGTTCACGGTGCTGGTCCCTTGCAGCGTAAGGGCTCCGCCGACTCCGCCGCCGTGATTCCCGGTGAAGGAGCAGTCGTTGAAGGTAGTGGTTCCTGCATCGGCAAACACACAGCCGGAATCGTTGGTTGCGCTGTTCCCGTCAAATGTGCAGCTGTTGAAGGTACAGGTGGGATTGCCCTCGCGGATACGGACTGCTCCGCCCCAGCTGGAGGCATAATTACCGCTGAAGGTGCAATTGTTAAGGGTGATGTCGGAGGAATAGACATAAAGTGCCGGAGCGTGAAGCGAGGTGTTATTGCTGAATGTAACGCGTGTTGCACTGCAGGAGCCGACGCTTTCAAGATAGAGACCGGCGCCGTTCTTGTCAGCCCCGTCTTTAATATTCTTGTTGTTGCTGATGACACAGTCCACCAGGGTGACGTTGAGATCAGAGCCGTACAGCGACAGGGCGCCGCCCTTATCCGCAGAAGTCAAACCGTTTTCAAAATGCAGCCCGTCGAGTGTGATAATCAAATTACCTCTGGGTTTCAGGCAGACATGACCGGTGACTGGGTCTGCGATATCGTCACGGGCACCGGTGATGATAGTGGCGTTATTCGCGAGGTCGCGCGCCCCGGTGGAAGCGTTGTAGCCGCCCTTAAGGGTGAGCGTCACAGGATTGGTTTCGCTGAAAGTGATTCGCGGATCGTCACCGAAGTCGTAAGTGCCGGCGGCCAGATGGAAGGTGGCGCCATTGATGGCTGCCAGCTTTGCTTCTTTGGTGGAGGCATCAGCCTCTTGAGTGGAAGTGAGGGTAACGCGCTTCCACATTTCTTCCTTGCTGAAAGCGTTGGCCCAGTCCATACCGGTATGATTGCCGGCGCCGGCGACGGTGACGTAATAGTTCTTGTCCGTCTCTACCTCGCCGAGCGTGTACATGGCATTGGCCGCGATGGTCATATTCTTGTTGAGATAGTACACGCCGGTCTCGTTAGCGCCTACGAAATAACTCATCTTCAATCCCTTGGCATGGGTGGCGCCGGAGGCGATGGACATGTAATATGTGCCAGCGCCATTCGTAGTCATAGAGACCACGGACGCGGGGCTGGCGGGAGCGCCTGCGGAAGGATTCTCACCGGAGCAGTCAACAGGGACAGTGCCCACGAGGGCGCTGCCGTCCACACTGGTCACTTCAACCTTGGTTACCCCAGAGCCGTCCTTGAGTTGGAAAACGAGGAAGGAGTTGATGTTCTTGAAAGCCATGCTGTTGTCCGCCGCCACCTTTGCCACGGCAATGTTGCCGGCGGCAAAAGTTCCGGGCTGTTCAGCCGCGACAGTTACATTTACCGTGCTGCCGTCAACAGAAGCATATGCAGCGGCCGGATATACTGCATAATTGGCAGTCTTACCGTTGGGAACCATGCCGGAGAAGGTGCCGCTGTTGGAACCAGCGCCATCGGTCAGGTCAGCATTGACGGCAGTACCGTCATTAAGGACAACCTTAATCTGGTCGCCCGCGACCCATTTGGTTACGCCGCCGTCAATGGTTGTCTTGGCGTCTTCACTTGTTGCCGTGAAGGTCTGGAGGGTGTAGCCCTCGGGGACATCCTGGTTGCCAGGATTATCATTCTGCGGGTTCTCCTTGATACAGGAGAAGAAAGAAAACAGGCAGAGGCAGCAAAGAACTGCTTTAAAAGGATAATTCATGATATTTAGCGTTACTTTATAATATTGTCTCAAAATCCCAGATGCTCTGGGTGGTGTAATCTTGAAGGAGGCCCTCAGCGTCGCTGGCACAGAGCACCCGAGCCGGCTCCAAGCGATGGATCTCCACCACGGGAGAAAGATAAGAGTTCTTCATGGCGATGAACTTGTTTATTCGTTATCATCTCCAAGCTCCCAGATAGGGAGAGATGAATAATTCTCAGTCTGGCCTTTGCTCGGTTCCAGGATCTTCCCCTGGCCTTCCAGGCAGACAATGGCCACAGAGGGGCTTGCATAAGCGCCTCCGTGGAAAGTGGTTAACTTGTTGTCTTTTTTCATAGTATCGTAGGTTTAATTCTTCTGATACGCGCCCGGCCACCAGGCACCGCTTCCACGGGCATTCCCCAACTGGTCCTTGTCCAGCGCTCCAATCTCCTGCAGCCAGGTCTTGAAGTCCGGGCTGGCGGAGTTCAACGCGGAAGCAAAGGCGCTTGCGGTAATTCCGGAGAAGCCGCCCGAGAGGGTGCCATCCCAAGTCCATATGAAATATGTGGCATCCCAGGCAAGGGCGCCGAAGTCGGCTGAGGACTTACCCTCTACGTCTCCGGATCCGCTATAACTACTGTTGCCGCCCTTCTTGGTGAGGACATTGTAGTAGCCGTTGATGCCGGAGTCGTTGGCCCACCAGGAATACTGGTCGTTGCCCGCCACCAGGATATTGTTGACCAGGGCGTAATTCTTTCCGTCCTTAATCTTGTTCAGGTGGATGAGCTCCTGGGCAGCGAGCGGGTCGAGCGACTCGGTGGTACGGCAGGAGCCGATGAGCGAGCAGTTGCTGATGACGCATTCCTCAAGCACCTTGTCCGTATCGCCGCTCACATAGACCCAGCTGCCGTCATCTTCGCCGGAGTTCTGGGTATAAGTGTTGTCCGCGAAGCTGCAGTTGTTCATGCAGAAGTACTTGGCCTTATCGAAGTAGATGCTCGTGCCGTTCCTATAAGATATCCAGTTCCCGCTGAACGAGCAGGCGTTCAGGAAGATACCGCTCTCTAAGCAGTACCAGACGGAGATGGCACCGCCCCGCGTGGCGCGGTTGTTCTCGAAGCGGCAGTTGTTAAAGTAGCCCATACCGTCGGCATAGTAGGTAATGGCTCCGCCGTAGGAACTCTTTACCTCCTTGTTCAATGTGCCCGTATAGTTGTTGATAAAGCTGCAGTTATCGAAGAAACTATCCGTACCGTCGTGTCCCAGACGGACCGCGCCGGCGTGGCGGCCATAGTTTTCGTTGTTATCTCCGCTGTATTCGCAGTAATTGTCCTGGAATAGCGTGTTGCTGACCTTCATCCAGCCGGAACAGCCTTCGACATTATGGGACTGATAGCTCAAGGCCGAGCCGCCGCCACTCTTGGTGTGATTACGGATAAAGCTGCAATCGGAGATGGTCACTGTAGCATCTCCCTGGCCGTAGGCAGTGGACACTGCGCCGCCGAAGGACTCGTCTTCGCCGTCATACAAGGTATAGTTTCCTTCGAACCTTGTGCGCAGGATGGTCAGTTCGCCTTCGCTTTCGTGCCGGATGGCGCCTCCAAAGCGGCCGTTCTTGGGCAGGTAATTCTCTTTGAACAGGGCATCTTTGATGGAGACCGATGAGGTGCCGGACGTAAGGATGCATCCGCCGCCCCTAGCATAGTTCCCTTCGTATAATCCGCCTTCAATCTCCAGCACGCCACTGTCCGCCACGTTGATGGCGCCACCCCAGTCGGCGGTATTCTCTTTAACCGTGCAGTCGATGAGCTTGGCATAGCTGTTGGAGCCACTGAGACGCAAAGCACCGCCGCGGCGGCCCGGGATGCTGTTTCTAAGCAGCGAGCATCCGGTCATGGTGAGCTCTCCCTGAGTAATGGCAATCGCACCTCCGTCTGGCTTCTGACCCGACTCCGGGGTAACGGTATTGTCCGCAACGACACAGTTGATCATCTCGACAACCGCTCCACTGCTATCCAAATACATTGCGCTGCCCGGCCACGTGCCGTTATTGTATTGGAAAAGGCTGTTCTTGATGGTTGCCTCTCCCTTTGTAAGGAACGTCGCTCCGTAAGAGCCTTTGTTCTGGGTGAACTCGCAGTTGTCAAAGGAGAGCGCTGTCCCCCCCTCCGCATAGATGCAGCCGCCGGTGTTGAAACCGTTACCGTCTTCTTTTCTATTGGCGTTCTTGTTGAAGACGCAGCCTTCGAAGGAGGCTTCCCCTCCTTCCTGAATCAATACCGGAGCATTCCGGGATACGTAGCTGAGACCGTTCTCAAAGCGGATATTCTTGAAGGAGGCCTTCGCGTTTTCGCCGATGGTGAGGAGCCGGTGCTCTTCGTTGCCGGTGATGACGGTATTATTGCCCACGAAGCTGATGCTGACCGGAGCCGCCGTACCGGAGAACTCAAGCAGCAACGCATCACCCAAATCATAGGTTCCGGGAGCCAGGTGAATGGTGGCGCCGTCCAGGACGGCGGCCCAGGCGGCAAAACTGGTATCGTCTTCAGGACTGGTCATAAAGGCCTTGAAAGCGGCCAGATCCATGGCGTTGGCTTCGTCCAAGCCCATTTTGTTGCCCGAACCCTCGAGGGAAACGAAATAGTCTCCGGTAAGATCCATTTCACCGAAACTGTGGATCACGGAAAGCTCGGTCTGGACCTCCTTGTCCAAATAGAAGCCGCCCTTCTCTCCGGAGGCATCGTAATACTTCACCAGGAGACCTGCGGAATGAGTGACCGTGCCGAAAACGCTGAGATACACATCTCCGGCAGGGAAACCGGAAGGCGAAGCGGCCTCAACCGAGGAGTTGGCCCCGGAGGCAGGTGTTACGACAGGGCTGTCGCCTGTAAGATCGGCGTTCAGAGTTCCGCTGAGGGCTCCACCGGCCGGGCTTTCAACCACTATGCGGGTATATCCGGCCTTCGGAAGGGTAATCTTCAGGAAGGAGTTGGAATTGGAGAAATGGAAGGTCTTGTCCACTCCCTTGGCTACTGCAACGTGGCCGTCACCAAAGATGCCGCTCTGGACATTGGGTATTTCCACGCTTATTACGCCGGCGGCGGAAGACGACTGCAGGGCTGCCGGATACACGGCATAGTAGCTGTCTCCGTCGGGGACAGCGGCCTGGAAGGTCGCGCTCGATGATCCTTCGCCGGTCTTTATGGGCGCAACGGCGCTGCCTCCGGTATAGAAAACTTTTATCTGGTCGCCCTCTGACCACACAGTATGGCCTTCGGACAGTTCTGTTTTGGTCTGATCCGCTATGGCGGTGAAAGTCAAGAGTGAAGATTCGCCCTCCGACTCAGTCCTCCCGTTTTCTTTCGTACAGGAAAACGCAAGTATTGCTGCGCTGGCCGCAATGATGATATATGCAAACTTTTTCATACTCGCTGCTCTTTAGAAGATGGGCTTTTCAGTGAAATCGGAAAGGTCGCCTCCCTTGTCGTCAGGACTCGGGGCGCTCTTGGTGGTAACCGTGATGGACGAAGCCGGACCGGCCTTGTAGGTCCCGGTCTGCGCATCTGCAGGCGCAGCATAAACCTTTACGCTGTAGGCGGTTTCCGCCGTAAGGCCGGTGTAGGAGATGGAAGTGCCGGTGGTTGCCGTAGCGGCCGCATCACCTATGGAGCACATATATTTGCCCGCATTGGGAACTGCAGCCCAGCTGACCACGAAGGAATCGGCCTTTATGTCGGAGGCCTTCAACTGCGGTGCTGCGAGGACTACCAGGTCAAGCGTCCTGACCTGGATGCTGGACCATTCGCTGGGCTCATAGTTGGCCGCATTGGCGTCCGACGGAGCAGCCTGCACCTGAACCGTATAATCGGTAAGTGCCGTAAGGTCATTGAATGCCACGGAGGCATTGGTTGTGGCCTGAACCGCACCGCCGTTCAGCTTGTAATTGTATTTGCCTGCTCCGGGAACAGCATCCCAGGAAATTGTGAAGCCGTTGGTATGGACATCCGAGGAGGCCAGGACGGGAGCATCAAGGGTAGCGACGCCTTCGGTCGTAACCTCCGTTTCGGCCCATTCGCTGTCTACGGCGAAATCCGCCTGGGCGGCGGAGGGAACGGCCTTTACCTTTACCACATACTTGGTTGAGTGTTTCAAGCCATCGGCCGTAAAGGAAGTCTCTTCTGTTTCGACCTCTGCAGCGTCCCCTACCTTATATACATAGGAGCCCGCATTCCTGACTGCCTTCCAGGAGACTTTGAATCCGCTGGAAATGACATCCGAGACCGTGAGAACGGGCTTTGCGAGGGCCTTCTTTCCGGCAGTGGAGAAAGCGACGGGGTCGCTCCAGTCGGAATCCAGCCACTCGCTGCTTCCTTCCGGGGCAAGGGCCCTGGCCTTGATGGTGTAGGAAGTGGACGGGCTGAGATCAGGGATGGTAATCGTAGTGCCCTCGGTGGAAAGAGGGGCATTGTCATTCACGACCACCTGGTAGGAGGCGGCGTTTTTTACCTTCTCCCACATAACGGTAGCGTTGTTGATTCCGGCCGAGGCCAGCACCGGGACAGGTGCGGGGAGTTTCTCGGCCGCAGGCTTCTTTTCGCAGCCTACCGTTGCAAGCAGGACCGGGATGGCCAGAAGTGATGCAATACGGATGCAGTTCATATTATTAGGGATTATTCGTTAAAAATCTTTGAGATCATAGGTGAGATTTGTGAAGGCCCCGGGCTTAATCTGGACAGTGTCGTCGACAGTGACATAGTAAGTCTCACCGTCGGCATCGACTATGGTCAACGTTATGTCTTCATACTCTCCGGGAGGGAGGATGAAATGGAAGGGAATCGCCTTGCTATCAATGAGTTCGGTATTGGATGCGTCCATTATTATTACGTTGGCGCCGCCTATCATTGCGAAGAGTTTCGCCTTTATGTTGTACATAAACTCTCCTGATACGGCTTTCCCGGCATCCAGGGTAATGGACTTGAGAGCGACGCTTCCCTTCAGGTCAATCTTCAGTATGCCGCAGATACATTCAAGGCTTACAGAAGACAGATTCCTGGTCTCTCCCCAGAGAGGGAGCGAACCGAGGGGCTGGACAGGCACCGAATGCTTTACCTGGGTGGATAGTTTTCCGCGGTAAGTCTCCCCATCGCATTTTGCGTCGGAGGGGCTGCATACAATGTATTTCTCCCCTGCGGGAGCGATTCCTTCAAAGGAGGCCACCGAATAGCCGGCTCCGAAGCACAGGGTGAACTCTGCAGGAGTGTCGGAGGCGTCGCCCAATATAGAGACGGCATCGCCCTCGCTCCAGGCGGGAAGGGCGTTGGTACCCATCTGGGCCTTGGTAACGAAAGGATGAATGGAGACGAAGGCTGTATCCTTCTGCGGCTCCTCTGCGGGGGCCTCCTTGTGGCAGGAAGGCAGCAGCGGAAGCAGAACCAGTAAAATCGAGATATATCTTTTCATCTTCATACTCTCTTACAGGGTTATGTCTATTGTCTTGGTGACGGAATCACTCGCGCCGAAGGCGTCGGTGACGGTGAGGCTCACCTCAACCCCGGTCGCAGGGGCGTCGAAGGTAATCAGTGGAGAATCAAAGGAAGAAGCCATGCCGCCGATGTTCCATTCCCAAGTCTTAATGCCACCTATTCGGTCTATGGACTTATCCTTGAATTCCACTTCCTGTCCGACCTTGACTACGGCGGGGCATTCGAAATCGGCCCAGGGGATGTCATTCTCGTCGATAACCATTATCTGACGGGAGTAAGTGTCCTGTCCGGCGCCCTGCTCGGCGTAGGAAGTTAGTGTCAGGGTGTAGAGGCCGGGTTCGTCGAAGGAAATCTCTTCCAGTTCCAGGCCGTAGAAGACGGTCTTGCCGACGCGGTCATTGCCGTATTCCCACTTGCAGAAGGCCAGGATATTGTTCTTAACCTCGGAAGTGTTCTCGATGACCAGTTCTTCCCCCACCTGGAGCACATCCTTGTTGAGTTTGAATGAAGCAGTCACTTCCACAACCGGCGCCTTGCTGCAGGCCGCCACTGCTGCCGCAAGGAGGAGGGCAAAGCATAGTACTTTTCTCATATCGGTCAGAATTTAAGGATGATGTTGATGGGATAGTGGTCGGAGATGTACGGCACACCGACATATTTGTCACGTACGGTGGTGAAGCGGCTCACCCCGGAGAAGCCCATATACCAGCAGTGGTCCAGCGTCTGGGACCCGGAGCCAAATCCGTTGAAAGTCTTGTAGGAGTCACCGACGGTGGCCTCCAGGCGCGCACTCTTGAAGCCGTAGTCCTTGATGTCGGCAAAGATGTGGGAATTCTCCTCGGCGTTCCAGTCTGCCGTGAGGAAGATGGGCAGGCCCTCCGCATTGATTTCCTTGATTTTGAGCAGCAGGACATCCATCTGGGGCGGCTGGGCATCCTCAAGGTAATCCAGGTGCGTGTTGAAGTGGTAGAACTCGCGGCCGTCGGCCTTGAGCCGCATCTTGCCCCAGGTGCATACACGGTAGTGGTTTGACTGTGGCAGATGGCTGTAGACATCCGGCGTGGGGGTCAGGAAGAAGGTATTGTGCGCAAGCACCTCAACGGAATCCTTCATATAAAAGATGACATCGCACTCGGGCTCATCTTTCGCGTATCCGAGGTGATCCCCTATCACTGCGTAGCGCGAATCATCGGAAAGGATCTGCTCCTTCTGGTTGGGCTGGCATTCCTGGCAGCCCATCAGGATGGGGCTCTTTGCCTTGAGCATCGCGGCAACGGCCTTGCGGCGGTTGGCCCAACTTAGTTCTCCGGGATCGCCCGAAGTTTCGGTCCTCCAGTTGAAGGACATCACGTTGATGGGGCGCCCGCTGCTTTCCCCATCGGGATCCGCATACCAGCGGGAATAGTCATAGTCCCTTTTCTGGTGGCAGGAAAGGAGCATCAGCGCAGTGGCAGCAAACGCCAGAATAGCTTTTATCTTGAGTTTCATAGCCATAAGTTCCATTATTTTACCATCCGGGGTTCTGGGAAAGCGTATAGCCCCTGGCTGCATATTCACGGATAACCTGGGGCGGGACGGGAAACAGATACTGCCTGTCATCCGGCCACCAGACGCGCTGCAGGGCGAGCACCCACTCCAGGTCGTAGCCGCCGTCCGGATTGGGATGAGCCCTCAGGCCCTGCTCCTTCGAGTCCTCCGGGAAAATCTGCACGTAGATGTTCTTGTAGGCCTGGGGAACGTCCTTGAGTTCGCTCAGCGTGAAATAGCATTCCTGTTTGCCCTTGCCGCGGATATCCACGGGAACATCCAGCTCCGGGATGTGGATGCCGGTCCAGGGGATGTCCTCGATCAGGTGGCCTTCGGCCCAGCGGTTGATATCGTCGAGGCGGAAGCCCTCGAAGAAGAGTTCGATGGCACGCTCACGGCGGATTTCCATGATGACCGGATCCGTCACGTCGGGATAGAATACCGTCTGCATATACGGGTCAATCCGGGTGGGCAGGACATTGAGCCCGCCGGTGATTCCGGCCCTGGAGCGGAGCTTGCCGATGGTCTTCTGCCAGTCGGCATTGGTGATTTCGCCCAGTTCCGCTTTGGCCTCCGCGTAGGTGAGAAGAACCTCGGCGTAGCGCATCAGCGGCAGAGAGTTGATGCCGATGGAACTTTTGTTGTATTTGACGTCGTCAACGACAAACTTGATAATCTGGTATCCGGTAATGGCCTCGCGGCTGATAATGGCCGGAACAAGGTCCTGGGCCGTTGCGCCGGTCATTTCATAATCAGGGAACTTGATGGTCTGCCGGAAGCGGAGGTCGCGGCCGGTAAACTCGTCCTTGAACAGGGTGGTGCTGTAGCCGGCCCTGTTCGTGAAGGGTTCGCCGTTGGTGTTCAGGTAAGTAAAGGCAAAGGCCCGGGACATGCAGTCACCGTTACCATAGTTGGAGTTGAAATGCCGGTTGGCGGAGTTGTAGACACCGTAGTCGAGATCCGTGCAGAGCCCCAGAATGACCTCGTCCGTCTGAATCTCCGTGTTGTAAAACAGGCTGCGGTAGGCCCCCTTGGAGCCGGCATCGGTGTGGATGGAGAACTTGCCGGATTTCATGATGAGATCGCAGGCGTCGATGGCCAGACGGTAAAGTTGCTCATCCGTGTACAGTTCGTTGGGAAGGTTGTGGTAACGCTTCCAGGAGGCCTCATACAGGCAGATGCGGGCCTTGAGCAGCAGCGCCGCATATTTGGACACCAGGGAATTGCCCACGGATTCGATGGTCTTCAGATGCTCGTAGCAGTAGTCCAGATCTTTGATCATGTGGTCCACGATAACGTCGCGCGAGTCGCGGTCTTTGTAGAGGGTGGCCTCATCCGTGCTGCTCACCAGGTGCTCGAACCAGGGAACGGCGCCGTAAGTACATAATTTCTCGTAGTAGTACCAGGCGCGGAACCATTTGCCCAGGGCCAGGTAATGTTCCTTGACATCCTGGCTCACGGTGCAGTCCTCGCTGAGGATGGCGTCCAGGAAGTAGTTGATGCGACGCAGGCCGCTCCAGCTCCAGGAAGTTGTATGCTCAGGGTTATAGGTACCGTTCATGTAGAAATCGCTGAAGCCTCTGCTGGCGCAATAATCCGTGTGGGAGTCCTCCAGATAGAAGACATCATCCAGCGAAGGAATCAGGGCATACAAAGACCAGGAGTAAGCCTGGATACCGGTTTCAGAACTGAATACGGTAGCCTTGTCCGTCGTGGAGATGAGGGGTTCTTCCATAGAGCAGGAAACAACCGTCATTCCCGCAAGAAGCGCGGCCAGAAGATATTTTACTTGAGTTTTCATTGCTTCGTCGCTTTAGAATCCAATTTGCAGCCCAAGGCTGAAGGTACTCATCGTAGGATAGTTGTAACCGTCTCCCGTTTCCTCACTGGTGATGTCGGTGTCGGAGCCGTAGCAGACCGTCACGACATCGAAGTCCTTCGTGTACTTTTGAATGGGGGACCAGGTCCAGAGGTTCTCTCCGGAGAAGTAGATGGAGAGTTGGGATATCTTCAGCTTTTCCAGAATCTTTTTGGGGAAGTTGTAACCGATCTGGAGGTTCTTAAGGCGGATGTAGGAGACATCCATCATATAGCGGTCGATACGCTTATTCTGCCAGGAGATACCGCAATAACCGGTATAGACCGGGAGCAGGGCGTCCGGATTGGTAACGGGATCCCAGCAGTTGTCCAGCTGCCATTTGTAGGCCTGGGCGTACGGGCGGCAGTACTGTCCCCAGAACGGGCCTTCTTTGGTGGGGCACCACAGCCGCTTGCCCACACCCTGGAAGAAGGCCGATACGAAGAAGCCCTTCCAGCTTGCATCCAGCGTAATGGAATACGGGAAGCGGGGGCTGGTGTTGCCGATGATGGTCTGGTCTCCGGGGTCATCCACGGTATCCGAACCGGAATCAATCATGTTGTTGTGGTTGAGGTCGGAGAAAATGACCTGGCCGGGACGGGTGATACCGTCATCGTGCATACGGATACGGGTCTGCTGGTAAGGGATGGGCTCTCCGGTATTGATATCCGTCCAGTAGGTGTCGATCTGCTCCTGGTTCTGGAACAGGCCTTCCACGCGCCAGCCCCATACGTCACCGATCTCATAGCCCTCGTAGTAGTCCAGGATGGAGAATGTGGGGTTGAAGTATTTGTCGATAAAGGCGCGGCTGTCCGCCAGGGTGAACTTGAGACCGTAATCGAAGGGGGAAGTACCCAGTTTAAAGCTGTCGTGCCAGGAGAGGGAGAGTTCCCAGCCGTTGGTGTGCATGTCGGCGTAGTTCCCCTTAGGCGCGTCTGCGCCGTAGGTGTCCGGAAGGGTGGGACCCGTCGTATACATATTATAGGTACGGCGCTGGTACCAGTCGAAGACGAACTCCATACGACCATTGAACATACTGAGGTCCAGACCCGCGTCCAGGGTCTGGGAGGTTTCCCAGGTGAGGTTATCCGGAATCTGGCCAGGAACCGAGGTGTAGCGCATACCGCTGACACCGTCCAGCGAGCGGCACCATTCGCTCGTACCTTTACCCATAGTGCTGAAATTGAATTTCTCCATAAAGGCGTAGGTAGAGACGCTACCGTTGCCAAGTTCACCGAAGGAGCCGCGGATCTTGAGGCTGGTAATCCACTTGGGATCTACTTTCCACCAGTGTTCCTTGGATACGCGCCAGGCGGCCGAAGCCGAGGGGAAGAAGCCCCACTGGCTATAGGTCGGGAACTTGGAAGAACCGTCGTAACGGCCGTTCACCTCGAGGAGGTAACGCTCGTCGAAGGCGTAGTTGAGACGGAACATAAAACCGGCCACACGCCAGCGGCTGGCACTGGAAGTGATGCTCATGTCATCACCCACGGCAAGGTTGAGGTTGTTCGTGTTGTAGGTCAGGAGGTCATAGCGTTTGGCCGTGACGGCTTTCCAGGACTCCCTTTCGTAGTTGTATCCTGCCATTGCCTTGAAGTAGTGCTTCCTGGCGAAGGTGTTCTCGTACTCCGCATAGGCGTTGGCGGCAATATAGTCCGTCTGGGAAAAGTACTCCTGCAGGTAATCGTCCACCTCGGGCGTACCCAGCCAGGTAATCTGGCCGGGCGACGTGCTGTATGGGACGCATGTGCGCTTCTGGAGCTCGTTCTTCCCCCGGTCGGCATAGGTAAAGTCGGCGTTCAGGCGGAGGGTTTTGTTAAAGAATTCCGCCCTCATTCCGGTAGTGGACTTGTAATTGCGGACCGTGCGGTTCTTATAGTTCTGTCCGGTAATGAGGCCACCAACGGCATAGGCTCCGGCCATGGTCATTGTCCCGTCAGGGTTGAAAATCGGGGAACTGACGGCGCCGGCACTGTTGATGGCGGTCCAGAAGTTACCGCTACTCTGCTTATTGGAGCCGGAGGGGATATGGTAGTACTCGTTATTAAAGGTGATGTTCTCTGAAATCTTGAGCCAGGGACGCAGGTTGGCGGTCACCTTGGCCCGCAGGTTCAGGGTGTAGTACTTGTCCGTGCTGAGATTGAACAGACCGTCGTACTGGTAGAAACGGCCGGAAATATAGTATTTTACGTCCTTGCTGCCGCCGCTGACCGAGATGTTGTGGCTCTGGGAGCTCGTAAAATGCTTATAGAGAAAATCATAGTAGTCCGTGTTGCCGTAGTAAACGTACTCACCGTCCGGGCCGATTTCCGTGGTGCGCTCGATGCCGGCCAGTTTGCGCTGGCGGAACTCCTCAAGCCATTGGCGGGAGAAGTTCTGCACCTTGTTGATAGAGGTCTGGTATTTACCGGACACGTTGTAGTAGGCCGTATTGAAGAGGGACGCATAGACGAAACCGTCCGTAACAACGTCGGGGATGGCGGTAGGAGTCAGAATCGAAAAATTGCCGGAGTAATTGATCTTGGGCTTGCCCTCGCCAACCGGGTTCTTGGTTGTAATGAGCACTACGCCGTACGGGGCCCTGGATCCATAGACCGCAGCGGAGGCGGCGTCCTTCAGGACTGAGACGCTCTCGATGTCGTTAGGGTTGAGGTTGACCGGGTCTCCTTCCACGCCGTCAATCAAGATAAGGGCGCTTCCGCCGGCTCCGATGGAGGTGGCGCCGCGGATGTTGTAGTCCGCGCTACGGCCGGGCTTACCATCAATCAGTTCAATATTGAGGTTGGGAACGACACCTTGAAGCATCTGGGTGGCATTGGCGATGGGACGGCCTTCGAAGATTTCGGCGCTCACCTGGTCCACGGCGCCGGTGAGGTTTTCCTTCTTCACCGTTCCGTAGCCAACCACGACGATTTCTTCCAGAAATTCGGCCGAATTGTCCAGGACGATCTTCATGCCCTTGGCGTTTTTATCGGCCACGAAAGTGTAATCATTGAAGCCGATGTAGCTGATGACGATGGTGGATCCGCCGGGGGCCGTGAGTGTAAATTCTCCGGAGAGGCTGGTGACGGCACCCGTGCTGGTGCCCTTCACCATCACCGACGCGCCGATGATGGGGTCCCCCGTGCCGGCTTCCACAACGGTTCCGCTCACGGTTACCTTATTCTGCGCCCAGAGGGCCTGCCATGGAAGAAGCAGCAGGCCGATGAGAATGAGTGCGACTGATAGTTTTCTCATAGGGTGGTCTTTAGTGCCTGTATTATGTCATGTGTGCGCACACACAAATATGATTGCAAATTTAATCA
>JAEEIJ010000005.1 GCA_016281315.1 Bacteroidales bacterium
TTCGAGTTCGCATAGCCGAGGCCGGCATTCGGCCCGTTATTCGCGTTACCACCCCAGAGGCCGAGGGCTCACCTTTCCCCTTTCTACCTACCGGACATCGGGCCGCTTGCGTGGCCGTTGCGGGGCCCTGTGACGGGCCCCGGCGGTCCGGATTTATCGTGGATTACAGGATTCGTATTTCAATGAACTTACAATCGCAAATTTAGCACAGTGTTCAACTTAATTGCAGGACACGTTTCCGCTTATGCAGCGGCAACCAGTTCTGCGCCCGAAACGAATTCGATAGGGCCGTAATAGGCAAGGCGGGAGCCGATGGACGCGCCCGAGAGCGACCAGGCGCCACCCGAGCCCGCACAGCCGAGGCCGGCACCCGGCCCGTCAGGCGCGGCACCACCCCAGAGGCCGAGCTGGCCAGAGGCCTTGTTCTGGTAGAAGTAATCACACCAGTAGGAATCAGAACCACCACCTACGACGGACGGGATGATATCGAAGTATTCTCCAAGGATCATCTCACGGACGTAGCCGTCACCAGTGTTACGGGCAATCTGCCTGAAGTCACCGGCCGGGGTACCGGCCAATTCAGCGGCTGAAGGCATACGGTTCCCTTCATACAGGAACACTTCCGTACCGGCATGGCCCTGGCCTGTGCAACCATAGTAGATACCCTGCACCATTTCCCACTGCCAGTTCCAGGCATCTTCAATGCCGAACAGGGAAACGCGGGAACAGTTCTCACCTACGTTGGAACCATTCACCAGGCTGATATCAATCTTCCCACAGGCATCACCCAGGGATTTGGTTGCGCCGGTAAGGAGGCTGGCAGCTGCACCCCAGAGATCCTTTCCGACGGAACCACCAACACCGTATCCGATATTGGCCTGGCAGTTCGGGTTGGCAAACTGCATCAGGTTCAACATAATCATGAACTTCTGCGCTTCGTAGTCAATGAGGCCAAAGTTCTTACCGTTCACCTGTGCTGCGCTCCAGAAGGAGTTGATTGTTCTGGATCCGGCCGGTGCCACACCGGAACGGGATACCAGGGCACTGCCGGAGATGGAACCCTTATAGGCACCGAAGCACATATTCTCCCTGAAGTGATGGCCGCCGATGGGAAGCATGGACCACCAGATGGTGGGAATGCCGGTCTGTGCATCTTCAATCACGCGGTAATACAGCTTACGGGGTGAAATGAACATCACATGGCCAAGGGCTTCGTTCAGCGTTGTGCCATCGGCAAACACACCGGAATTGACCACGGACAGTTTCGCGGCTTTTCCGTTGTTGGTCAGAAGGAAACGGCCGATGGTGGAAAGGAATTCCGCTTTCATCGTCTGGTTTCCCACGGCGGTCCACTGCGGGCTGGACTGCGTGTGCTGTTTGCACTGGACACCCCATGCCACTTCACGTAGAAGTTCGGCATCACCGGCGTTCATGGAATTTTCAAAGTTTTCAAGGGTAATCCGCTTCACGGAATTGCCCTGGCGCACGAACACGTAATCATCCTGGAGGATGGCCGTGGTGGTAGGCGCCGATGCAAGGTTGTTTCTTACGGGAGGCATATACTACACTTTTAAGTTAATGAATCACAGGAAATGGTCACCAGAACCACCACTTCGTGGGTCGTTCCGTCGTTCTGATCCGTGTCGGCCGTGGTGACGTTGATGGATGAAGAAGATGATTCACCCAGCTTGGCCCAGGTCGTACCGTCGTATTTCTCGAACAGGTATGTAGGGCTGGAAGGGGTCAGCGTGGAACCGTCGGAAGCTTTCACCAGGCGGGCTGCCACGGTCACCGGCTTGTTGGTATCCACTTCCTTCTGGGCGCTGGAGATGTAGGGCACGATCAGGATTTCATCCAGCGTGTCAATGATGGTGATGGCAGCTTTGGCCACATAGGCGGCAGCGCTGGAATTCTCGTAGAATTCGGCAATGATCAGCTGCGTGGCGTCAATATCGCTGCGGTTCACGGTCACTGATTGCTGGCCGTTCATGGCGGTCCAGGGCGTACTGCCTTTGTACCACTTCACATAGAAGCTGTTCACGGGTGAAGTGGACAGCCACAGATTGGCGGTCAGGACGGCGGCGGCGTGGGCGCTGTCCAGCTGCGTGGTACTGGCATTGATAAATCCATAGTACGATGATGCGCCGGCTGCCTGGATCTGGACGTCCACGGATTTGGAAAGGTGGTACAGTACACCGGCCACCGTTGCATCTACGCTGTACTGAAGGGTATCATTGGCCATCTGGGATGAACTGGCCAGATTGCCGATGATCTTCAGGGCACCGGTGGTCAGGTTGCAGGCGAACTTGCCGGTGCTGTCAGCGGTATATCCGGCGGTCGTGGCACCGTTGAAGTTCAGTACGGAACCGTTGTGGGTCCAGCTGTGATTGGCAAGGTTCACCGTGGCACCACGTGTGGAGCTTACGTTGGGCGTGATCACCGGCTGGTTGGCGGCCACGGTCCAGTCGGGACGGACGTCACCGGTCTGCGGATCCACGGCCTGGAAGAGTGGCTTATCACCGATTTCAAGTGTGAGATACAGGGTATCTCCGTTGCGGAGCCTACGGATGGTAATCCCCGCTTGTGCGCTGTACTTACTCATATTCGTTCTGTATTATTTGCTTGATTTCGTAATTGGTGTGAAGGGTCCCGTCAAGGGCGGTCACTTTCTCCTGAAGGGTTTCGTAATCGGCCAGTGAATCTTTGAACATCACTTCCTTTTCGTTCAGGATCATCTTGGTGTCGTTATACCGGTGTTCCCGGAGGGTGAACCCTGCCTGGAGGGCCAGACCCTTATTGGCTTGAATGTACAGCATGGCATTAGTTGAATATCCAAACATTGTCGTTTTCATCCACCCAGGTATTGCCGTTTTCATCTTCAGCGATGGCGTATGCGGCCTTCTGGATAGCTTCGGTATAGACGTCAATCCAATCATCCTGGAAGGTATCTCCGACGCCTGTCTTTTCCAGCTGGAAGATGGTATGGCCACCTTCGTTGTGCTGGACGTGCGATTTGTAGGCGGAATCCGTGTACCATACGATGGAAAGGATGCTTTCCGGGCATTCCACCACCTTGCCTTCGGAATCCACCATTGCTTGGTCATACCGGGCCGTCTGTCCGGGAAGGATGGCGGAATCGTTCGTGGGCGTACAGCTGAAGGCCTGAAGGATGCGGGCCACACTGAACTGGACGCGGGCCACCTCTGTGTTATTCACGAAGGCCTTTATCATGTAGTTCTCCTTCGTCACCAGACGGAGATCCAGGGTGATTCCGGAAGCGCTGATATCGTTCACTTCGTTTTCGTCGGAGGCGGATATCTCCGTGGCGCTGCTGGCGCTGGTTACCCGGTAAAGCTTCAGCGTGTATCCGGATGAAAGGATATCGGCACCTTTGAACACCGTCACCGGGATGGTGCGGATGTAGGCGTTGTTATCCATGGCGGCGTTTCGGCCGGCGTCGGAGGCGGTGATGATTCCGCTGGCCACCTTATATTCGTACAGATGCAGTTTGTCCAGGAACGGGTTGTAGTAGATGGCCGTTGCTTCGCCGATGGAAATGCCGTAGGAATCCAGGCTCTTATCCACCGTGGAAAGGACGATTTCATCCGTCACGATGTGGTGCGTCACACCCAGGCGGTTATCCACCAGGTCGGCTTCAAAGTGAAGGGAAAACTGTTCGGCCGGCGTAAGGTTTCTCCGGATGGTCAGGGCGCCACGGGTGCTTCCGACGGTATCAATACTGAACAGGCTGGCCCAGCTGGCGATGGTGGTGATATCCACACCGTTCACCTTCCACACCATATTGGCCAGAAGGGAATTGGCGTATGGCTGCGGCCAGCTGCCATCGGATGCGGCGGCGGTCACTACCGGCTGAAGGATGGTGGGCGTCACGCTGCGGTCCGGTTCGTATTCGTTCAGGGCGGCGTTGTACACCTGTGTCACCGGGCTGCCGGAAGTCAGGCAGGACAGTGAAACGGATACGGTCAGCGGGGCATAATCTTTACGGATTCTTTTGCGGATGGTTTCCATATCAGATGATGATTTCAGCCTGCGTCGAATCACCGGATCCAAGCGCGGCCGTTATTAAGAATAATGTACTTACAGTGTTCGGGTTGGTTCCCAGGTCGGCCAGAACCAGGCCCACGGATCCGTCAAAGTTCTGCGCCTTGCTGGAAAGGTTCCAGGCGGCATCTTCCACGGCATCGCCGGAATCGCGGGTGATGGTCCAGGCGGTGATATCTTCCGTCACCTCTTCAAAGTATCCACCCCGCCAAACGCGGCACGTCACCTGAAGGGTTTCGCCGGGTGCGATGAAGTTGTCACCGTTGGTATCAATCTCCAGACGGAGGTCCATATCCTCAATCTGTTCGATGGTACCGGACATATAGATATTGTTCAGGTATGCCGAATAGCCGGACATACCGGATATGCCAAGGACGGAAAGGTTGGAAAGGTCACCGAACTGCGCTGCGATATTGCTGGAAGAGAATTCCCACGTGTTCACGCCTTTCAGGAACCGTTCGTAGGTACGGGTGCTGTAACGGGATACCTGGCGGGTGGTATCCGTGAAGTTGCCGTATCCCACGAAGTGCATGGCAGGCACGGGGTGGTACTGGTTGGTCCATCCGCTGTCAGCGGCACGGAGGGCGTACCGGAACCGTTTGTGCTGGCCGTCCAGGATTTCCGTCACACGGAAGTAGGATGTGACGAATCCGGCAAACTGGAAGTTGCCTTTTCCATCATCCCAGTTCACCAGGGCGTTGTTGTCAAGGGTAAGGCCGTCGTGGAAGATACCCTGGCAGATATCATCCACTTCCACCGTTCCGATTTCACCTTCTTCCAGGTGAAGGGTGATGATGCCCGTGGAAGCCGGCAATCCCAGCTCATTCAGATCCACGGACACATCTTCGATGATGCCGCCACCGGGGGCGTTCCACTTGTTGCCGATTTCGATGGAAACGCGGTTATAGCGCAGTTCCGGAACCTCCAGGAATTCCCGTAGAATCAGGGAGCGCATCTCGGCGGCGCCAGAGGCGTCAATGAATGCGCCGGAACCATTCAGGCCCTGATTGAATGTGCCGGCTTCAAAGCCCACATCCGTGGATATCTTCCCGGCGGAACGGTCGCTGATATCCTTCCGCAAGAATTTCGCGGCCGCGTCACTTTCCCGCTGAAGGGTCTGGCCGTCGTAGGCCGGTTTGCCGTCGGATTCGGTGAACTTATCCAGAACGGCCTTGTTGCTGTGGGAATGGGCGTAAATGCCAATACCGTTGGTAATGACATTCACGATCCAGTCCTTCAGCGCTCCAAGGGATGTTTTGGACCATTGTTCAGTGTACGGGGATTGAACCAGGAACAGGATGGTATCTTCCAGTTCGGCATCCGGATAATCAGCAAGTCGGAGCCTCAAAAAAAAAAGTTCCCCGGCGGGAGATGGCACCTGAATCACCGGCAATTCGCCTTCCGTTCGGCTCACGTTCAACAGGCGGCCTTCTTCAGACAGGGTGAAGGCGAACGTGCAAGCGTGGACGTTATCGCGGTCGGACATCTCCAGGCTGGAAGTGTCAATCACGATGGGTTCAGCGTTCCCATCCATCACGGCCCACTGTTTGGCAGCGGCGATCAGCTCGAACCACCACTGTGTTACCTGAAGGCCGGCGTATCCGGTGTTCTGCTGCCACTTGCGTTCGGCATCGGATGTGATATCAATCTTCACCCGGTCCTTCATGGCGGATTCGTATTCGATTTCCGGTGCAAGGGTACAGGCGCCATGGAAGGTAAAAGTGTCAATACCACCCAGTGAGTTCACGGAAAGGTAGTAGTGTTCATCTCCCATCGTGGGCGCACAGATGTAGCGCTGCACGTAGGAAAGGACGGTTCCGCCACTGGAAGCTTCCACCCACACATCCACTATACCGTACAGGTCGTCCGTTTCTTCACCGGAAAGGCTGAACAGGTAACTGAATTCCATGTTGAAGGTCATCAGGCACGGCGTTCCGCCATAGGACCAGATATTGACGGTTTTTGTGGTTCCGTTCTTCTTATAGAACTTGGCTTTCACCTTCCCGGTAACATTGAAGTAGTATGACAGGTATTCCGGGCTGTTCCAGGTCACTTGCTTGGTCTGCGGCTGCCAGGTAAGCCAGTTCCCAGCGAGGAAGGAACTGGCCGTACCGGACAGCTTGCGGACGCCACCGTTCACCACCGTGAATGTGCCGGCGGTGGTGTTGCCCACATAGGCGGTGAAGGTGGCCACTGCGGAGGCCTGGGCGAAGGCGTTGGAAGTAGGGAGGGAGGAGGACAGGTATTGACTGATCACGTCGGCCACATCTATATCAATGCGGTCGTTGGCATCTGGATAGTAGGTTTCAGACAGCACGACGGTTGCACCCTTATCCAGACGGAACGTGATTTCAGAAGCGCTTTCAATGATGAAGTGCTTCAGGTTCCGAAGGAGGGACAGATTGTCGGGCGTTTGTATCAGCGTTGCCATAGTGCAAATTTACGGACGTGGGAAAGTGGAAGTTAGGACATCAGATGGCGGCGGATTCGTACCAGAACTGAACGGTTTCGCGCTGGATTCCGCGCCACTGTGAAGATTCGCTCGGACGTGGCCGGTAGCTGTATCCGATTTCAATCATCCGGGACATCTTCGGGGACGTCTGGCCAAGGGCCGTCGGGGCCGGAAGGAAGAAATCTTCATCCGATTCCTGCGTGACGATATGGTATGAAAGGGTCCTATCCGGATATTGCGGCTGCAGGGCGGCCACGGCGGCTGTGGCTTCCGAAGTGTTTTCCACCCACCTGTACATCGGGGCCGGAATCACCGTGGGTTCATCCTCTTCTCCATCCGTGTATTCCTTCACCAGATAGAAGGCAGCGTTCAGGCAGCGGATCTTCCGTCCCACTTCGTACTTCAGCGATATCGGAAGAAGCTTCTGGCCTTCGTACAGCTTCAGGGCATACATACCGTATGAAAGAAGCTTTTCAATGGGGATATCGAACTGGCCTTCTACCTTCACCATATTGTTCCGGAGCATCGTGTTCAGCTGTGCAAAGAACAGCGGGAACATATCCGGAGCGTTCAGGTTGTACCGGCCTTCACGGAGGTTGCCTTTGTTGTCGTACTTCTGGGTGGTGCCGTAGTAGTAGTGGCCGCTGTGGGTGTACCAGTCGAATACACGTCCGCTGCCACTTAATACCAGCGCTTCGGAAAGGCCGGCGAAATCCACCACCATGATTTCCTGTTCTTCATCCTTTTCGGAATCATTGTAGGATGTGTGCCGGTGCGTGCGTGTGCCGATGTAGGGCATAAGCATACCACCTACAATCACCATCGGCGGCATGATATCTTCCCAGGATATGGATTCGGCATCCTGGGAATTCTTCCGGTCGTATGTGAAATAGTTGGAACCCACACGACGGCTGCGGCTCTGGTCGCGGGTATTCTTGTATATCTCATAATAGGAACCGGTGGCCAGATGAAGAAGGAGGCCCACATCCTGGCCACTGAAGTCCAGCGGGGACTGGCTGTTTCCGGAAGCATATTCAATCACGGAACCGTATTTCTTCAACAGCTCTTCTTCCGTTTCTGTCACCGGCGCTGCACCTTCCAGGGATGTATCCGGCGTAAGCACGATACGGGATGACTGTTCGTAGGAATACACGATGTTATCCAGAAGCTGGCCGGTAAGATCCATATCATAGCCGGCTTCCAGGATATCGTTCAGAAGCACGATATCCACCTTCTTTTCCGACGGATAGACCACTATCTGGGCATAGAACTTATGCAGCATCCATTCCAGGAATTCGGATACCGTTTTATTGGGAACCAGATCGTCCATATTGACGTTATCCCCCTTGCAGATCACATCGGAACAGTTGTGAACCAGAACCAGCGATGAAAGCTTGGCATTGCTGGAAAAACAGTTCGTTCCGACGGTGTATCCACACAGGTTGAACATCTTCCGGAGGAAGGCTTTCAGGTAGTAGAACGGCGCTATTCCGTATCCGTCCGGCACACCAACCTTATCGTCACCTTCGGTAAGGATACGGCCTTTCCAGGTAAGGGAATAAACGCCTTCCACGGAACCGTATTCGTTCAGTGGCTCGTTGTTGATCTGGTATGAGCCGGTTTCCTGGTCATAGTTCACGGCCACCGGGAACAGGCACACGGTACTGGAAAGGTTCGGCTGTTTGTAGATGGTATTCAGGGCTGCGTACACGTCATCAACTGTTCGGGATGCAGCGGCCCAAAGCTTCGCATCCTTGAACAGTTCCTTCAGGTTCTTATCCTTCCACTGCGAATAGAATTCCGAATCTTCCAGGGCCATGGCACAGGTGATTCCTTCCTTGGAGGCGGACGTCACCACCAGATTGCCTTTCTTCTGGAATATGCCGTGTGAAAGGATGGCCGGGAACAGATTCACGAAGCGGGTGTTCCGGGCAATCCTTGTGGGGTTATCCAGCTTGGCCAGATCTTCCGGCGTGGCCGGGATGGTAGCGGCCACGGATGCGGCGCCATCATCGGAGAAGAAGGCGCTGTTCTGTTCAATCTCAAAGCTGAAATCTTCAGGGAGATTCAGTTCACCTTTATCTACAATCAGTTTCATTTGCCCACTACGGATTTAATGGTGTCATCCAGTTCCTGTTTGGCATTCAGATCGGAAAGCACGGTATAGGCCTTCAGAGGGAGTGATGCTTCCAGCTTGGCCATGATATCATATACCCGCTGAAGGAGTTCGTTATCCACGGTGCCCACGGAAGCCGGCGTATCACCACCGGCCTGGCCACCGTCTGCGAATCCAGCCACACCGGAACGGTACTGGCCGCTTTGGCGCATCTGTTCCAGGGAGGCGAACATCACCGGATTGGCACGTACCATGGCGGCCGGCGCCACCCATTCGTTGGCGTGAACCACACCCACTTCCTGATAGTCGTTGGCGCTGCGCTCGGTATAGCCACCTTCAGAGAATTCGGCCACGGTCCTTTGGCCCACCTTGGTGGTGGATGAACCGGATGAAGCTACGGAGGCATTCTTGATGGCATTCCGCTGTGCCACGATGGCGGCCACCTCGGCCACGGTCGTGGCTGCGATGATGGCGGCCATGATACCACCGGCGATGGGACCCAGGTCGGCCACGGCCTTCACGGCTGCCACGGCGCCATTGGCCACCGTCTTGGCGATATTGATGGCCATATCCACATCGGCATACTTCTTCTTCAGATCCAGCTGCTTCTGTTCGTATTCCTCTTCAATCTGCTGGCGCTTTTCGGCGTTGTCACCGGCGGCGGTCAGTTCAGCCTGCATCTGGGCATCCAGGCGGGCCGAATCCGCTTCCTGAAGCGCATTCGCAAGGTCTGAAGCTTTATCCAGGTATTCCCCATAGATATCACCAGCCTTGGATGCGTACTTGGCAATGATCTTGATACGGGCATTCTGGTAGTCCTTTTCCGATAATAGTTGATTCTTATGAAGTTCTTCCAGGGCGGACAGTTCTTCCGCCATCTCTTCCTTTATGGCATAGATTGGCGAA
>JAEEIJ010000019.1 GCA_016281315.1 Bacteroidales bacterium
TCGTCCGCACCGCAGAAAAGCCATTTAGGCCTTTGGGCCTGGATGGCTTTTCTTGTTACTTCACACCGCCGAACTGAATCCCCATCATCGTGAGGTCGTCGCTCTGGTCGGCGTCTCCCACGTAGCGGTGGACGGCCTCGGTCATCCGGGCGATGAGCTGCCGGGGTTCCTGTTCCTTACGGTCCAGGGCCTCGGTGGCTTCCTTCATCACACGGTCCATCCCGAACAGCTCGTGATTCACGTTTTCGGCCTCCGTGAGACCGTCGGTGAAGAGGAAGATGGTAGTGCCCGCATAAATGGGGGCTTCCTGCAGGGTGTAGGTCCATTCCGGCATAAATCCCACGGGAATGTTCGAGTCGCAGGGGAGTTCGCCCACGCCGGCGCCCACCAGCAGCGGGGCGTCGTGGCCGGCGTTGCAGTAGCGCAGATCGCCCGTGGAAAGCTCCAGTACGCCGATGAACAGGGTGACGAACATATTCGTCTCGTTCATCTCCGCGATGGTCTTGTTCAGGCTGTCCATAATGCGGTTCGGGACATCTTCGCGGGCCGATACAGTGCGGAACACGGAACGGGTCACCGCCATAAACAGGGAAGCGGGCACGCCCTTGCCGGAGACGTCGCCGATGCAGAAGAAGAGCTTCCCGTCCCGGAAATGGAAGTCGAAGAGGTCTCCTCCCACGTCCTTGGCCGGGGTCAGGGTGGCGTAAATGCCGTCCGGGAAGTCTTTGGGCAGCATCCCCATCTGGATCTGGTTGGCGATGTGGAGGTCGCGCTCGATGGACGCCTTCTGCGCGGTGGTGTCCTTCAGTTCGTCGATGTATTGCACCAGCGACTGCTGCATATGGCCGAAGGACTGGCTCAGCTGGCCGATTTCATCGATGCGCCCGAAATCCGGCAGATCCGCGTCCAGCTTTCCGGAGGCGATGGTCTCGGCCTCCGAAGCCAGCTGGTGCAGCGGGCTGAGCTCGCGGGTGATGATGCGGATGAACAGGAAGAGCATCAGCAGCAGGCCCAACACGACATTCATCAGGATGGCGCGCCGCAGGCGGTCGAAGCCGCCGAAGACGTCGCTCTGCGGGCAGATGATGGCCATACTGCAGCCCGTCTGGCCCAGGGGCTTGTAAAAGACATAGCACTCCTCCCCGTTCACTTTCTCGTGCATCATCCCTTCCTCTCCGCGCAGCATCGCGTGGCCCAGCCTGGCCAGGGCCAGGTCGCGTCCCTCCAGCGTCTGGGTGAAGATGGTCTCGCGGGAGACCTTGTCCTTGTCCGGATGCACGAAGTAGGTGCCGCCGCGTCCCACCATAATGCTGAAGGAGTGGGGATAGGGCTTCAGGGCCGATATGGTCTCCGACAGCCAGCTGAGCGAAAGGCTCGTATTGATGACGCCGATCAGCGCTCCCTTGTCGTCCTTGATGGGCTTGCAGTAGCTGGACACCATCTCGCTGGTGTTCGTGGGCACGTCCAGGTCCATATACGGCTCCGTCCAGCAGGGGCGGTCCAGGAGTTTGGCCATCAGGTACCAGTCCATATAGAAGTACTGGTAGTTGTCGCTGCCGCCCTGGATGGTCCGGATGCCGCCGGCGGAGTCGTGCTTGGAGTAGGCCGAGAAATACCGGCCGTATTTCTTGAAATAATAGGGCTCGAAGGCGATGGAACAGTTGTAGAAGTCGGGGTTATTCAGCAGCATTCCCCGGCTGTACACGAACATCGAGTCCGGGTTGTCGGGGTGCCGCTGCACCAGCCATTCGGTCATCTGGCTGGCCACTTCCACCCGGTTCAGGATGCCTTCCACCTCCAGCGAGGTCTTGTCCAGGATCTGCGTGGCGCGGTTCACGGCTTCCTCCCGTACGGCGTCACGGGCCCGCAGGAACAGGAAACTCAGGGCAGTCACGAAGATGAGGGCGGCGAACAGGACTACCCACAGGCTCACCCGGATGGAGAGCTGGCGCCGGATAAAATCGATGATTCTTTTCATTGCGCGAGTTCTTCATAGGTTATTTCCCGGCTCAGCATCCGGTTCTCCACCATCAGCCGGCTGGCAAGTTCCACCATATCGGGACGCAGGCGGAACTCCCGCTGCCCGGATTCCCGGTCCACCTGGAGGCGCAGGATCTCCTGCAGCATCAGGCGCTGCATCACCCGGTTGGTGGCGATGTGGGCGCGTTCTACGTAGTCCATCACGATGTCCAGCGCTTCCTCGGGGTGCTCCGCGGCCCATTCCCATCCCCGCCGGCTGGCCTCGGCGAAGCGGCGGGCCTGGTCCTGATGTTTCAGATAATACGCGCGTGTCATATAAAGGCCGTCCTCCTGCACGTTGTAGCCGTGGTCGCAGAAGCGGTAGACGTTCTCCTCGCTGATTTCCAGGCCGGCCTGCAGCAGCTGGTAATACTCGTTGTAGCTCATCGCCAGCGTAGCGTCCAGGGCGCCCGCGATGAACAGGTTCATATTCTGCGCAAAGCGGACCCAGTCGTAGTCCAGATGCTCCTGGGTGCTCATACAGATGGCCAGCTGGCCGAATCCCACGCTCCAGATGCCCACCTTGGCGCCTTTCTGCGTGAGCGGGTCCATACCCCGGGCCGATACGATCACCATCCCGTTGTTCATCGAGGTCTGGAGGATGTTCACCAGGCGGGCGCCTTCGTCCGCCATCTCCATCGCCTGGCACAGCTGCAGGGTGATCGCCTGGCACTCGCCGCGGCGCAGCCGGGCCATCGCGGGCTGGGTGGGGGAGGGATGTTCGATGCGAACGTCCACGCCGGCTTCCTGGTAGAAGCCCTTCGCCTCGGCCACGTAATAGCCGGCGAACTGTGCCTGGGCCGTCCACTGGGGCGTGAAGACCAGGGTGGGCTCCTGCGCAGGCGCCCCTGTGGCGATGCAGAGCGCCGCGGCCAGCGTTAACAGTCTCTTATTCATGGGCTTGTAGTGTTTGCGAATAATGCCGGCAGAGGGAATCCAGGACGGGGAGGTATTCCGGGCCGATGGGTTCCGCCGGCGGGGATTCGAGCTTGAGCGGGTTCACGGGGGAGCCGTTCTTCCACACGCGGAAGTCCAGGTGCGGCCCCGTGGCCGTTCCCGTCATTCCCACGTAGCCGATCACCTGGCCCTGCGACACCCGCTGGCCGGCCTTGACGGCCATCCGGGAGAGGTGGAGGTAGGCGGTGGTATAGACGGAATTGTGGCGGATCTTGACCATATTGCCGGCCCCGCCGCTGCCCCGGCCGGCGCTGAGGACGGTGCCGTCGCCGATGCTCATCACGGGCGTGCCGGTGGGCGCGGCGTAGTCCACGCCCGTGTGGGCCCGCACCACGTGGTGGACGGGATGGAGCCGATGGAGGGAGAAGCCGGAGGAGATGCGGGTGAACTTGAGCGGGGCCTTCAGGAAGGCCTTCCGCATACTCTCGCCCTTCTCGTTCCAGTACTTGTTTCCGCCGTCTCCCTGGTCGTAATAAACGGCCGGAAGGCACTTATCGCCGCGGATGAATTCGGCATAGTCAACCCTCTCTATGCCAATGGATTCACCCTCGCACATTTTCTCCTCATAGACGATACGGAAGCGGTCTCCTTTCTGCAGGCCGAAGAAGTCCACCGTCCAGGCGTAGATGTCGGCCACTTCCACAATCAAATCCAGGGGAGCGCCGGCCGCCTGCATATCGTTCCAAAGGGAAGTCTCGATGGCGAAATCGGCCGTCCGGGAGAGCACTTCCACGGGCCGATCATAGGCCCGGACGGCGAGCGAGTCGCGCAGGCCGAAGACCGTCTGGCGGGTGCGGCTGTTGTCGTACACCACATAATCCACCTTCGTGGAATCGCCGTAGTAGGCGCTCCAGGTGTTGCCGGCGCGCAGTTTCCTAACGTCGAAGACGCCTTCGCCCGCCTGCACGAGCCGGTTCGCATCCTGCGCGGAAACGCCCAGGCGCGTGAGCCAGGCGATGAAATTGTCCCCGTTTTCGATCTTTCCCGTGACCACGCGGAAGGAGTCCGTGCAGAAGCCCAGGGGATAGACGGTGTCTTTCTGGGGGACGGGTTCGTCGCTGCCGCCGCCGCGCCGGCAAAGGCAGGAGGCGGCGCAGAGCGCCAGTATGGTGAGAAGCAGAATTCGTTTCATAGTGCAAACCTTAGATTTGCAGCGTAGTTCTCTGCACCTAGGTTTGTACTACAAAAGTAGTAAATTTATGCCGATAAAGAAAGTTTAACAAAAGGACAATGGAGCCGGGCGGTTCTGTAAATGCGCAAATGGGAAAGACCCA
>JAEEIJ010000020.1 GCA_016281315.1 Bacteroidales bacterium
GACGGCCGCCAAAAGGATAATGATTTTCTTCATGGTCTTTTCCTCCTAGTCGTTGTAAGGGATATCACCACCGTCTCCGAAGTCCGGAGCGGAAAGGCAGAGTACCTGTTGCGGCCGCACCTCGAACAGTTTGATCATCGGTGCTGCATAGTCTTTTTTGTTTTCCATATACATTAAGAATTAGGTATTTGCAAGGCATTTTTTCAGCTATGCAAAGTTATCCCCTCCAACAAGGGCGGGCAATACATAATTCTATGTATGATTTTTCCACAAAAAGGAGGAAAGCTCAGAATTATTGCGAACTTTGTAGCAGAGAAAATATGCTCGATGGAAAACCCTGAAACCTCCCGCTCCAGCCAGGTGCTGGAACTCGCCTCGGAAGCCGGCCAGATCCTTCTGGAAAACGGCTCGGAGATCTCCCGTGTGGATGAAACGATGAAACGCATCGCCGCCAATTACGGTGAGAGTTCCGAGAACTTCTTCACGATGGGCAACGGCATCATCACCACCGGCGACTCCTATGCCGGCGTGAAGTACATTCCCATCAAAGGGGCCCGCTTTGACAAGATCATCGCGGTGAACCAGCTTTCCTGGGATATCCAGAATGCCGGCTGCACCTTCGACGAAGCCCGGGAGCGAATCGCGTCCATCCGCACGATGCGCGGCAAGCCCGTCTGGGAACAACTCATCGGCGCGGCGCTGGGCAGCGGCGGATTCTGCGCGGTGTTCGGCGGCAGCCTCTTCGACTGTGCGGCGGCTGTCGTGGCGGGCATCCTGCTCTGGATTTTCGTTCTCACCGTCAGCATGCCCTACCTCTCCAAGATGCTGGGCAATATTTTCGGCGGCCTGGTGGGAACCGCCCTCTGCGCCGCGTTCCATAGTTTCGGATTCGGAGAGCACCTGGGCAACATGATTGCCGGCACCCTGATTCTGCTGGTGCCGGGCGTCGCCTTCACCAACGGCATCCGCGACCTGGCCAACGAGGATTACCTCTCCGGTGCCACGCGCCTGATGGATGCGCTGATGATGTTCTTCTGCATCGCGCTGGGAACCTGCGTGGCCTTTGTGATTCACAGCTACTTTATCGGCGGCATCATCCAGCTCAACGGCACCTTCGCCTCCGCCCAGACCGCCGGTCTTCCGGCACAGTCCCTGGCGGCGCTGATGGGCACCCTGGCCTTCGCCATCCTCTTCAGCGTGCCGCGCAAATTCTACCTGAGCACCGGTCTGGTGGGTATGCTCGGCTGGATCACCTACCTGCTGATCTACCGCTACGCGCAGCTCGGCATCGGAGCTGCCACCTTCGCCGGCGCATTTGTCGTGGCGCTGCTCTCCATCGTGCTCTCTATCGGCCAGAAGTGCCCCAGCACCATCTTCCTGGTCTGCGGAAACTTCCCGCTCATTCCCGGCGGCGGCATCTTCTGGAGCACCTACTACACGCTCACCGAGCAGCTGACTCCCGCCCTCACCGCCTGGTACACGGCCCTCAAGGTTGCCGTCGCCATCGTGCTGGGGATGATTATCGTCACCTGGTACTTCCAGAAGCGCAAAAGCCGCAAGGGCCACCACGCTTAAAAACGCAATTTATCAATAATCCATACCATGAAACGTTCCTTTCTCCTATGCTTTGCGCTGCTGCTGAGTGCAGCGGCACTGCAGGCACAGAAACCCGCGCTCGACCACTCCGTTTACGACGGATGGAAGTCTGTCGGACGTCCCGTCATCCAGAACGGCGGTGACTGGGCCACCTATTCCGTCTCACCCCAGGAGGGCGACGGCGTGCTCTATCTATACAATGTAAAGAGCGGCAAGACCTACACGATTGACCGCGCCTCCCGCGCCGTGATTTCCTCCGACGCCACCAAGGCGGTCTATCGCATCACCCCGCCTTTCCAGGAGACCCGCCAGGCCAAGATCGACAAGAAGAAACCCGATGAGCGCCCCAAGGGCTCCATCGCCGTGATCGACCTGAAAACCGGCGAGATCAAGGAGTTCAAGAATGTCGTCAACTTCAAGTCCGGCGACGTGCTGGGCGACTGGATTGCTTTCCAGGAAGAAGAGGTGAAGGCCCCCGCGCCGAAGGGCAAGAAGGGCGAAGGCAAACCCGAAAAGGGGGAAAAGCCCGAAAAGCCTGAAAAAGAAAAAGCGCCCAAAGACAGCGCCAAGGCCGACAAGCCTTCCGTCAAGACCACGGTTTATGTCCTGAACATCAAGACGCTGGCTGTAGATACGCTGAAGAGTGTCGAATCCTACCATTTTGACCGGAACGGCAAACGGATGGCGTACGTGACCAAGCCGGAGAAAAAGGACAGCGTCACAGTGCGCGGCCTCTTCGTGTACGATCCCGCCACCCGCGAATCCCAAGCGGTGCTGACCGGCGAGAAGAAGGCCTCCTTCGGCAGCTTCTATTTCAACGAGGAGGGCAACCGGATTGCCTTCTACGCTTCGCTCGACACCGCAAAGGAGGCAGCCAAGAATCAGGATCTCTACCTCTGGGAAGGCGGAGAGCC
>JAEEIJ010000021.1 GCA_016281315.1 Bacteroidales bacterium
GACAACGACCTTCCGTTGCCCATGAACACCCCTACCTTCGGCTTCAACAGCGCCAAGGACGAAGGTGCCCACCTGGCCCGCACCGTGTATGAGGATGCCCGCACCAGCGGCAACTGGCTCATCATCAGCGCGATGGGCCGCAGCGCCGGGCATCTGGCCCTGGGGATTGGCGAAGCCACCCATTGCCCGATGACCATCATCCCCGAGATGTTCAACAAGACGGAGATCACCCTGGACAAGATCGTGAACCTGGCCCTTTCGGCCATCCTCAAGCGCAACATCCTGGGCATCCCTTACGGCACCGTGGTGGTGGCGGAGGGCGTTTTCCACGACCTGGATCCCCAGGAAATCAAGGACGCCGGCGTCTCCATGACCTACGACGAACACGGCCACCCGGAACTGGGCAAGATCTCCAAGGCCGTCCTGTTCAACGACATTCTGGACAAGAAGTTCAAGGCCATCGGCCTCAAGGTGAAGACGCGTCCCGTGGAGATCGGCTACGACGTCCGCTGCCAGGACCCCATCGCCTACGACCTCACGTACTGCACGGAGCTTGCTATGGGCGCCTACGAACTCTTTGCCAAGGGGGAGACGGGCTGCATGGTATATGTGGACGCCTTCGGCAAGGCCAACCCGCTGTACCTGAAGGACCTGCAAGGCCCGGACGGCAAGATTCCGCCGCGCCGCGTAGCCATCGACGGCGGCACCGCCCAGAACTACTACAACCACATCTGCCACTTCATCACGCCCGCGGACTATGAGGCCGCAAAGAAGTATGTCCCGAATCCGGAGGCCTACGACTTTGCCAAGATCCTGAACTGGTAGATGAAAAAACTTGTCTATCAGCTGCTTCCGCGCCTTTGGAAGAACGGCCGTTTTTCCGGCGTGGACGCCGATACGCTGAAGTACCTGAAGGACATCCTAGGAATGGATGTCCTTTGGTGTACCGGCGTGATCCGGCACGCCACCGGCGCCACCGAAAAGGTGGTGAAAGGGGAGGCGGGGAGTCCCTACGCCATCACGGACTACTTTGACGTGAACCCCTATCTGGCCGATGACCCCGCGCACCGGATGGAGGAATTTGAAGCGCTGGTCGGGCGGGTGCACGGGGCGGGGCTCAAGCTCCTCATCGACTTCGTCCCCAACCACGTGGCCAGGGAAAACGTGAACTTCTCAGGGGACGATTTCTATTATTATCCGGGGGAAGCCCTGCGGCTGCCCGTGGATGCAAAAGGCTACGAAGAATTCCCCGCCAGGGCTTCCGGGAACGCGTTTACACCGGCCCCCGGCATCAACGACTGGTGGGAAACCGTCCGCCTGAACTACGGGGACGTGCACAGCGACACCTGGGACAAGATGCTGGACGTCGTCCTCTTCTGGATCGCCCGGGGCGTGGACGGATTCCGCTGCGATATGGTGGAGATGGTGCCGCCCGCCTTCCTGAAATGGCTCATCGCCCGGGTGAAGAAATACCATCCGGAGGTTCTCTTCGTGGCCGAGGTCTACCAGCGGGACAAATACGACTTCTACGCCAACGAGGTAGGCTTCGACTGGCTCTACGACAAATGCGGCCTCTACGATACGCTGAGGGCCGTCACCTGCAACGGAGCATCGGCCCGGGAGATCACGGCCGCCTGGCAGGCGCTCGGCCCCCTGCAGCCCCGGATGCTCAATTTCCTGGAGAACCACGACGAGCAGCGCATCGCCAGCGATTTCTTCTGCGGGAAGCCGGAAAACGCCTATGCGGCCCTGGCCGTATCCCTGCTGCTGAACGAGGCCCCGTTCATGGTCTACTTCGGCCAGGAAGCGGGAGAGCGAGGAATGCAGCAGGAAGGTTTCAGCGGCCTGGACGGACGCACCTCCATCTTCGACTGGTGCAAGGTTCCCGCCCTGGAAAAGCCCAACGAGAAAGTGCTGGCCCGTTACAGCGACATCCTGTTCTGGGCCAAGACGCCCGCCTTTGCGAAAGGAAAGAGCTACGATCTCTGCTACTGCCAGCAGGAGGGCTTCAACCCGGACCGGCATTTCGCCTTCATCCGCTCGGATGGCGTGAACCACTACCTGGTGGTCGCGAACTTCGGTCCCAAACGCGATATCACCGTGCGCATTCCGCAGGAAGCGCTGGATTATCTGGGGATTACATTAGGAAAAACGCACCACGTGCTGGAGGTGCCGGAAAAGGACTACGTCCTCATCCACCTACAGTAGCCGGCGGCGGAACTCCGCAACGGTGACGGCTGTCGCCACGGCGGCGTTCAGGGATTCCGAACCGGGATCGCCCACCGGATAGGGCGGAATATAGAGACGGTCGCTCACGCAGGCGGCCGTTTCCCGTGAGATGCCGCCCGCCTCGTTGCCGATGACTATCACGGCGAGGGGATCGCGGCCCAGCTCCTTCCCGTAGAGGTTCTCCCCGTCCAGGAAGGTGCCGTAGACCTTACCATCGGCCTTCAGAACCCCTTTGCAGAGGGAGGGAATCTCCGCATAATGGAACTTCACGCGGAAGATGGCCCCCATCGTGGCCTGCACCACCTTGGGGTTGAACACGTCCACCGTGTCGGGGGAGGCATAGACGCCGTCCAGGCCGAACCAATCGGCTATTCTGAGGATGGTCCCCAGGTTCCCGGGATCCCGGATGCCGTCCAGGGCCAAAAAGAGGCCCGTAGAGGGAATATCGGTCTGCAGCAGGTCATCCGGACGTCTGACGAGCGCAAGGGCCGGAGAAGGCGAGGAAAAGGCCGATATACGGGCCATCGCGGCTTCGCCGATTTCCTCCCGCCGGTAAACCTTCTCCACGGTGAACCGCGATGCGAGGGCTTCCGCCACCAGCTTCTCACCCTCCACCACGAAGAGCCCGCTGCTGTCCCGGAATTTTTTCTGGGATAGGGACTTGATGAATTTTATCTCATTAGCCGTCATATAATCAAAGTTAATCAGCGCCCGGAGGGCGCCGGGGGTGTATATAAAGGGGGCAGCGCCCCCTTACAGCCATTTTTGTCCGTTCGCTAGAACGGATAACCCACACCAAAGTGCAGCGCCATATTACTCCCCTTGAACCAGCCGTTCGGGGCGACCCAGCGGTCGCCGGCATCGCGGCCGGGATCGTGCAAGCGGATACCCAGGTCCAGGCGCAGGAGGATGAGGTCGAAGTTCAGCCGGAGGCCCAGGCCCCAGTTCATACCGATGCTTTCCGGCAGGTTCTTCAGGACAAAGGCGTCCGACTCTTCCTCCGACTCTTCCACATAATCCCAGATGTTGCCCACATCCACGAACGTGGCGCCCTCGAATTTCCAGAAGAGCGGAAAACGGTATTCCATATTGGCCTCCAGCTTCATCAGACCCATCTGCGTGGGAATGACGAAGAACTCCGCCAGGGAAGTATCGTTGCCGGGACCCAGCGTACGGGCCTGCCAGCCGCGCATCGAGGTGGAACCGCCGCAGTAAAACATTTTATCGAGGGGCGGCGCCATCGAGTTGCCGTAGGCATAGCCGGCGCCGGCCAGGAAGCGCAGCGCCAGGGCCTGCCGGTCCTTGGGGCCGAAGCGGAAAGTCTTTCCCAGCTGCAGTTCCCCGCGGACATACTGGGCATAGGGGATGCCCCAGATGAGATGCTCGTCCTGGAAGTAGGGATCCGCGGGCAGGACGGAGTTGAACAGGGAAAGGACGTTACCCGCCACGTCCACGCTCAGGCGGGCGTAATGGTAAGGACGGGAAGGGATGGTGGAGGCATCCGTGGTGTAGTACAGCATCCCGCTCACGCCCAGGTCGAAATTGTCCGTGAACATCTCCAGCATAAAGACGTTGTCGATGAACTGGTTCAGGAAGGTCTCGTCTATGTCGTAGATGCGGGAGATATTGGCTCGGGCGGGGGAGAACTGGTAGAACAGGCGCTCGCTCAGGCGGCCGTTGTAGGTGAAGGCCGACGAAATGACGCTGCGCCGGTATTCCGGCCGGTTCTGATAGTTGTAGGCAAGGGAGACGTCCGTACGGGGGATGTAGGGGCCCTTGAAGATATGGTTGGGCAGGCCGATGAAGCGGGGGAAACGCAGCGACGTGGTCACGCTCACTTCCTGCGAAGACACGTTGTCGTTGGGCTTGAACTGGAAGTTCCCCTTCAGACCCACGTTGAGGACCTCTCCGCCGTGGAAGATATTCTTGTGGAAGTAGCTCAGCTGCGGGGAGATGCCGATGAGCCCGGTGGAGTTCACCGAGGCCTCCAGGTTGGTCTTGAACCCCTGCAGACCGCTGGCCCGTAGGGAAATGTTGCAGTCCACCTGGTCTTCCGAAGCCGGAGTCACGTTCACGTTCACGCCATTGAACATACTCACGTTCGTCAGGCGCGTATAAGTGGTGTTGATGGCCTCTTCGCTGTAGGGCTGCCCGGGGCGCAGCAGGTTGAGGTTTTCCAGCACGCGGGGGCGGATTTTCAGTTCCTTGGGATAGGTGAAGGCTACGTCGCCGATGGAAAACTTCTTATGCTCGCGGGCCGATGCAGGGTCGTCGCCCAGCGCATAGTCCAGGACGGAGTACTTCAGGCGGGCCTTGCCGTCGCGGGCGAGGGTATCGGCCTCGAAGGCGTAAAAACTCCTGGAGAAACCGTAGTAGCCCTGATTGCGGAGGTACCGGGCGCTGCGCTCGGCCTCGGCCTCGAGGGACTGCTCCGAAAGGATGCCTCCCGCCTTCACCTCGCTATTGGGGATATCGGCCTGGAAATCCTGCCGGAAAGTGCCGTAGTCGGGGATTTCGTACTCCACCGTGCTGATCTCATAACGCCTGCCCAGCGTGACGTAGTAGGTGACATAGACCTTCCGGCCCCTCACGCGCACGTCGCTCTCCACGGTGGACCCGTAGTAGCCGATGTAGCGCAGGTGGTTCTCCATACTGGCGATGCTTTCCTCCACCTTCGAGGGGTCGTACACCACGGGCGGCGTACCCACCCGGCGGAGGAAACCGGCAAAGCCGCTTTCCGAATCCCCGGCCCAGTTATAGACGGAGAGCAGGGGATTGATTCCCAGCAGATAGGAGTTGGGTTTCTGGGCCAGATAGGAATTCAGGCCGGAGGCGGAAAAGGACTCCTCGTTCACCTTCACGGTGTTTTTCCGCAGCAGGAACTCCCCGCTGCGAAGCGACCGGGTGGTGCTGCAGCCGGCAAGGGCCAGGGCGGCCAGAAGGGCGATGATGAGTTTTCCGCGATACATTCATACAAAAGTAACACTTTTTAATTATATTTGCACGTTTTATTGTACATCGCAAGGATGAAAAACAAGTACATCGACCTCATCGAGCAAACCTTCGACTTCCCGCAGGACGAATTCCTGGTGGGGGACGACGGCAATCTGCTTTTCAACGACATCGACCTGATGGAGATCATCGAGAAGTACGGAACGCCCCTCAAGCTCACCTATCTTCCCAAGATTTCCTCCCAGATCCAGCGTGCGAAACGTCTCTTCAAGGTGGCGATGGCCAAGGCCGACTATCAGGGCAGCTACCACTACAGCTACTGCACCAAAAGCTCCCAGTTCGCCTTCGTGGTGCACGAGGCCCTCAAGAACGACATCCACCTGGAGACTTCATCGGCCTATGACCTGGACCTGGTGGAAGCCCTCCAGCGCGACGGCTCGGTGAAAAAAGAGGACCTCTACATCATCTGCAACGGCTTCAAGCGCCCCCAGTACATCCAGAACATCGCGAAACTCCGCAAGGACGGCTGGAAGAACATCATCCCCGTGCTGGACAACAAGAACGAGTTCGAAGACTTGGCGAATCTCATCGAGGAAGACACGATGATGGGCATCCGCATCGCCTCGGAAGAGGAACCCAACTTCGACTTTTATACCTCGCGCCTCGGCATCCGCTACTCGGACATCCTGAAGTTCTACCGCGACACGGTGGCCAAGTACCCCAACTTCCACCTGAAGATGCTCCACTTCTTCATCAACACGGGCATCCGGGACACCGCCTATTACTGGAACGAACTCTCCAAGTGCGTGCGCGTATACTGCGAACTCAAGGCCATCTGCCCGGAACTGGACAGCCTGAACATCGGCGGCGGCCTCCCGAACAAGACCTCCCTGGCGCAGGACTTCGACTACGAATATATGGTGGAAGAGATCATCAACCAGATCAAGGTCACCTGCAACTCCTACGGCGTGAAGGAGCCGGACATCTTCACCGAGTTCGGCAGTTTCACGGTGGGGGAGAGCGGCGCCACCATCTTCAAGATCCTGGACATCAAGCAGCAGAACGACCGCGAGAAGTGGTATATGATCGACAACTCCTTTATGACCTGCCTGCCGGACACCTGGGGCCTGAACCAGCGCTTCATCCTGCTGCCCGTCAACAAGTGGTACGACGAATACCAGCGCGTGTTCCTGGGCGGCCTCACCTGCGACAGCCAGGACTTCTACAACGCGGACTACCACGCCAACGCCATCTTCCTGCCCACCATCCGCAGCCGCCGGGAGAACCTCTACATCGGCTTCTTCCATACCGGCGCCTACCAGGAAGCCATCTCCGGCTACGGCGGCATCAAGCACTGCCTGATGCCTTCCCCCAGGCACATCCTCATCGACCGCGATGAAGAGGGCAACCTCACCACTTCCGTCTTCGCCGAAGAGCAAAGCGCGGAGAGCATGCTGAAAATGCTGGGATATAAATAATTATTTCTTAGGGTAATATTTGGGCCAGCAGGCCTCGAGATAGGCACGGAGCACGTCTTCGTGCCTGTTTTTTGCCGGTTCGTAGAAGACGGTGCCCTTGAGGGCTTCCGGCAGGAATTCCATATCCACGAAGTGCCCCGGATAATCGTGGGCATATTTGTATCCGTCGCTGTAGCCCAGCTCCTGCATCAGCCCCGTAGGGGCGTTGCGGATGGGCAGGGGGACCGGCTGGTTACCGGATTGTTTTACTTCGGCCAGGGCTTTTTCAATGGCCATATAGGAGGCGTTGCTCTTGGGGGAGGAGGCCAGGTAGACGGTGGTTTCCGCAAGGGGAATCCGTCCTTCCGGCATCCCGATCTTGGAGACCACCTCGAAGCAGGCGTTCGCCAGCAGCAGGGCATTGGGATTCGCCAGGCCCACGTCCTCCGAGGCGCTCAGGCACAGGCGGCGGGCGATGAAGAGCGGGTCCTCGCCGCCGTCGATCATCCGCGCCAGGTAGTAGATGGCCGCGTTGGGGTCGCTTCCCCGGATGCTCTTGATGAAGGCCGATATGATGTCGTAGTGCATCTCCCCGTCCTTGTCGTAGATGGCCATGTTCTCCTGGATGGAGGCGGTTACCGTGGCGTTGTCGATGACCACGGGCCCCTTGCCGCTCTGGGCGTCCACGACCAGTTCCAGGACATTGAGGAGTTTGCGGGCATCGCCGCCGCTGTAGCGCATCAGGGCCTCGGTTTCCTTTACGTCGATGTCCTTCTCCTTCAGGAGGACGTCCTCTTTCAGCGCACGGTCCAGAAGGACCTGTAAATCGGCCTTCTCCAGGGACTTCAGGACGAAGACCTGGCAGCGGGAGAGCAGGGGAGTGATGACCTCGAAGGAAGGGTTCTCCGTGGTGGCGCCGATGAGGACGATGGTGCCGTTCTCCACCGCGCCCAACAGGGCGTCCTGCTGGGCCTTGTTGAAGCGGTGAATCTCATCGATAAAGAGGATGGGCGCGCCCTTCTGGCTGAAGAGAGAGCTGCTTTTGGCCCTGTCGAAGACCTCCCGCACATCCTTCACCCCGGCCGATACGGCGCTGAGGGTGAAGAAATCCCGCTGGAGCGTTTCGGCGATGATGTGCGCCAGGGTGGTCTTGCCCACGCCGGGAGGGCCCCACAGGATGAAGGAACTCAGGTTCCCGCTTTCAATCATCTTCCTCAAGATGCAGCCTTCGCCCACCAGATGGCGCTGGCCCACGTACTGGTCCAGCGTCCGGGGACGCATCCGCTCGGGGAGCGGCGGCAGCATCACGGAAGAGGCGCTCATAACTTAGATTTTTTTGGAGAAAACGCGGCGGCGGCGTTTGAATTCCTTCAGATAATCGTTCCAGATATTCTGGACGCTGTTGTTGGTCTCCATCTCCGCGTTGGATTCGCCGTACTTGAAGCCGCCCCGGATGAGGTTTCCTATCATATCCTCGAAGATAAGGGCGTGCAGGCCCCGGTTCCGGTATTCCGGATCCACGGCAATGAGCATCAGCTCGATCCCTTCCTCGTGTTTGAAGTACATCGACTTCAGCAGGTGCCACCAGCCAAAGGGGAAGAGGTAGCCGTTGCCTTTTTTGACGGCGTGGGCGATGGAAGGCATCGTAACCGCGAGGCCCACGAGTTTTCCCTCCTTGTTCTCGATGAGGGTGACATAGTTCAGGTCCAGCAGACCCAGATAGGTGTCCACATAACTGTCAATCACTTCCGGAGGAAGGACAGTGAAGTCGAACAGGGCGTTGTAGGTGCGGTTCACCAGGTCGAAGATCTTCTGGCCGTAGGCTTCCTTTTTCACCTGCCGCTTGGTAATCTTGCGCACCTTAAGCTCAAAGCGCTCCCTGATGATCCTGGCGGCGCGGACGACCTTCTCCGGCAGCTGCTCCGGGACGAAGATGCGGTATTCGATCCAGTCGTTCACCTTGCCCAGGCCCAGTGCCTCGTAATGCTCGCCGTAGTAGGGGAAGTTGTATTTAAGGCAATAGGACGAAATGTCGTCGAAGCCTTCCACCACACAGCCTTCGTTGTCGAAGTCCGTGAAGCCCAGGGGGCCGCTGACGGTATCCATTCCGTGCTCTTTACCGAAGGCAATCACCGCCTCGAGGAGGGCCCTGGACACCTCTTTGTCATCAATGAAATCCGTCCAGCCGAAACGCACCTCCCGGTGGTTCCAGTCCCGGTTCGCAATCTCATTGATGATGGCTGCCGTGCGGCCCACTACCTTCCCGTCCTTATAGGCCAGGAACAGGCGGCTCTTCGCATATTTGCTCATGGGGTTCCGCTTCGGGTCCAGGGCGTTCAGCTCGTCCAGGAAGAGGTTCGGAACGTAGAAGGGGCAGGCTTTATAAAGTTCCAGGGGGAACTTGACAAACGTCTTAAGGTCCCCCCTGGAGCTAACAGTCTTGATGGTTACGGACATCCTTAGTTGACCTTCTTGGCCTTGATGGTAATCTCGCCTTCAAGGTCTGAGCCACTCTTGGCAGTCATGGTAAGGACGAGCGTGTTGTCGTTGTCTTCGAGGGCAAAAGTGCCGCTGGCCTCTGCATCAAAGAGCTTGCCGTCAAGATTTGCATTAAGCTGATAAGTGAAGGACTTGGTAGCAAGGACCGGGGTCCAGATACCTTCTATAGCCGGCTTTTGGGTAAACTCCACAATCACCTTATTGGGGTCGAGATTCAGGGAAATGGCTTTGATATAATAACCAGTCACCTTGTCCATAGGGATATGTCCTCCCTTCAGGTTGATTTCCTTGGCCACATTTTCCACATCGTTGGGGTTGATGCCGCTCTTGTCGTTGAAGTTCAGGCTCACATTCTTCCCCTTAAGCGTGGCTTTGATGCTGGAGAGTTTCCAGTGGGCGCCGCAGAGGGCTTTTTCCACAGCATTGCTGGGGATGGTGTAGCCGGAGAAGGAACCGGAAACCTTGTTGCCGTCCGTGCCGGTGAAGCTAACGACGGCACCGCCGGGCTGCTTGACCATGGAACCGCCCTTGAGATCGCCGGTGTAGGAATAAACGTCACCAGTGACCGTGAAGCGGCCGATGAACGTCTTCTGCGCCGCACCCTTGGTCTGGAGAGGAGTAAACTCATAGCCATAGGCCACGTAGGAGCCATTGCCGAAATGGTCGATGCCGACTATCTTACTGCCGTTGACGACCGGCTGGCTTTCCAAGCTGAAGGATACCTTTCCGGCATTGTTTCCCTGCGGGAATTCTACCACAGGTTCATCGCCCTTGTTACCGTTGCAGGCAACGAGCAGGGCGCAGATGGCTGCGAAGGAGAAAATCTTTTTCATTTGTTTATTGGTTTTAGAGTTTATGCGTTAAAATATGGCGACATTCACCGTGAAGCGCAAATAGGGCATCACGGGAATCTTGTTCGCTGTGGAAACATATTTGAGTAACGATTCCGCTTCTCCAAGGTTGTCCTTTACGTCTTGGTTTCCCGGATCGTTCACCCAAGCCTCGTTCAGTTCCACCTTCACGGGGGTGCCTTCCGTGTAATTGTAGGAATAGGCGTGGATGCCGCCGGTATAGGCCACACCCATGTCGAAGTTCACGCCCACACGATGCTTGGTGGAGCAGGGACGTCCGAAACCGATGCCCAGGTAGGGCTTTACCCGGTTGGCCTTGTACTGGATGTCAATCTGGACATCGCCGTTCAGGTCTGTAGTGACACCGAAGATTTCCACGTGCCCCTTATCCTGTTCCGACATGACAGGATCCCCGTTGGTCGTATTCTTGAGCACGCCCGTACCGGAAACAAGGGAACGGGAGAGGGAGACCATGAGGCCGCCGGTGATGTGGAAACTGGATTTCTTGGCGGGATAGAAATCTGCCAGGAGGGAAAGGTTGCGCTGGTGCGTCTTTCCGGAGATGTTTATCTCATCGATATTCACCCCGTTCTCATGGTAGTCGATACCGGTGACTTTATATTCGAGGGGATTGATTCCAATTCCGGCGTGCTTCTTGGCAAGACCGTTGGCAATGGAGACATACGGGAAAAAATCCGTGTACAGCAGGCGGGCCTGAAGGTTGGGGAGGATGGAGGTTGCCACCTGTACCTGAAGACCGTCCAGCAGGCCGATACCGACGCCGGCGGAAACATGTTTAAAGAGCACGTTCTCCTGTTGGGGAGCTTCCTGCGCACGGGCGCTGAAGAAGGTCAGGGAAAGGGCCAGGGTGGTTGCAAAGGCGAAGATTTTTTTCATAGGTCTTTGGTTTAAATCTCTACAAAGATAGGAATAATTCCGTAATAACCGCGTTTTTTTGCAAAAAACGTCACGCATTGCGTACGTGCACGTCCATCTGCGGGAACGCGAATGTGACCCCGTACTTTTCCGGAAGTTCCTTATAGATAGCTTCTTGCAGCTGGAAACGGGCGGTCCAGTAGTCGGCCGCCTTCACCCAGGCGCGCACCACGAAATGGACGGTGCATTCATTGAGTTCCACCAGGGCGGCGAAGGGATTATCGGCCCCCTTGGTGGAGGCGTCCAGGTAGAGCGGGTTGGCCTTCGCGAGCTCGATGAGGGCGTTTTTCACTTTCTCCGCATCGTTGCCGTAGGCCACGTTCACGTCGATGTCCACCCGGCGCAGTTCCTTGCCGGTGACGTTGGCGATGTTGCCGTTGGAAAGGGCGCCGTTCGGAATCACGATGAGGCGGTTGTCCACGGTGAGGATCTTGGTGCTCACGATGCTCAGGTCCTGCACTACGCCGGCGTAGCCCTGCGCGTCGATGAAATCGCCCACCTTGAAGGGCTTGAACACCAGCAGCATAATGCCGCCGGCGAAGTTCTGCACCGTTCCGCTGAGGGCCATGCCGATGGCCATGCCGCCGGCAGCCAGCAGCGCCGCCAGGGAAGCGGTGTTCACGCCCAGCGCGCCCACCACCAGGATGATAAGGACCACCCACAGGGCGATGGTGACCAGGCTTTCCACAAAGCTGGAGAGGGTAGGTTCCGTCTTCCGGCGCTTGAAGCTCTTCTTGAGACCTTTCCGGATGAGGGAGATGATCCAGGCGCCGATGATATAAAGCGCCAGGGCGGCGAGAACCTTGAGGCCGAAGCGGAGGGCCTCCTGGCCCAGCATAGACATCAGTTCGCTGGGCGGGGTAGTGGTGAGTACTTCTTTCACGCCGGCTGCCTTTGCGGCCAGGGAATCGGCCGAAACGGCCGGGGCTTCTTGAAGGAGGAAAAACATATTACAGATTGATTATCAGATAAGTCATATAAGCTGCGAAGAGCAGGAGGAAAGCCACGCCGGAGATGCGTCCCATCTGTTTTCTCCGGCCGATGCAGGCCGCCGCCAGGAGCGCCAGGGCGCTCACCAGGAGGGCCCCCAGGTCCACGTAGGAGATGCCCGCGAGCGAGAGGGGAGTGATGAGGGCGCTGCCGCCCAGGATGAGCAGGATGTTGAAAATATTCGAGCCGATGATGTTCCCGAGAGCCAGCTGCCCCTTCTTCCTGGCGGCGGCAGCCACGCAGGTGGCGAGCTCCGGCAGGGAAGTGCCGCCGGCCAGGATGGTGACGGCGATGAACTTGTCGCTCACCCCGGCGCTATGGGCAATCTTAACGGCGTTGTCCACAAACAGGCGCCCGCCGAAGATGAGCATCGCCAGCCCGCCCAGGATGAGCAGGGCCGAGAGCCAGACCTTGCGCTCTTCCGACGGCCGCTCTGACACAGAGTCTTCTTTCTTCTGGGCGAAACTCATCCACATATAGCCCACGAACAACGCCAGCAGGATGGCCCCGTCCCAGTGGGAAAGGGTTCCGTCCCAGCCCAGGCCGATCAAGAGGGCCGTAACGAAAAGGTTCACCGGCACGTCCCGACGGCGGTTTTCCTTCGTCACCGCGATGGGCAGCAGGAGGGCCGTGACGCCCAGGATGAGGAGGGTGTTGAAGATGTTCGAGCCCACCACGTTGCCAAGGGACACATCGGCATTCCCTTCGAAGGCCCCGATGAACGAGACCACCATCTCCGGGGCCGAAGTGCCCATCCCCACCACGGTGAGGCCGATGACGAATTCGCTCAGCCCCCAGCGGCGGGCGACGGAGGAGGCGCCGTCCACGAGGAAATCGGCCCCCTTCACCACGAGGAGAAGGCCCGCAAGAAGCAGCAGGATAGTAAAGGCTAAACTCATTTCTTCTTAAGTGCCACTACATTTTCCACGTGCATCGTATGGGGAAACATGTCCACGGGCTGCACGGCGGTGATTTCATAGTCCCGGCACAGGATGGCCAAATCGCGCGCCTGCGAGGCGGGATTGCAGCTCACGTACACCATCCGCTGCGGGGCCGCCTGCAGGATCACCTGCGCCACGTCCGGGTGAATGCCCGCGCGAGGCGGGTCCAGGATGATTACGTCCGGACGGCCGTGTTCGGCGATAAACGCCTCATTCAGAACGTCTTTCATATCGCCGGCGAAGAATTCGCAGTTGGTGATGCCGTTGCGCCGGGCATTGTCCTTTGCGTCCTCAATGGCCTCCGGTACGTATTCGATGCCGATGACCTTCGAGGCCTGCCGGCTCACGAACTGGGCGATGGTGCCCGTGCCGGTATAGAGGTCGTAGACCACTTCGCCGCCCGTGAGCGCCGCAAAGTCGCGGGCCACGCTGTAAAGCCTGTGAGCCTGGCGGGAATTGGTCTGGTAGAAAGACTTCGGGCCGATCCTGAAGCTGAGCCCTTCCATCTGCTCGTAAATGGCGTCCTGCCCGTAATAGAGGATGGGGGACTGGTCCCCGATGGAGTCGTTCAGCTTCTCGTTCACCACATAGTAGAGGCTGGTGATCTGCGGAAATTCGGCCTTCAGGGCGTCCAGGAGGGCATTTCTGGGTGCTTCGTCCGGCTTTGCGAAGCACAGGATGAGCATCACCTGGCCGTCTTCCGTGGTGCGTACAAACACGTTGCGAAAAAAGCCCCGGTTTTCCCGGATATTGTAGAATTCCAGGCCGTTTTTGAGGCAGAAGTCCTTGATAAACAAGCGAATAGCATTGGAAGGCTCCGGCTGAAGGTGGCATTCCTGAATGTCTAGCACCTTGTCGAAGAACTTGCCCACGTGGAAGCCCAGACCCGGTTCTACGAGGTCCTGGGGCTCGCTTTTGAGCAGCCAACGCTTGGATGAAGCGCTGAATTCCAGCTTGTTACGGTAAAATTCCGTCTTTTCGGAGGGGAGGGTAGGGCGGATTTCCGGTACGTCCAGGTGGCCGATGCGTACCAGCTGGTCTTCCACCTGCTGGCGTTTGGCCTTCAGCTGCAGCTCATAGGGAAGCGGCTGCCAGCGGCACCCGCCGCAGACGCCGAAATGCGGGCAAAACGGCTCCAATCTATCGGCCGAGGGCTTTACAATCCGCTTAATAAAGCCCTCCATATAGTTTTTCTTCTTCTTGTAGACCTGGATGTCCACCACGTCTCCCGGAACGGCGAAATCCACGAAAACCACCATACCGTCCACGTGCGTGAGCGCTTTTCCTTCCGCGGCCACCGACTCAATGGTCACGCTTTCCAGGAGGAGGTCGATTTTCTTTTTTCTGGTCACAGGGGAGACGACGCCTATCTGCAAGTTAACATAATATCAATTGTGTAACAGAAGGGGATTTGCCCTATAGTTCACCGTTTTCGAGCATTTCCTTGCTCCTGACAGGATTGCTGTAGATGTGCAGCAGTTCCTCGCGAAGTTCGCGGCGGTTCAGCGTGCTTTCCACCTTCATCATCTGTTCGGCCAGATACGAGCGGAAATCCTCAACTTCGGCCGGCGTGTATTGATCGGCGTACTTATCACCCTTGTTCACGAGATCGTACGCGATGTAATTCGTCTTCCAGAGTTTGTAGCCTTTGATGACGCGGCGGTCCACCGCGTGACGGATGGACTGATAGCGGTCGTTTTTGTCGCAGAGCGCCGCTTCAGCGATTTCCTGCTCCGTGAGCGGATCGTTCACCTGCAGGTGTACGTGTCCTTTAGGCTGTTTAATGCCCAGCATAATGCTCTGAAGGTCTTCGTCCTCGCCCTTGACATAGGTGCCCGTGTGCCGCTTGATGATGACCTCGCGCGCCTTCATAATGTCGCAGGGCTCGTATTCGTAGGAAATGCTCAGCGGAACGATATGCAGCTCCATATAGTTCTGCACGAAATCCTTGGTGCCGCTCATATCCACCATCTTCAGGAGGCCCTGTTCGGTGACGTCGATGCCGTCCTTGGTGCGTCCCTGGCGCTGGGCGATCCATACAGAGCCGGTGCCGGAAGTGATGGTTTCGCGGATGTATCGGCTCAGAAGCTGCGAGGAAAGGTAGAGTTCCCGGGCCGATATCCCCCGGATGACTTTGATCATTCGGTTGGACCGGATAAGCAGCTCTATAGGCTTCTGTTTCAGCAAGTTATCTCCTACGCAAATCTGCGTTTCCGGCAGTTTGTGCCAGAACAGTACCATCTGCGTGAGGGCCGGATCCAGGATGATGTCCCGGTGATTGGACATCGCCAGATACGGGCCTCCGATGGCCTGGATCTTCTCCAGACCGTCGTAGGTGAATTCCTTCATCGTATTGTCGATCACCCACTGCACGGCCTTGGACATCACGATTTCCTGGAACTGGTCCACGGTTTTGATGCTGCACAGGACGTCGTGCAGGAAGGTGTGGGGTTTGTCCGGGAAAAGGAATTTGGATACCCAGGAAATGTTGGGATGGTTCGCGAGCTGCGCCAGGGCGGCCGATGCTTCTTCGTCGTTGTAGGGAGCGATATCGCTGAAATCCGTATAATCCATATCAGTTTACGTGTCTATGACACGCAAAGATACAAAAATTATGCGAAACTACCGCCTTTCCAGGAGCGAACTGTCGCCGTAGCTGAGAAAACGGAAACCGTGCGAGAGCGCGTAGTCGTAGATGGCGCGCCAATCCCCTGCTACAAAGGCCGATACCAGCAGGATGAGCGTACTCTCCGGCTGGTGGAAATTCGTTACGAGGTAATCCACCAGGCGCCAGCGGAAGCCCGGAACGATGATGATGCGGGTGCCGGCGACCAGCTGGCTGCGCCCGTTGCGGTCCAGCCAGTCCACGATGGCCTGAAGCGCCTGCTCTGTCTCATAGGGGTATTCGCGCTCATACGGGGCCCACTGGTCCACGTCCTTGGGCTCCCCTGTTTCCAGGATGCTTACGCCAATGTAATATAAGGACTCCAGCGTACGGACGGACGTTGTGCCAACCGCCACTAACAGACGGTGTTTATGCGCAAGTTCTTGAAGTAATGCTTTAGATACGGAGAAGGGCTCCCGGTGCATCGGATGCTCGCTTACCAGGGAGGACTTTACCGGCAGGAAGGTCCCGGCCCCTACGTGAAGGCACACGGTCTGGGTCTCGATCCCCTTCTTCCGGATGCGCTCCAGGACATCTTCCGTGAAGTGTAAACCGGCCGTAGGCGCTGCTACAGAGCCTCTTATGTGCGCATAGAGCGTCTGATAACGCTCCGTGTCGATGGCCTCCGACTCCCGGTCCAGATAGGGGGGAATGGGCACGGTGCCGGCTGTTTCGAGTACCCGCGAGAACGGACTTCCGTCCTTCCAGCTCAGGCGCACGACGCCCGTCTGCCCTTCCCTGCTTTCCAGTTCCGCCTCCAGTCCAAGGGCGGCAACAGTGGCATCATTTTCGGGGTTATAGAGGTGCAGGACGTCGTTTTTCCACTTCTTGGCATTCCCGATCACGCACTTCCAGGAGCAGGACTCGGTGGCGGCAAAAGAGAGATTGTACTCCACCGGCTGCACGGGTTCCAGGCAGAAGACTTCGATGAGGGCCCCGGTCTCCCGCTGGAAATGCAGGCGCGCGGGTACGACCTTGGTATCATTGAAGACCATCAGGGCATTTTCGGGCAGCAAAGCGGGCAAATCACGGAAAATGTGCTCGTCCACCACGCCGTTGGCATAGTGAAGAAGCTTGGACGCATCCCGCTCCGGAAGCGGA
>JAEEIJ010000022.1 GCA_016281315.1 Bacteroidales bacterium
GCGGCCTGGCTGATCGACCAGGCGGGCTGGAAGGGCCGTTCCATGGGCCCGGCGGGCGTCTATGAAAAGCAGCCCCTGGTGCTGGTCAACCGCGGCGGGGCCACTGGAGGCGATATCCTCGCCCTGGCTTCCGCCATCATCGCCGACGTCTCCGCCCGCTTCGGCGTCACCCTCTCGATGGAGGTGAACCAGATTATGTAAGACAAATTATTTGACTTGCATAATTTGCGGCAGATAATTATCTATTTGATAGTGCAGCTGCAACCCAAAATACAAAAACGCCAACCGTAAAGGCTGGCGTTTTGTTTTGAGCGGAAAACGAGACTCGAGCCCGCGAGGCTCCGCCTCACGGGCAACCGCGGGCCATATCAACCCCCGCCTCCCTCCGGTCGGCTGCCCCGTAGGGGCTGGGGTTGCTCGTTCAAGTCTCAACAAAAAAAAGCAGCAACCTGACGGCTGCTGCTTGGAGCGGAAAACGAGACTCGAACTCGCGACCCCGACCTTGGCAAGGTCGTGCTCTACCAACTGAGCTATTTCCGCAAAAAATCCCCAAATGGGACTGCAAAGATACGGCGAAAATTGGAATCTCCAAATTTTTTTAACGAATTATATGAGTTATTGTCTGACGTTGACGTAGATTCCGCCCCAGTTGTAACAGAGGCCGATATTGATCATCCAGCCGGAGAGCGGATCGTTCTTCGGGCTGCGGGAGACATAGGCTTTCAGGGCAAGATTGTGTTCCGTGCAGTCGTAAAACGAGTTACCGTAATAGTGCTCAAACAATAGCTTACGGAGGAAAACGAAATCGACGGTAACGCCTCCCAGCAAGATGAACTGTGCATACTCGTCGTTTTTGTCCTTTCCGTCGGTATCCGGGTATTTCCAGTCGGCATAATTCACACCAAGTCCGGCGAAAGGTGTGATTCTGAAGGTGTTGTTCTGAAATACGGAATAATCGATACTGACGGCCATGCTCCCTGTAGAAACCGGGTCGCCCGCTTTCCATGTGCGGAGGCCGTTCTTGTAGTCCTGGAGAAGCCTTCCGTTCTGGAAATCCAGAAAACCGTTTATCTTCCAGTTTCCCCAACCCCAGCAACATCCAAGCATAGCGCCCGGAGCGTTCATATAGAGTATCTGGGCGGAGCCTCCCGTCAGAATCCGATGGGTAACGCCAAAATAGAGAGATGCGTAAAAACTGCTTTTCCGACTTGGGTCGGGAATCGTTACGGGAGTCTCGGCCAGCTCCTTGGCAATGGCGTTTTCGTAGTAAACCACCATGGCGGAGTCGAGTCCGTCCTGCGTCTCCTGGATAATCTCAGTCCAGCGCGCCTGATTCTGACCGCTGTAGAAGGAGAAAAGATCGTTGTCCGAACGGGTATTGTCTGGAGAATACCTTTCCATGAGGAATTTTCTATGGTAGAGCTCGTTCAGGTCAAAAATCAACTGGTCGTAGCGGAGCATCATATCTTGGGTCCGGTCGACATTGTGCCAGGAAATGGAGCGGTCGAGGGCTGTATAGGGGATGGGCCTGCGAATTACGGTATTCCAACTGATTCGTGTCTTTTCCAAGGTTTCCAGCCAACGGAAAGAGAGGTGGTTGGTCTGGTATTCTCGCGAGGGCTTGAGGGTGAGTTCGTCCCAGGTAAGCGGGCCGTCGTTCCAGTTGCGCATACTCTCTTGAAAAGTCTGGGCGGAGACGGAAAGCGTTCCGGCTGCCAGCATCAGAAGAAGCACGGAATAAAGACGTTTCATAACAGGGTAGTATTATTTTTGTTTCAAGGCCAGAGATCCGCTACCACTTGAAGGTGAGGCCGACGTGGAGGTCGAAGCGGGCTAAATTGGTGCTCATTCCGGAACCTCCGTCATCGAAGTCTTCCGAACTTCCGTTCATATAAGTCCGGTTGTAACGGTGAAGTCCGCCGAGCAGGATGTTGCTACCGGCGTTGAGATAGAGATGGCCGTTCAGCTGGTGGTAATAATTGACGAAGAACTGCATCGCGGGGATACTGCCGTTTCCGCGGATGGCGGAAATGTCCTTAAAGCGCTCGTACAGATGGAAATAGCCCAAAGCGAGTCCACCTTCCAGCGTCTCTTTGGGATGCTGCTCGAAAATGCGCCGGGTAGCGAAAGAGGCGCCGCAGTAGTAAATCCGGACGGCGGCCTGCTTCGTCTTCAGATACTGGAAATCTCCCAGGAGACCGACTCCCATCGACTCCGTGAAATACCAGGCGGCCGAGAGCGAAGACTGGGGCCCGAAATGGGGCGTATGGGCATCGAGGGGATAATACAAAAAGGTACTCTTCCGGAAGGAAACTCCGCCGGCGAGCGTTACCTGGAAACGGGGATCCGTCCGCACCGTGCTGGTAATCAGTCGGCTTGGGGAGATTTTTACAATCTCGATGACGGGCGGCCCGACCGTCTCCGTCGTTTCATACTCGCGAAGGCCGGTTTCGGCATCCACCAGCGTCATCGCGGGGTGGCTGGCGGAGCCGGAAACTTCCGCCGCGCAGCGGATATAATAAATTCCGCCCGCCTCCGGCGAAAGCGTCAGCGGATAGGCTTTGCCTTTTTTCGCAACCAGTTTGACCTTTGCCCCTGCGGGAACCTGTACTTCCCTCCGCGTGCCCACGACGGCCCGATAAACCGCCTGGTCGCCGAGATAGACGTCGAATTCCATCTTGTCGGCGAAGTAGGTGGTGATTCGGTAGAGGCGCATGGTGGCGCTGTCGCCATCCGCGGCGGCCTGCAGCCGCTCCGGCAGAAGCGTCAGCAGTACCATCAGCACCAAGGGCAAAGAGAGGCGGCGTAGCATCACTATTCCTGTTTCAGGGCGAGGGACTGTTCGCGGACCCAGGCGCCCCACTCGGCATCCTTGCGGCTGTCGTCGAAGGTTTGCCAGGGAATGGGCTTACCAATCACCATCTTGAACTTCTTGCCGCGGCACTTGAAGAGTTCGTCGGCCAGGGTGAACATGGCAAAGTTGAACTTGATGTGGAAGATCTCGCAGAAGCGGTGCAGCCGGTAGAACCGCTTGGAATTCCTGCCGGAAAACCAGACGGGGATGATATCGCGGTGCGTGGCCCGCGACTTCGAGATGAAGGTCTTTCTCCACGGAAGCTCGGTAATGACGCCATTGATTTTGCGGGCGCAGACGCCGGCCGGGAAGATAATCATCTGGCGGGCGCTCTGGAAGGCCTCATCGAGCAGACGGCCCAGTTCCCGGGCCTGGCCGCCCAGTTTGTTGACCGGAACGAAATACTCCTGTTCCTGCTTGAATATCATCATCATGTCATTGGCGGGAAGGGCGATGTTTCCATCGTATCGCCGTCCCAGGAAAGCCAGCGACGAGATGGCGTCCAGCATGCCGAGCGGGTGGTTGAAGGCGAAGGTAAACCGTCCCTGGTCCGGGATATTCTCCGTCCCGATTACCTGGACATCCGCGTGGAGCCACTTGAGAAACTCCTCGGCAAATTCATACCCCAGCGAAGAGGTGGTGGAGAAAAACTCGTTGAAATCATCCTGATGGAACAGTTTCTTGACCAGCCGGACCGCGAATTTGGGCAGCTTCTTTCCGCCCGTGGCGCGGTTGATAATCTCTTCGGCGTTGATGACAGTGGGTTCGTTCTGATTCATGCTACAAATGTAGCAAAAAACTAAATGATGACATCCAACGTGATGATCTCCCAGGATGCAATCTGGAATCCGGGTGTCAGAAGGGAAGAATCAATCGTCACCGAAAAGTCCGGAAGCTCTTCCGCGGAAGGGTCATACCCGTTCTCGAACAGCAGTTTACCCAGCGGGATATCCAGAAAATCGAGCATCAGGTCGTCTTCCCGCTGGCGGGGAATCCGGAAGCAGAGGCCCCGTCCGTTTTCCGTCTCCACGGGCGTTCCCGCACAACGGAAGGGGCCGCTGACCGGCGTGAGCGTCCGCAAATCCAGACCACAGACAGTTCCCGTCAGATGAATCTCCTGTCCTTCGAAAGGATTTACCCGGTTTGCCCGGTCGTAGAGATAGACGTTGGAGTACTGTTTGTGCGGATGCAAAACGCAGAGAACCGTTTCACCGCTGGCGTCCACCGTTTCGCTGGATGCGAAGAAGGGTTCGGCCTGCTCCCCGACAGGAATCCGGTATTCCTCACCGGTGACGGCCCGGGTTGCGCCCCGGACCAGGTGGGCGGAGAGCAGCACGCTTCCCTTCCGGACCGGATACTCCAACGTATCCTGCACACGCTCCGCGTCGAATCTTTCTTCTACAATCTTCCCCGCTTCGGTGTATCCGGTGACGGTCAGCCTCCATCCGGCTTCGGGTTCCATGCTGCCGGGAGCAAAGGCTTCGGTGGTGATTACGCTGAGCAGGCAGGGGCACGGGCGCCGGTCTTCCTTGACGGAGCAGGCAGGCAGCAACAGGCAGAGCGCCAGCGGCAATAACGGTTGTTTCATCTGAGTGTGGAATTAAATGGTTTCGGTTTGTTCACCGCCGTCTTCCCAGGGGGTGATCTCGATATCCACGCGCTGCGTTCCCTTGTGAACCGGGACGTCCGGATCGGAGGAGCCGAGGCCGATCAGCGTCAGCGACACGTCATAGCAGGCATTGCGCACCAGGGTCGGAAGGTTGACCGGATAGTAGTAGGTGGTTCCGTCAATCTGGGCGCGGACCACCAGTCGGGTGCAGCGGGCGGTGAAAGGCGACGAGAACCCTTCCGTGGTCAGCGTGGAGGCGTTCGGATAGGTGTACATGCGCTGCGCGGTGCTGTTGCTGGCGCCCGGCGCGAGGGTGTAACCTGCGCTGCGGAAGGTGAGCGCTGCCGCATCGGCGGGAACGGTCGGCGGAGCGATGATATTCGCCGCAACCAGCGGAGAGGCGTTTTTGCGGCCGCAGGGGTTGTGCCAGAGAGATCCCGCCGGACCGCCGATACTGTACGATCCCACCGCATTGGAGAGCATCACATAATCCACCGTGATGTTTCCATAGGCGGCCGGCAGCCGGTTGACGATGCTCTTCAGCGAGACGCGGGAGACCAGACGGGAGAGGTAAATCAGACATTCGGCCACATCGCCGGCAACCACCGTGGAGAGTTCGCTGCCCGCCATGAAGAAATCAGCGGAAGGGTCGTTGTAGGTAGCCAGGTCGATCACCAGCTGCTTGAGTGCGGTCTCGGTGCTGATTCCCGAGAGATCCGGTCCGTTGGCCACCGCCCAGATGCGGTAGGCCCCGGCGCGCAGGGCGAACTCCTGCACCTCCGACGTGGTGGTATAGGAGAAGTAATGTTCCAGGTGGCCGGAGGTCTTTTCAAAGGTCAGGACCTGCACGGAGGAGATGGCAATCTCGCTGGCCAGATTGCCGGTGTAGGCCTCTCCGGCACGGGTTTCGGCGCCCTGGACAAGGGGGCGGACAATCAGGGTGCCGGTCTCCGGCTGGTTTTCCGTGGAGGGTTGCAGCTGCTGGGTGCAGGCGCCGGTGAGGAGGGCGGCCAGAAGGGCGGCCCATCCCAAGAGAATGGTTTTCTTCATAAAAGATGGATGATTAAAGTGAATGATGAAGTGAGTTGGGTAAGTTGTATTTTCGGATGAGCGAGGAGATTTCCGGATCCAGGTTGCCCCGGTGCAGGTAGGCCGGGTTCTTTTCGCAGGCCAGGACATAGTGTTGGACGGCGGTCCGTTCGTGGCCCAGCCGGGAATGGATGATGGCCAGCATGTACTCCACTTTGGGCGTGGGTTCGAGTTGTTCCAGAATCTCCTTGGCGGAATGATTCTTTCCCAGCGAGCAGAAAGCGACGGCCGTGTTGTAGTCCCGGTAAGATCCCAGCAGGTCCGCCGCCTGGCGGTAGGCTCCGTCGCGGATGGCCTGCACGCCGGCCATATAGACGCTGTCCACGACCGTGGTGACGAGGGTATCCTGAAGCATGTCCCGCCGGTGCATGTGAAAGTCGAACCGGACGGTGCGCAGTTGCGGATAGAGCTGCGCGCGCAGGTAGGAATAGTAGGGGTCGCGCCGCATCGCGGCCTCGCGCCGGTCTTCGTCGGAAATGGTCATTCGTTTGGCGAAGAGGCGTTTATCGCGTTGCGGAAGGAGCGTATCCTGCTCCACCAGACGCGCCAGCCCCGCCCAGTTTTCCGCCTGGCTGTGCGAGATGAACCGGATGGAATCGCCCCCGGCAGGCAGCAGGGTGCGCAGGTAGGCGTTGACGCTGGCGCCCCGCTCGCGCGAGAGCCGTCCGTTGAGCAGCCGGCTTCCCTCCGGAGAGGCCGAGGCGGTGGTCGTGATGGAATCTACCACATAATTACCCTCCGTAAGCAGCCGGGCGAGGGTGCCTCCGATACTGTCCAGCTCGGCCCCGTTTTGCTCCAGGCTGCGCTCCAGACGGCTGCTGCCGCCCGGAAACACCACCCGGCAGGAGGCGCTCGCCTCCACCCGGCGCGACACGATCCGGGTCAGGTAGCGTTCCTGGCTGTCCACCAGGGTTCCCAGCGTGCTGACATAGAAGGTGACCGAGTCTCCTTCCGGGATACTGTAGAGTTTCCGGTCGCCGTCCCAGATGCCGCCGGAGACGACGACATAGAGTTTGCGCAACCCGGGCCGGGCCTCAATTTCCTGCGTATAGTCGTAGGTGAAATAGTCGGTCGCCCCGCCGAAGAGCGTATCGATCCGCTGGCCCTCCTCCCTGAAAGGCGTTTTCACATAGCGGTCGAACATCCGGTCGCGGTTGGCAATCCGCCACCGGTTCCGCCGCCGGCGTATTTTGTCGGTATAGTGCTCCTGAATCACCTCCCGCGAGAGACCGGACTCGGTCCCGAAACGTTCCTCGAACAGCGAGACCTGCCCGCGGTGGATGAAGGCCGTCGTATCGGTGACGATGCGCCCCACAAAGCGCTCGTAGAGCCGGTATCCGCGCAGCTGGCCGCGGCGGAAATCCTCGCCCGTCACCACCACCTCGTCCAGGGGAATCCGTTCCCCCGGCAGCAGGGCTTCCGGCCGCAGGCGCATCTGCCAGCGGCTGTCGGTCATCAGGGCGGGCACGGAGATCCGGAAATCGATCAGGATGCGACCGTCCCGCTCCGCCACGTTGCGGAAGGTGGCCGATACGACGGCGGCGTTGAGGGCATCGGTCGCCACCATCTCTCCGGTTTCCTCGTCGCGGATGGCCTTCATGATGAAGATATCCTTTCCCTCGGCATCCTTGACAATCAGCGTATCGCCCGCCTGCGCGGTGGTATCGAGGGTGAAGGGGGCATGCTCCGCCCGGGGCGGCATGCTCAGTTGCGCGGTGGGCGCGGTCTGCCGCACCCGGAGAAGCTTTTTCTGGGTGGAGCAGGCCGGCAGCAGTGCCAGCAGGCAGAGGAGGGGGAGGAGGCGTTTCATCAGAATAGATAGACGATGGAGGCAATCATTTCATCGGGCTTCAGGAAAGCCTTGTTTCCACTGGCGAGGATACGGCCGCAGCGCGGGCAGGCATACTGGGTGTAGGCGGTGGCACCGGCCCATGCCCCCAGCCCGAAATCGAGGTTGAAGTGGCGCGAGAGCATCAGGGCGTAACCCACGGTCAGGCCGCCGCCCCAGGCATCTCCCTCCTCGGAGAGTTCCTTGCCGAAGAGTCCGCCCCGGTTGTATTCCCGGTATTGTCCCTTGAGGGAGACCCACCAGCCGGCATAGGTGTGCCAGGGCCAGTAGCGCACTCCGAGTGAGAAGTTCCGCTGGCGGTTCTGCAGGTAGCCGCGCTCTTCGGAGCCGAAGCTCCAGGGATTGTAGGTGGCGGCGGCCGAGAGGGAGCGGTGGTGGCCCAGCGAGAGCCCTACCTCTCCGCTCCGTCCGCCCAGGCTGAGGTATCCGGCCGCATTGGTCGA
>JAEEIJ010000023.1 GCA_016281315.1 Bacteroidales bacterium
AGGGCCGTGAGATGGACCTCGCGATGGGCTCCGCGATGGACCTGGCCCGCCTGGGTGTCGCTACCTGTCTGATCTTCTCGCCCTTCTTCGCCAAGCTGGGCGGCAACATCGACGTGTCCCGCAGCGTGGCCTTCGGCGTGGTGCTCCTGTGCATCGCCCTCATAATGACCATCGTCTATTTCTTTATGGACAAGAAACTGGACAGTCAGACCGGCGAGGCCGAGGAAAAGGACGACCCGTTCAAGGTGAGCGACATCGGCAGGATCCTCTCCGACGGCGGTTTCTGGATCGTGGCCCTGCTGTGCGTGCTCTACTACAGCGCCATCTTCCCGTTCCAGAAATATGCGGTGAATATGCTCCAGTGCAACCTGACGCTCACCGAGCCTGCGGCCGGTTCCTTCTGGGCCGGTTCCAGCGTAACGGTAATCCAGTACGTGATCATGCTGGTAGTAGCCGCCGCCGGTTTTGCGAGCAACTTCCAGAAGGTTAAATCCCGTCAGTACATGCTGCTGGGCATCTCCGTCGCGGCGCTCATCGTCTATTGCTATATGGGCTTTATGCGCCAGAGCGCGGAGGCCATCTTCGCCGTATTCCCGCTGCTGGCCGTGCTGATCACCCCCATCCTGGGCAATTTCCTGGACCATAAGGGGAAAGGCGCCTCTATGCTGGTGCTGGGCTCGATCCTTCTGATCGTCTGCCACCTCACCTTCGCTTTCGTGCTGCCCGCCTTCAAGGGCAACGCCGTGGGCGGTGTCATTGTGGCCTACGCCACCATCCTGGTGCTGGGCGCCAGCTTCTCGCTGGTGCCGGCCGCCCTGTGGCCCAGCGTCCCGAAACTGGTGGACGCCAAGGTCATCGGCAGCGCCTACGCCCTCATCTTCTGGATCCAGAACATCGGCCTGTGGCTGTTCCCGCTTCTGATCGGCAAGGTGCTGGACAAGACCAACCCCGGCATCACGGACCCGACCGCCTTCAACTACACCGCCCCGCTGGTGATGCTCGCCTGCCTGGGCGTGGCGGCCCTCCTGCTGGGCCTGCTTCTGAAGGTGGTGGACCGCAAGAAGCACCTGGGTCTGGAACTCCCGAACATCGACAAGTAAATGGGCGTTCCTTCCGCGAAATTTTACAGGTCGGCCGCTTGGATAGCGCTGGCCTGTTTGGTAGTGCCGATGTTCGCGTCGTACTACTTCGACGATATGTTCTCCAGCATCTCGTACCTGTTCGAGAACCCGGCCCTGACCGAGTTGGGCTGGGACGCGGCTCAGTACGGCTTTTATGCCAGCGGCTATAGCGTCCTGTGCGTGTTCGGCGGCCTGGTGCTGGGCGGCATCCTCCTGGACAAGTGGGGCGTGCGCGTGAGCGGTTCGCTCTTCGTGGGGATGATGGTGCTGGGCGCCGGCGGAGTGCTCTGGGCGCTCCTGAAAGGCGGGCCGATGTCCCTGACGGTGGCCTACGTGGGCGTGATGCTCTTCGGCCTGGGCAGCGAAATCGCCGGAACGGCCGTCACGCGGAGCATCGCCAAGTGGTTCAAAGGCGGGCCGATGGCCCTCGCGATGGGCCTCCAGCTCGCCATCGCGCGGCTGGGCACTGCCTTCGCGCTGGTACTTTCCCCGAAGCTGGTGCAGCAGCTGGACGGCCACGTCTATACGCTCGCCGAAACCGCCCGTCCGGCCCTCGTGGGTATGGGCCTGATGGCCCTGGGGCTCATCCTTTGGGCTGTTTTCGTGGCTTTGGACGCATCTGCGGAAAAAGGTTCCTTCTCCGTCACTAAAAAGAAGGCCGATGCTCCGGAGAAGGAGCCTTCCTCCTCCGATGCGTCTCCCAAAAGCGACAAATCCGACGACTTCCGCTTCAAGGACGTCCTGGGTGTTCTGGGCAACAAGAACTTCTGGCTCCTGGGCCTGTTGTGCGTGGTGTTTTACAGCAGCATCATCGCTTTCAAGAAATTCGCCGGAGCCATCCTGGTACCCCGCTTTGACATCCCCGCGCAGACGGCCGGCTGGATGGTCTCCATGCTGCCGTTTTCCACGGTCATCTTCGCGCCGCTGTTCGGTATGCTGGTAGACAAGGCAGGCAAGGGGACCCGCTGGATGATCATCGGCGCATTCCTGGCCCTGGCCGCGCACCTGCTGCTCGCCTTCGCCCCGGCCGGCGTGCCTTTCTGGGGCTATCTGTCAATGATTTTGCTGGGCTTCGGTTACTCGCTGGTTCCAGCCGCCCTGTGGCCGAGCGTTCCGAAAATCGTCCCCGACAAAGTGCTGGGCACCACCTTCGCCCTCATCTTCTGGGTGCAGAACCTGGGCCTGATGAGCTTCAAGTGGATCGCCGGCGTCATCCTGGGGAAACCGGGGAACGGCCCCGTGAGCGTGGAGCTGATGTTCGTGGCGCTGTGCGTGGCCGCCCTGGCGGTGGCGCTCATCCTGCGCCGCACCTCCGCCACGCATCCCGAACTGCAGCTTGACACGCCGAACAAATAAAAAGTGTTAAATTTGCGGTGATGTACGAACTGCTGGACGGCATAAATTCTCCCGAAGACCTCAGGAAACTTCATCCCGGGCAACTGGAACAGTTGTGCGCGGAGGTACGCCGCTATATGGTGGAGTGCTGCGCCGTGAATCCGGGGCATCTGGGCAGCAGCCTGGGTGCCGTGGAGCTCATCGTCGCCCTCCATTATATATATAATACGCCCGCGGACAAGCTGGTCTTCGACGTAGGCCATCAGGCCTATGCCCATAAGATCCTGACGGGCCGGCGGGAAGCGTTCAAAAAGAACCGCACCAAGGACGGCATCAGCGGCTTCCCCAAGCGGGCGGAGAGCCCCTACGACGCTTTCGGCGCGGGACATTCGTCCACGTCCATCTCGGCCGCCCTGGGCTTCGCGGAGGCCGCCCGCCTCACCGGAAGCGGGGACAAGGCCATCGCCGTTCTGGGCGACGGCGCCCTCACGGGTGGTCTGGCCTGGGAAGGGCTGAACAACGCGGGTTCCTCCAAGGCCGATATCCTCGTCGTGCTGAACGACAACAACATCTCCATCGACCCCGCCCGCGGCGGCGTGCACGACTACCTGCTCAAGGTCACCACCCACCCCTTCTACAACCGCCTCAAGAACAAGGTCTGGAACCTGATGGGGGAGGGCAAGGGCCGCGACTGGCTGCAGCGGAAGGTCATCGACACCAAGTCGAACCTCGTGCGCGGCAGCGGCGGCGCCATCTTCGAGGCGCTGGGCTTCCGTTACTTCGGCCCGGTGGACGGCAACGACATCGGCCAGCTGGTCACCACCCTTGAACGCCTGAAAAACCTGCACGGACCGCGTCTGCTGCACATCCATACCCGCAAAGGCTGCGGCTATGCCCCGGCCGAGGAAGACCCTGTCATCTGGCACGCGCCCGGGAAGTTCGACCCCGAGACCGGGGAGCGCATCCCGTCGGCCCGGCCGGCCGCCCGTTACCAGGACGTCTTCGGCGAGGTGCTGAAGGAACTGGCCGCCCAAGATGAAAAGGTGGTGGGAATCACCCCCGCGATGGCCAGCGGCTGCGGGATGACCGCCTTTGCCGAAGCCTTCCCGGACCGCTTCTTCGACGTGGGCATCGAGGAGGGGCACGCCGTCACGTTCAGCGCCGGCCTCGCCGCGGCGGGTCTCAAACCCTATTGCAACATCTATTCGTCCTTCTCGCAGCGCGCCTACGACAACATCATCCACGACGTAGCCCTGCAGAACCTCCCGGTGGTCCTGTGCCTGGACCGCGCCGGGCTGGTGGGGGAGGACGGCGCCACGCACCACGGCTGCTTCGACCTGGCGGCCTACCGCAGCATTCCGAACGCCGTTGTGGCCGCCCCGCGCAATGAGCTGGAACTGCGGCGCCTGATGCACGCGGGCCTCGCCGTCGAAGGCGGCCCCTATATCCTTCGCTACCCCCGCGGCTGCGGCGAGGGCGTCCAGTGGAAGGACGTACCTTTCGAGCCGGCGGTTATCGGCCGGGGAGAGAGACTCCTGGAGGGGGCCGATATAGCCGTGCTGGGCATAGGCCCGGTAGTGAACCGCGCCCTCGAAGCCGCCGCCCGCCTGGAAGGCCGCGTCGCCGTCTACGATATGCGTTTCCTGAAGCCCCTGGACGAGGAAATCCTTCAGGAGGCGGGCCGGTTCAAGGCCATCCTCACCGTGGAGGACGGCGCCCTCAAGGGCGGCCTCTATGGCGCTGTGAGCGAGTGGTTTGCCGGCGAGGCCGGATCCCCCGTCGTCGAAGGCGCCGGCATCCCCGACCGCTTCATCGGCCAGGATACCCAGAAGGGCCAGTGGGCCTCCTGCGGCCTGGACGCCGCATCGCTCTACGACCGGCTGTGCGACCTGTTGAAAAAACTGTGAAAAAGTTTTGCAATCTCGAAAAAAGTTCCTACCTTTGCAGTCCTTTAGCGAGAAAAGGGAACGAGCACGCCGATATAGCTCAGTTGGCCAGAGCACGTGATTTGTAATCTCGGGGTCGTGGGTTCGAATCCCTCTATCGGCTCGAAGGAGCTTTGAAAATACTGATTATTAAGCTTTTGGGAGGTTCGCATAGTGGCAATTGCGGCGGACTGTAAATCCGCTCCCTCAGGGTTCGGTGGTTCGAGTCCACCACCTCCCACAGATTTTATTCTAGGCGGAAGTAGCTCAGTTGGTAGAGCATCAGCCTTCCAAGCTGAGGGTCGCGAGTTCGAACCTCGTTTTCCGCTCGGAGAACATACAAAAGCCGGTGTAGCTCAGGGGTAGAGCGCATCCTTGTTAAGGATGAGGTCATGAGTTCAATTCCCATCACCGGCTCATTTTTGTGTAAAAGAATATTTACAACATTTAAACATAATATTATGGCAAAAGAAACATTCCAGAG
>JAEEIJ010000024.1 GCA_016281315.1 Bacteroidales bacterium
CGCCTTTCTCCACATTCACCACCACATGACCGCCTTCGAAGGCGTCTTTGGCAATATCGGCCATCCAGGCGGCGCCTTCGTCCTTTTTGCGGCGTTCGGCGGGGAACATGGTGGGACAGATGACTCTTTCGCCGGGGTAGAGGCTGCGGTCTGCGAGCAGTTCCATGCAGGGCGGAAGGTTGTGCAGCTGGTCCCATACGCAGCTCACCCATACCTGCGGCCTGAGCGCTGATACCAGCTTCCGGCTCATGGAGTTGTGTCCGTGGTGGTTCACCTTGGCTACGTTCACCGCTTCGCAGACATCGGCCAGATCATCTTCGATGAAGCGGACGGTGCCGTCGGGGTCCTTGAACTTCGCGGAGAAATCTCCCGCCGTGAAGAAGCGGAAGTCTCCGTAGCGGAAGATCATCCCCATGCTCATGGCGTTTTCGTTGAGTTTGGTAACGCCGGCCGCTTTCTTGGCTGCGAAAAGGTCCGTAATCTGCCCGTCCTTGGAGGCGATGCGTCCGTTAGCGCAGAGGTTGCGCACCTGGAAAGAGGGATATTTTCCGGCATGGTGCAGCGGAACAATCTGGTCCGTGGACCCCAGGCGGAACTTCTCTATTTGCAGGCCCCGGTGCTGTTGCATGTAGTTGTAAAAGCGCTTCATGTGCTCCGCCGTGTCCGGGTCCGCGCCCAGGAGGGTATCGGGGATGGGATCGTTATAATCCGGCCAGGCGCGGTCGATGGCCCTTTTGAAGTTCAGGATTTCTGCCGCCTGCGAGAATCCGCTCAGGCAGTAGTCCTTCCCGTCGCGGACCTGTTTCTCCGCATAGAAGCGGTCGCTGCCCGCATGGTCGTTGTGATAGTGGGTGAGGAGCATGTAGTCCACATCCGTTACGGCGGGATTCACCCGGGTGACATAGCGGGCTATCCATTCTCCGGCGTGCCGTTCGGGGCCGGGAAGCAGCGGGACGGCCTTCTTTCCGCGGGCCAGGGCATCGAAATCCCCGCAGTCCATGAGCATGGTGGTCCCGTCCGGGAAAATGAGGAAGAGAGATTCCGCCACGCCGGTGTATATAAAGTGAATCTGGAATTCACCTTCCCGCCAGCCTTGCCAGGGTTTGCCCGCCCGGGCGTCGTGACAGCCGGCGGCGAAGGCCTTTTCCCAATCGGTGAGGCACAGGCCGGCTCCTGCAAGCAGGCTGGTTTTGATGAAATCTCTGCGGTCCATGTCAGTTCACTTGCAGTTGGAGCGCTTTCCGGCCAGCTTTGACTTTGACCTCGCGGGGCCCGTCCTTCAGACAGGCGATTACGCATACTTCCTGGCCGATGAGGTCCTTGTCGAACTCCAGCGTAAGGCGCACGGAGACGTTATCATCGGCCCACTCGGCCTGGGTTACCAACGTGCCGAATCCGGTAGAGACGGTGCCGGGCCGATGATAGGCGTTATACCAGTTGATGACCGGCGAAGAGAGGCCGGAGAAGTTGTTCCATCCGCCGCCGCGGCCTGTTGCCAGCATGAAATGCTCATAGCAGTTGTAGGAGTCTTCGCATTCCCGTTCCCAGTTTTTCAGGGCGGTTTCGGCTATTAGCCTGGCCCTGTCCGGAAGGCCCAGGTCAAGCATCGTCTTCCACAGGATCATCTGATGGGGCAGCCATACGGTGCCGTTCCAATATCCGTCGATGCGGAAATAGGGAGCCCGCTGGTCCACGGCGGTGATGCCGCAGGGACTCCAGAGTTCCCCTTCCGTGAAAACATGCCCCAGGAGCGCTTCCCGTTGAGCGGCCGTTGTGATGCCGGCTACCAGCGGGGTGACGCCGTCCAGGCCCATGTTGTAGTTCACGCCTTCGGCTGTGCGGTAGATCCCTTCAGGCCGGCCCTGTCCGTCGTGGCGGACATAGCCGAAGTAGCCCGTTTCGGCATCCCAGGCGCTGGTCTGGATGCCTGCGGACATGGCTGCAATATCCTTGTCGAATTGCCGGATGTCCGCGGCCAGGGCCTTTTTCTCCTTGCCTTTGGACGTGGCCTGCAGATGGGCGGCCATCATCCGGAGTATCTTGGCGCAGCGGATATAGTAGGAGGTGGAGACCATGGGAAGTGTGCGGGAACGGAGTTCCTTCTGCGGCCGCAGCGCCCACTGGGGCGGATAGTCGTCCCAGCCGCCGCTGTTGTAAAACAGGTTCCAGGTTTCCAGCAGGCCGTCTTCCCGGCGGAAACGCGGCCCGGTCATATAGTCGTAGAAACGCTTGAGGCGGGGATAAATCTCCCGGAGCTGTTCATCGGAGGACCCGCAGCGCTGCCAGACGTCCCCGATGGCGAATATCTGCGTGGCCAGCGGCGTACCGTGATGTACGAAGGGGGCTTCCTCCTCCGGCGCCGTGGTATATTGGCGGATAATCTCGTAACCGCGGGAGGGGTCTATTTCACTCATGGCCCAGCCGATGAAACCGCAGTCCCAGGTATAGAGGCTGTTCCAGTTCTTTCCGGGGCAGAAATGCCGTATGGGCTCCCCGAAGGCGTCAATGGGATAGACTACGTTCGTAAGCAGCGTAGCCTGGAGGAGCTGGTAGCCGAGGGGGACAGTGCTCCCGTCAACCTCGGGTTGACCGGGGATTCCGCCCTTCATAAGCCGTTCCACCGCCTCTCCGCTCCCGCACACAATCAGTTGCAGTACCGTGGTGTCCCGGTGCGGCTGCAGCACGACCGGCCGCATGAAATTGGCCGTGTAGTGTCCCTTTTTGTCGCCCTTCAGGTTTTTGTTCACATGGTCGTGCACCTTCCGGGGCATCAGCTGCTCCAATTTGGCGCAGCGCCATTGGCGCACTTCGCTGTAGGGATAGTCCCAAAGCACCCCGTAGGTGGCGTCCACCTCCGGATACCGTACGGTGAACCAGCCGTTTCCCTGTTCCAGGACGGGGTCCCATTTTTCATCGGCCCCTCCGGCCTTCCGTGCGGCCAGTTGAAGGCTTATGTTCTGAATCTGGTCCGTATTGTTTACGCACCGGGTCTCCAGCAATACCCTGTTTTCGTCCAGGATGTGATACGTGGCATCCACGTACACCCGGTCCTTCCACTCGATGTCGTGCCGATAGGTGATATGGTGCATGTCGGCCGACACCTCCCAGGGGTGAACGCCCGATTCGAACAGCGCGCAGGGAACTTTCACATTGCGTCTGTACTGCCCGGGTACCAGGCAGAACTCCACCTGGATGCCGGAAGACAGGTCCTGGATATGGGAGATGCCGAAATACTCTTTGGAATACGGTCCCCACTGCGGCAGCGATGCGATGTCGTGCGAGGGGGCTCCTGCGAGCAGGACGGAAAGAATGAGCCCTAACATAATGCTTAAAGAGTGTCGTGCCAGTAAGGAAGGTTCTCCTTGAACACGATGTCAATGGGAAGGAAGGAGCGCAGCTCGTTGTTAGTTGAACCGTATAGCAGGTAGTGCAGCAGGCACTCCAGGGCATTGAAGGCCTGCCATTCGGGATGCTGGTTGATCAGGAAATCCAGCGTTCCCTCCCGGACGCAGCGCGTGTTGCCCTCCGTCACGTCAAAGCCGCCCACACAGATGCCGCTGATGCCGGCTTCCGACAGGGCGTCCGATATGAGGTAACCGGTGGAGATGACCACTGCGATGCCTTTCACTTTGGGATTGTCCCTAAGGAAGCGGCTGATCGCCTGTCTGGCCCCCTCCGGATTATCGGTCGGGAAATAACTCTCCTTCAGGACTTTGGTGGTGCCGGACTCTTTGAAATAGGAGCGGATGGCTTCCAGGCGGATGGTGGAGTTGTTGGACAGACGGGTGCCCACACGTTCCGGCAGCATGGCCACAATCTCTGCGTCGTCCTGGGTGAAGCCGTCCATGAGCCGGGCCAGGAGACGGCCGCAGCTCACTTGGTCTGCCATGAAGCAGGCCAGGGGGTGCGTGTCCGGTACATTACCGTCCACGAATACGTATGGTATATTCCTTTTGTCCAGTTTTTCGCACAGGTCCCGGGTTTCCTGTACGAAAGTGGTGCCCAGGATAACCGCCGAGCAGGAGGGGAGGGCGGCAATCTGCTCGAAGGCTTTCCGGCAGGAAGGGGAATTGAACTGGTCGAAATAGATGTAATGGCTCTTGATGGAGATGTCTCCGTATTCCGTAAAAGCTTTCTCCAGTCCGGCCCTGATCAGGTCCCAGTATTCGCCTTTGCTGGACGAGGGGATACCCACTGCAATCCAGAATGATTTCTTTGTTTTTTTGAAGGCTACGGCCGAAGTGTGCAGGTTGTATTTATAGGATTGTTTTTCCAGTACGGCCTGCACGGCCGCAAGGGCCTCCGGGGACACCTTTCCCCGGTTGTGGATGACCCGGTCCACCGTCCCTGCGGAGACTCCGGCCAATTCCGCAATTCTTCGAATTGTCAATCGTTGCGCCATAAGTACAAAAGTAAGAAAAAATTCTTTATTAAGAAAATAGTCCGTATATTTGTGTGCTGACACACTAACGTATACAGAATACTGAAATGGGTAAACTAGAAGGAAGAGTCGTCGTGGTTACCGGCGGCGCCAGGGATATCGGCAGGGCCGTATCCGTGAGATTGGCGGAAGAAGGTGCAAAAGTGTGCATCAACTACTGTCACAGCGAAGAAGCGGCCAGGGAAACGCTGGAGCTTGTACGCCGTGCCGGAGGGGAAGCCATCCTGGTAAAGGCCGATGTAACCAAGGCGTCGGAAGTTGAAGCTCTGATGAAGGCTGCGGCGGACGCTTTCGGCGGGAAAATCGATGTTCTGGTGAACAACGCCGGCGGCATTATGGGCCGGAAAAAGATTCAGGAGCAGGACGAGCAGTGGTATAACGACCTCATGGACCTCAACTTCAAGAGCTGCTGGCTGTGCACCCGGGAAGTCCTCAAATACATGGGCAGGGGCGGGAGCATCGTGAACATTTCTTCCCAGGCTGCCCGTGACGGCGGCGGTCCCGGCTCCTCCATCTATGCCTGCGGCAAGGCGGCCATGCTCTGCCACACCCGCGCCATGGCCAAGGAACTGGGCCCGGAGGGCATCCGTGTGAATGCCGTTTGCCCCGGTATGATAGACACCTATTTCCACGATAAATTCACCAAGCTGGAAGGCCGCGAGGCGTTGCATCGCAGCGCGCCCCTGCGCCGCGAGGGCGAAGCGTCGGAGGTGGCCGGCCTGGTAGCCTTCCTCGCCGGTGAGGACGCCGGCTATGTGACCGGCAACGGCGTGGACATTAACGGCGGCTGTCTGTTCTCCTGATGAAAAACGTATTCAAAACCATATTGCGCTGGATTGCGCTGGTGGGGCCCGGGCTGTTCTGTCTGGGCTTTACCATCGGTACGGGCAGCGTTACCTCCATGGTGAAATCCGGCAGCGTATACGGAACGCAATTGCTGTGGGTGCTGGCCATCAGTGCCTTTTTCACCTGGGTGATGACCTACGCCTATGGTCACTTCGGCATCGTTACAGGGAATACGGCCATCCACGGTATCAAGCAACACCTCAAGGGTGGAAAAGCCTGGGCCGTGATTTTGATCGCGGGCCTGGTGGTGAGCCAGTGGATCAGCCTTTCCAGCATCCTGAACATTACTTCCAATGCCGTTACGGAGGTGCTTTATCGCCTTATTCCCGGCCTTTCTCCCGACGCGTCCTACTGGATGGTGCTGGGGATGGCCATCGTGATAGCGGCCACCATCTGGTTCGTCCTGAACCGGGGCAATTACAGTGTATTCGAGAAGATTCTCTCCGTACTGGTTACCCTGATGGGCCTGGCATTCATCCTGTCCATGTTCATTGAACTGCCTGCCCCCGGAACGGTGTTCAGCGGCTTTATTCCCCGCATCCCTGAATCGGCCGAAGCCCGTCTTTTCATCGCCGCCTTCGTGGGCACCACCATGTCTTCTCCCACCTTCGTCATCCGCCCCCTCATCCTGAAAAGCAAGGGCTGGGGCAAGGCCGACGGTAAGTTGCAGCGGAGGGATGCCATCGTGAGCGCCTCGCTCACCTTTATCATCAGCGCGTCCATCATGATTTGCGCTGCCAGCGTGCTGCACACCCGCGGCATCCAGGTGGAAAAGGTGCTGGATATGATTTACGTGCTGGAGCCCATTGCCGGTCGTTTTGCCGTGGCCCTGTTCGTGGTGGGCCTCCTGAGCGCCGGTCTTTCCTCCCTTTTCCCCATAATGATGCTGGCTCCCGAACTCATCAGCGATTTCCGGGACGGGGAGATGCAGACGGGGACGCCCCTTTTCAAGATTCTCACGGGCATCGCCGCTCTCGTCGGCCTTACCATTCCCATCCTGGGGACCAGCCCGGTAATCACCCAGATTGCCTCCCAGGTGACGCTGGTGTTCGTGCTGCCCCTGGTAATCCTGCTGATGATAATTCTGCTGAACAAGCGTTCGGTGATGGGCGACAAACGCCCCGGCTGGGTATTTACCTTTCTGATGATTCTGGCCTTCCTGTTCGCCTGCATTGTTTCTTATACCGGAGTGGTCGCACTCGGGAAATTGTTATAGTCTTATGAGCATCCAACTGAAAGAAGCCTGCCGCTGGCAACTGCTGGTTCCCACCAGCATGGGCGTCAGGCTCACACCCGCTTCCGGACAGGCTTTCCGGCAGGGCGGAATGTATTCCCTCCAGGCCACCAGCGCGGAGACGAATGTCGCCAGCGTTGCCTCTTACCTGGGGATGAAAGTCAAAGTGCTCACGGCCTTCGTCAAGGACAGTCCGGTGGCTGCCTTCATCCGGCAGGACCTTCAAGGCAGGGGAATGGATGTGGAAGGACCTCAGGTTCCGCAAGGCGGGCCTTGGGGTTATCGCCATCAGATCAATATGGCCGACGGCGGATTCGGCCTCCGGGGGCCCCGCGTGTGGAACGACCGTGCCGGGGAGGTAGGGCGCACCCTTCATGCCGATGACTTTCCGCTGGAGGAAATATTCGCCCGGGATGGCGTTCAGATCATGCATCTGAGCGGCCTGGTAGCAGCCCTGGCGCCGGATTTCTGCCTTTCTTTGGCGGAAGTGGCCGCCCGTTGCGGCACCCGCATCAGCTTCGACCTCAATTACCGGGCCTCCTTCTGGGAAGGACAGGAAAGTCGGCTTCGGGAGGTGTTCGCCGCCATCGCGGAGCGGGCCGATATCCTCATCGGCAATGAAGAAGATTTCCAGCTGTGTCTGGGTGTGGAAGGCCCCGAGACAGGTGGGAAGAACTTGGATGGCGCTGCCTTCCGGGCCATGATAGACCGGATTAAGGATCGTTTCCCGAAAGCCTCCATGGTAGCAACCACCCTCCGGGAGGTGCTGGATGCCAACCGTCATCTCTGGGGCGCCATCGTATCTTCGGAAGGCCAGTGGTATGAGATCCCGCCCAGGAAAATCGGCGTGCTGGACCGCATTGGCGGCGGGGATGGATTTGTGGGCGGCCTGCTGTACGGCGTCCTGAAAGGCTGGGAGCCGGAAAAATGCGCGCAGTTCGGCTGGGCTTCCGGTGCTCTGGCGGCCAGTCTTCCCACCGACTATGCCGTCCCGGATGATGAACAGCAGCTGTGGAGTATCTGGAATGGAAACGCAAGGGTGAAACGATGAAAGAATTATTATCCGATATCGGCCTGGTGGGTCTGGGCGTCATGGGACAGAGCCTGGCCCTGAATATGGAAAGCAAGGGCCTGCGCGTAAGCGTCTACAACTACATTCCGGAAGTGACCGCCTCTTTCATGGCCGGTCGCGCGGCCGGCCGTCGCTTTTTTGCGGCCGACAGCTATTCCGCCCTGGTGGCTTCCCTGGCCAGACCCCGGAAAGTGTTCCTGATGGTCACGGCGGGGAATGCCGTAGATCAGGTGATATCTGCTTTGGCGCCCCTGCTGGATGCGGGAGATATCATTATCGATGGCGGTAATTCCCATTTCCCGGACACGAGCCGTCGCATGGAAGAACTGGAGAAACGTGGCCTGCTGTATGTGGGAACCGGCGTATCCGGTGGAGAGGAAGGCGCTTTGAAGGGGCCTTCCATGATGCCCGGAGGGTCGGTCGCCGCATGGCCGCACGTAAAGGAAATCTTCCAGGCGCTGTCCGCTAAAGCACCGGATGGAACGCCCTGTTGCGACTGGGTGGGACCCGGTGGTGCCGGCCATTTCGTGAAGATGGTGCACAACGGCATCGAATACGGAGATATCCAGCTCATCTGCGAGTGTTATCAGATCATGCGGGATGGCCTGGGTATGTCTCCCCAGGAGATGCAGGCGGTGTTTGCCAGCTGGAACCAAGGGGATTTGGACAGCTATCTCATTGGAATCACGGCCGATATCCTGTCGAAAAAAGAGGCCGATGGCACTTATCTTCTGGATTCTGTCCTGGATGCAGCCGGCCAGAAGGGGACAGGCAAATGGACGGTGGAGTCGGCCCTGGATGAGGGCGAACCGCTGTCGCTGATAGGGGAAGCCGTGTTTGCGCGCTGCCTGTCGGCAAAGAAAGAAGAGCGTGTTGCGGCTTCTTCCGTGCTGAAGGGTCCCCAATGCTCCATGCCGGCAGGGGAGGGTTTTCTCGAACAGCTTCGTCTGGCCCTGCTGTCGGCCAAAATCATCTCCTATGCGCAGGGCTTTTCGCTGCTGAAAACCGCCTCCGTTCGCTATGACTGGCATCTTTCCCTGGGGACCATCGCCGGACTTTGGAGGGGTGGCTGCATCATCCGCAGCGTCTTCCTGGACCGGATTAAAGCGGCCTTCGAGCAACAGCCTGCGCTGGACAACCTGATGCTGGATCCTTACTTCGCCGGCATTTTGGCTACGGGCCAGGAAAGCATGCGGAAGGTGCTTGGAGCGGCTTTATCGGCCGGTATTCCCGTTCCTGCGCTTTCTGCCGCCCTGTCTTACTACGACGGCTATCGTTGCCCCCGCCTGGGTACCAATCTGCTGCAGGCCCAGCGGGACTATTTCGGCGCCCACACCTATGAGCGCACCGACCGCCCCCGCGGGGAGCATTTCCACACGGAGTGGAAGTAACACGGCGTCGTCCTTGCAGGGACGCGGCGCGTTCATCAGGAGCA
>JAEEIJ010000001.1 GCA_016281315.1 Bacteroidales bacterium
GACTGGTACAAGAAGAACGCCCCCGGCGTGGGCTTCTTCCAGATTGGCGGCGGCACCGCCGGAGACTTCCCCATCTGCTGCGTCCCGATGATGGAGCAGGACCTGGGCTGGGAAGGCACTCCCCTTTGGGCCTATTTCTGCCAGATCTCGGATTCCACCACCTCCTACGGATCCTATTCCGGCGCCGTCCCCAACGAGAAAATCACCTGGGGCAAGCTGGCACCGGATACGCCCCGCTTCATCGTGGAGTCGGACGCCACCATCGTAGCCCCGCTCATCTTCGCCTATGTCCTGGGCTGGTAAGAAGTCCTTCAGGAAGTTTTTCAGGAGCCTGTTCCGCAAAGAGCAGGCTCCTTCTGCCCCTGTTTCCGAGCAGAAGGTTGTCCCGATGCTTACGGCGGAATTCAAGGAACTGGAAGACAAGCTGGAAGTCTGGGTAAAAGAGAAAGGCTACCGCCTCCCCGATTCCACCATCAAGCAGAGCGCCGCCCGCATCGGCACTTCTTCCCTTAAGCTGCATCAGTATTTTTCTGCGCAGGGTACGGACTTCCGGGCCTGGCGCACCGCCCTCCGCATCCAGGATGCGATGGAGATGATGAAACAGGAGCCTGAGACCTCCGTATCCGCCATCGGCATCCGGGTGGGAATCCCCGACAGAAGCAATTTCTGCCGCCAGTTCAAGGCCATTGTAGGGACTACACCGGAAATTTGGCGAAAAAATTCAAAATAATTTTGGAGATTTGATTTTTCTTTCTACCTTTGCAGTGTACTATTAAACTAATACACCGCAAAGATATGATTGAAGTAAAAGATTTATCCTTCGCCTACGGCTCCAAAGGTGTGCTCAAAAACATCACGATGGAACTCAAGGGAGGCAACATTTACGGCCTCCTGGGCGAGAACGGCGTAGGTAAAACCACCCTCCTCACGCTCCTCTGCGGGCTCAAGAAGCCCCAGACCGGGAGCATTACTACCGACGGCCGCCATCCCTTCGACCGGCAGCCTTCCCTGCTCCAGGAGCAGTTCTACCTCCCCGACGAGGTCTCCCCTGTTCATAACAAAGCCTATCGCTTCGGCAAAGAGACCGGTGAGCTTTGGCCGAATTACGACCACGCGAAGTTTCTCACCATTCTGAAGGAATTCGAGGTGGATGAGAATCAGCGGATGGACGCGATGAGCGCCGGTCAGCTCAAGAAGACCTGGATCGCCTTCGCGCTCGCGTGCGGCGCGCGCCATTATTTTATGGATGAGCCCACGAACGGGCTGGACATCCCTTCGAAAAGCCAGTTCCGCAAGGCCATCATGAAATACACGGCTGAAGATAGCACGGTGGTCATCTCCACCCATCAGGTGCGTGATCTGGAAGAAATCATCGACCCCATCATCATCCTGGACAAGGAGGACGTGCTGCTGAACGCCACGCTGGAGGAAATCACCTCCAAACTGTTCTTCGACTACGGAACCGAAATGAAGGCCGAGGCCCTCTACCTGGAACACACCCCTGCCGGTGCCGTCCAGGTGTATCCCAACACCACCGGCGAAGAGTCCAAGGTGAACCTGGAAGCCCTCTTCAATGCCGTTCACGCGCACAAAGACGTTGTTAAATCCTTATTTACGAAGTAGCCTTATGAAAAGCGAAGTATTCAACGGCCAGCGTTTCTGGTCCTATTTCAAATACGACATCGTCCAGATGTGGCGCAACCACGTGAAGGCTGCCATCGGTATCGGCCTTGCCGGCCTCATCTTCTATTTCCTGTGCATCTTCTTCGGCCTCATTACCGGCGGCGGCTGGGACGGCCCCAACATCGCCACCCGTTTTATCGTCTTTACCATTGCCTTTATCGTCCTGGAACTCTATCAGACCCGTACTTACGGTTATCTGACGGACCGCAGGAAGGGTTCGGCCTGGCTGATGGTGCCAGCTTCTTCCTTCGAAAAATGGCTGTCGATGATCCTGATTACCCTCATCGTCATCCCCGTGGTGTTCCTCGCCGTTTTCTTCGGGGTGGACGCCATTCTTTCGCTGGCCGATCCTACCGTGGGACAGTCGATGGTGGCAAGCATCGCCGGCGGAATGACCGACGTGATTGACAAAATCCTGGAGGTTAACGGAGAATACGACACCACCTGGTCCCTTTGGGCCTTTGCTCCGTCGCTATTCTTCAGCTTCTGCGGCAATTTCCTCTTCTTCCTGCTGTGCGGTCTCATCTTCCGTAAGAACAAGATCCTGGGCGGCTTTGTCATCATTCTGGGCCTTTCCATCCTGATGTCCCTGGTCTCCTCTTTCATCGTGATGGGAAGCGGCGTCGAATACGAGGACTTCGCCGAAGCAGAAAGTGCCATCCGTGGCATGGTATACGTCTTCAACTGGGTGGGTGCCCTCATTGCGGCAGGCCTTGCCGGCGGCGTCTTCTGGCGCATCAAAACCCTTAAACACTAGGATTATGGACTTCCACGCAGAAAAACCCATCTATCTCCAGATAGCAGATGTCTTCTGTGAGGGCATTCTGAGCGGGAAGCTGGAGGCCGGATCGCGCGTGCCGTCGGTCCGTGAATATGGCGCCGAAATCGGCGTGAACCCCAATACCGTGATGCGGGTGTATGAAAAACTCACCGCAGAAGGGATTATCTTCAACAAGCGCGGCATCGGCTACTTCGTCTCGGACGACGCCCGCGAAAAAGTACTGGTGAGCCAGCGGGAGGAATTCCTGAACAAGGAAGTTCCGGCCATCCGCCGGAAAATGGACCTCTTAGGCCTTGAACCCACGATTTTTAATCAATAAACAGATATGAAAAAGATTTTAGTTGCTATGAGCATCCTTTCCACCCTTTGCAGTTGTCTCAACATCAACATCTCCACCAACGGAAAAGCCGTCCGTTGCAAGGGCCCCGTCGTAGAGAAAACGATGGATCTGAAAGATTTCAAGGCCATTGTCGTAAACGGACACTCCGACCTTATTTTGAAGCAGGCCGATGCTTTCTCGGTGGTGGTAACCGCCAACGAGGACGTTTTCGAGCACCTGGATTACCGGGTGGAAGACGGCGTGCTCATCCTGGGCGCCAAAGACAATGTGACCCTGCTGGCCAAGAAACACGAGCTGGCCATCTCCCTCCCCACCCTCACTTCCCTCAGCGTGAACGGGGCGGCCGATGTGGACCTGAACGGCTACAAGTCCGATAAGCCGTTGAGCCTGTCGGTGAACGGAGCCGGCGATTTCTCGATTTCCGGCATTGCCGTTCCGGAGCTGAACTTCACGATGAACGGAGCCGGCGACATCGATGCGCTGGATCTGGACGTGAAAGAGATTAACGTGACGATGAACGGAGCCGGGGACATCACCCTGAGCGGTAAGGCCGAAAAAGCCACCCTCTCAGTGCACGGAGCCGGCGATGTGGATGCCCGCGAACTGGACTGCGACGTGGTGGTGAAGCACTGCGCCGGCCTCGCCAGCATCAAAACGAAAAAGTAGCGATATTGCGGGCCATCTCGTGCGCCAGCCGGGCTCTCGCTTCGCGGGAATACCAGGCGATGTGCGGCGAGAGAATCAGGCGCCCGGTATCCATCGCTTTCAAAAGGGGGCTGCTCTTCGGGAGCGGCTCCTTTACGTATACGTCCAGCGCTGCGCCGGCGATGATGCCTTCTTCCAGGGCTTTCGCCAGGTCCTCTTCCACGGCGATTCCTCCCCTTCCGGTGTTGACGAGGATGGCCGTGGGTTTCATCTGACGGAGTTCGTCGTAGCCGATGAGACCCGCCGTCCGCTCATTGTAGGGGGCGTGGATGGTGATGACATCGGCCTTTTGGAGCAAATCCTGCAGGCCGACGGCGGGATAATCCTTGCAGTGCGCCGTGCCGGAGGTGGAGTAATAGATGACGTGCATTCCGAAAGCCAGGCCGATTTGGGCGACCTTCCGGCCGATATTCCCCATCCCGATGATGCCCAGCGTTTTGCCGGAGAGTTCGGTGAAGGGATGGGCGTAATCCACGTGGACGGGATTGAGACTGTAGGCGCCGCTGCGCACGAATTCCTGGTAGTGGAAGGCCCGCCCGGACAGGTTCAGGATGTGCATCCAGGCGGTCTGTGCCACGGAATCCGTGGAATAGGCGGCGACGTTCCGCACCGCTACGCCGCGGGCCTCGCATAATTTTACGTCGATGTTGTTGATGCCCGTCCCCGCCTCGCAGATGAGCCGGAGCTTCGGGGCCGCATCCAGGAAAGCCCGGTCCACGATGACTTTGTTGAGAATGGCTACATCGGCCTCCTTCACGCGCTCCCGCGCCTCTTCCGGCGTGGAAGACGGATAACACGTCAGTTCGCCCAGGGCGGCGATTTCCTTCAGGGAGGCGTCTCCCATCGAGATGGCATCCAAAAACACGATTTTCATAACATACAAATGTAATGGAAAATTTGTATATTTACGCAATTTTATGGCAAGCACTGCGGAAATACTGGCCCGGATCGACGAAAGCGCTCCCCTTCGGATGAATGTGGAAGCTTCCGTTCGGGACTACTGCATCCTCGCCCTCCAGTTCCTGAAGGGACAGGCGGATTTCACGCGCTATTTCCAGTCGGCCCTCCCCTCGCCTTTCCGGGCGCTGGATGCTGAGGTGTCGGCCCGGAAATATGCCTCCGAGCGCTATGCGGCGCAGTTTTATGCCCCGGCAGAAGAGGCGCTTCTCGCCGATGCCATTGCCGATCTTTCCTTCGCCCAGTCCGAACGCCTGATCCTGGTGACGCCCTCCAATCCGCAGGCCGATGACCGCGAACGCGCGATGGTCTATATCGTGGCGGTCTATACCCTCTTCTCCCTCGCGCTTCACGGCCGGACGGATTTCGCCGTCCTGTTTCTCGAGGCCTGGGCCAATTTCAACGCCTTCGCCAGCGCCCGTGTCATCCGCAAGCACTACGACCGCAGTTGGCACAGCCGCTACGACGGCCTTTTCTATCCCCTGGGATAAATCTTAGCTTAAACGCGCTTCCAGCCGCTTGCGGATTTCCTGAAGGAACTGCAGCGAGGTAAGCCCTTTCGGGGTAATGCCCTCGGAGAGGTTCACGAGGTCCTTCGTCTCCAGGCCTTCGTTCAGGGTGTCGAAGCAGGCCTGTTCCAGCTGATTGGCGTAGTTCACCAGTTCCGGCAGATGATCCATTTCGCCGCGTTTGCGGAAGGCGCCGCTCCAGGCGAAGATGGTGGCCATCGGGTTGGTGGAAGTCTCTTCTCCCTTCAGGTACTTGTAATAGTGGCGCGTCACGGTGCCGTGGGCGGCCTCGTACTCGTACTTGCCGTCCGGGCTCACCAGAACGGAGGTCATCATAGCCAGGGAGCCGAAGGCGGTGGAAACCATATCGCTCATCACGTCGCCGTCGTAGTTCTTGCAGGCCCAGATGAAACCGCCCTCGCTGCGCATCACGCGCGCTACGGCGTCGTCGATGAGGGTGTAGAAGTATTCGATGCCGGCGGCCTCGAACTTGTCCTTGTATTCGGACTCATAGATTTCCTCGAAGATGGCCTTGAAGCGGCCGTCGTACTTCTTGGAAATGGTGTCCTTGGTGGCGAACCACAGGTTCTCCTTCACGTCCAGGGCATATTTGAAGCAGGAATGGGCGAAGCTGCGGATGGAGGCATCCGTATTGTGCATTCCCTCGATGACGCCGGGACCGGCGAACTCGTGGATCACTTCCTCAATCCGCTGACCGGAGGCGCCTTCGAAGACCAGTTTCGCCACGCCGGGTTCGCTGGTCTGGATTTCCACGTCGCGATAGACGTCGCCATAGGCGTGACGGGCGATGGTGATGGGTTTCTTCCAGAACTTCACGGCCGGATGGATGCTGGGGATGGTGATGGGCGTACGGAACACGGTGCCGTCCAGCATCGCGCGGATGGTGCCGTTCGGGCTCTTCCACATCTGATGCAGGTTGTATTCGCTCATCCGCTGCACATTGGGCGTAATGGTGGCACATTTCACGGCAACGCCCAGCCGCTTGGTGGCGTTGGCGCTGTCGATGGTCACCTGGTCGCTGGTCTTGTCGCGGTACGGCAGCCCAAGGTCGTAGTACTCGGTCTTGAGGTCCACGAACGGCAGGATGAGCTCGTCCTTGATCATCTTCCACAGAATCCTGGTCATTTCGTCGCCGTCCATCTCGACGAGCGGCGTAGTCATTTTGATTTTCTTCATAGCGTTATTTGCGGTTTTTGTAAAAATTCATCAGGCAGCCGTCGGCGAGAATCTCGCGTTCGTCGGCCGTTAAATTCTTGAAATAGAGGGTGATGGGGGTGGAGCGGCCGTCGCGGGTGATGACGCGGGCCTGGATCTCCTCTTCACCGGCGAGGATGGCCCTACGGATGCCGGGAACGGAGACATAGTCCCCCACCTCATAGTCGAAAGGCGTTTCCGGGCCGATGGTAAACGGCACGATGCCCCAGTTGATGCAGTTGCTGCGGTAGCGCTTGGTGGCGTATTCGTAGCATATGTTGGCGTCGCCGCCCAGCACTTTCTGGCAGGAAGCCGCCTGCTCGCGGGCGCTGCCGTCGCCGGGTTTGTTGGCGAAGACGCAGGAGCCGAAGGAGGTACTTTCGGCCGATGTCCCGGCCACGGCGAGGGCCTTCTGCAATTCCTCGGACAGCACGCCGCCCCTGCGGTTGCGGTCGTCCTCCTGGATGCGTTTGCTGCGGCCCACGTATTCGGGCACGCGGCGGCTGAGGGCGAATTCGGAGAGTTTCAGCGGGTTGGAACGGTAGCTGGAAGTCTCGCCCGAAGGGATGAGTTCGTCCGTGGTGGTCACGGGATCGTGGATGACGGCCGCCAGTTCCAGCAGCATATTTTCCTGCATCGCAGGCATCACGGGCCAGTCCTTGATGTTGGGTCCGTAGCGCAGCGGCTCTTCGGGCATTGCCTTCCCGAAGCCGTTGTAGATGCGTTTCTCGTAGATATGGCCGTCGAATGCGTAAGGCTTGTGATTGTCCTCGTAGTCGATATCCGTCGCCGCCGTGATGCAGCCGCCGTTCGCGGCCGTGGCAGCGATGCTCCGCGCATCCATCAGCGCCACCAGCGAGATCTGGCCCTGGCCGGGCTTGGACCCTTCCCGGTTCGGGAAGTTGCGGGTGGTGTGGCGGATGCTGAGCCCGTTGTTGGACGGCACGTCACCGGCGCCGAAGCAGGGACCGCAGAACGCGGGTTTAATCACTACGCCCGCCTCCAGGAGTTCCTCGGCGATGTGTCCGCGCGTGGTGGCCAGATACACCGGCGTGCTCTGCGGATAGGCGCTCATCGTGAAGTAATCGTTGCCGATGGATTTGCCCTTGAGGATGCTTGCGGCTTCGCTCAGATTGTCGTAGGTGCCGCCGCTGCAGCCGGCGATGATGCCTTGGTCGGCCCACACCTTTCCGTCCCGGATCTTGGACAGGAGGTCCGGATGCACTTTGTCGCCGAAACGCTTGAGGGTGTCTTCCTCAATGGCCTTGAGCACTTTTTCGGGGTTCGCCTGCAACTCGTGGATGGAGACGGCGTTGGAGGGGTGATACGGCAGGGCGATCATCGATTCCTGCTTGCTCAGGTCGATGGTGACCATCGCATCATAGTAAGCAGTCTTGCCCGGCTTCAGCTCTTTGTAGGCCTCGGGGCGCCCGTGCATCTCGAAGTACTCCTTCACTTTTTCATCCGTAATCCAGATGCTGGACAGGCAGGTGGTCTCCGTGGTCATTACGTCGATGCCGTTGCGGAAGTCGATGGGAAGCTCCTTGACGCCCGGTCCGGCGAATTCCAGCACCTTGTTCTTCACGAAACCGCTCTCGAATACGGCCTTCACCAGGGAAATGGCCACGTCGTGCGGGCCGATCCCGTGCTTCGGCTTCCCTTCCAGCCACACCAGCACCACTTCAGGCGCCTGGATGTCCCAGGTATTCTTGAGGAGCTGCTTCACCAGTTCGCCGCCGCCTTCGCCTACGCCCATATTGCCCAGCGAGCCGTAACGGGTATGGGAGTCGCTGCCCAGGATCATATTGCCGCAGGCAGTGAGCGCTTCGCGTGCATACTGATGGATCACCGCCTGGTTGGCAGGCACATAGATGCCGCCGTATTTCTTTGCGGCGGACAGACCGAACACGTGGTCGTCCTCGTTGATGGTGCCGCCCACGGCGCACAGCGAGTTATGGCAGTTGGTCATCGCATAAGGCAGCGGGAACTCCGTTAGCCCGCTCGCCCGCGCCGTCTGGATAATGCCCACGTAGGTGATATCGTGCGATACCATTGCGTCGAAACGGATATTAAGGGATTTCCCTTTGGATCCGTTCACGTCGTGTGCGCGAAGGATCTGATAGGCAATGGTTTGCTCGCGGGCCTCGTCCTTGCCGATGGGACCCTCTTGAGCGATGGTTTTTCCGTCCAGGAGATATACTCCGTTGGGGTTCAGTGTAATCATATGATGGAATCTATAAATATCGTCAGTGCCAGCATATCCGCCGCGCCGCCGGGGGAAATCCCCTCCTGCGCATAGCGGGTGCACATTTCTTTCAGTTTTTCTTCGCTGAACTGCTCCAGCAGCTCCCGCGCTTCTTTCTTCACTTCCTCCGCCCTTTCCTTTCCGGCCCGCTTGATCACGCAGGTGTCGTCCAGCGTGGACATAATCCGCAGTAGGAGCCGTTGTCTAGCGGAGAAAGCACCCCCCTCGGTCGCTGAATAGGTGGCCGATGCTCCCTCGGAGGGTGCTTCCTCCGCTAAGGAGCGATAAAACGGCAGCCAGTCTTCGAACAACGCACGGTAACCGTCCAGGGCCATCCATCTTGCACCTCTAATCCCCTCCCTCTTTTTGACTCCTTCAATGGGTAAAGATTGTGCCGTTTTTCTTAACGTATTGATTATTAGCTCAATGCATACTTTCCTCTCCTCTTTTTTACTGGGAGGAAAATGCGTAATATTCTCATTATGAGGCATTTGACTAAAACGGCTCACTGTGTAAAGAGCAAGCCCGAAGCAGAAAATGGCCCCGCGATGGGTATTAATCCCGCCTGTGGCGGCCATCATCGCTTCCTCTGCCTCGATGCCCAACTGCTGTAGCGCCTCCGGATTCTCCGCAAGCGCCATCCGGGACCAGAAGGGCCGAAGTGTCTTAATCCCTGAAAGCAGGGTGTCGTAATCCATATCCTTGTGCGCCCCCGAACCGTCCGGACCCACTAGTCCGGGCTTCCCGGGCGTGTCCAGCTCCAGCCGGAGCGCCCGCTCTGCGAGCGCCGCCAGCAAATACGGCCAGCTGCTCTCCGGACACAGCCTCGCCGCCTCCCGGAACCGCCCCGCCGAAAGAAATGTCCGTACAGCTGAAGCTGAAATGACATCGGTGGAAATGGCATCTTCGTGCGTTTGCATCGCGATGGCCGAGGTAGAGGCTGCCGGCCTTGAAGATGCCATTTCAAGGCGAGGAATGACGACCGCAGCAGGCATCAGGGCGTTATACCGCGCGGTGAGCGGATCCAGCGGTTCGGAGCCCACAAAACGGATGGGATTTCCCAGCGCAGGCGCAATATGCCGGCGGAACAGGTCCAGATCCAACTGCATCTGCGTCTCTGCCGCAGCAGACAAATCCTTCAGGAAATAGGTCGGAAATGTTGCCGCAGAAATGATGTAAGAAGAACCATCCAGAACTGTAATGGCCTCCTGTCGATCGCAAGCGGGTTTGTCGGCATCCGCTTGCGTTGGCATTGCCGCAGGCCTTGCGGATGCCGTCGGCCCAACGGCCGACTTTATCATCGCCAGCCGCTCCGTATACGGGAATTCCGAAGCATCTTCCTTCACGGGAATCACATAGAGATGATCTACCTGTTTCAGGGCGGAAGCGAGCAGATACTGATGCCCCAGCGTGAAGGGGTTGGCGTTCATCACCACCACCCCGCATCGGCCCGGAACAACCTGCGACCGAAGATAGGCACAGTACTCCTCCAGTCCCCTGCCGTTTTCCAGCAGCACCGCCAGCGGCGCCGAGGCAAGAAGGTGAAAGCCCAGACTCTCGAAGACGGGCTGGTATTCCGGCTTGGTGAAGACCTTCAGGCATCGGCCCGGATGGTCGCTCATAAGAAGCGAAACCAGCGGCGTGAGGAGCCCTTCCGAACGCGTCTCTGCCGAGACCGCCATACATTTGAGCACATCCCCCGCAATGCCTGCGCCCGCTACGATGTTCCCGTCGCCGTCGATGGACGCGTAGTAGCCATCCATCGGCTCCATCCGGAGGCCGTTGGCCGCCAGGAAGGCTTCCACTTTTGCGTGGAAAAACGGAGACGAAAGCGGGATTTGCTCGATCATTAACGAAGCCTGTCAATCAATTCATTCCCCAGGGCTTCCTTGACGCGGATGTGCTCCAGGACCGCTTTTACGAAGGAGTTGGATTCGAAGTCTCCACGCACTTCGCTGAAGTCTTTTTCCTTGATTTCGCGGGAACCGTCGGCCCCGAAACCGGTCTGGGAGGCCAGGTTGAATTCCTTGCGGGCGTCTTCGTAAAGTTCCTTGTCCAGGCCGATGACAGCCGCTTTCCAGCGCTCTACGATTTCGATTACCTGCGAGCGCGTAATCCGATCCAGAGGAATCCCGAAGAAGGCCTCATATTTGTCGTAGGCCCAGGTCCATTCCGCGTCGTAATATTGTTCGTGCAGCTTGCGGAACCCGTCCGAGAGCCCCTTCAGCGAAAGCGAGCCCTGCTCGACGGCGTCCAGCAAAGCGGCCACGGCATCACGCGGGGCGATGAGACCGCTCAGATCCGCCCAACGGCCTTCGCCGATGGGACAGGTGGGTTTCAGCATAGCCCGAATGGCTTCGTCCGAAGCCCCGGCGGGCAGCGACGAGAGCCGCTGGATGATGGAGTTCCCGAGGAACTTCGTGATGGCCGTCTCATAGTAACGGATGCCGTTCCGCAGCGAAGAATTGCGGATTTTGGTACTGTGGTAGGAATAGATGTCCGATAGCTCGCCGGAAGAATACTGCAGGTTGTTCAGGAGTTGAATGCCCTTCAGCATCTTCTGAATGGTGTAGGGGCTCAGCAGGTTGTAGTTGATGCAGTCCAGCCGGTCCGGATCCTTGCGGGCGTCGCGCCGCGGCCATTTCTGGGCGTCGCGGATGGTGCCCACGCTACGCAGATTAACGCCGGGAACCAGATAGGTGGTGTTCTGCTGCTCGATGAGGTAGGAGAACGGGAGGTCCGACGTGTCCGAATGTGTTACGTGGCGCCCCATCACCAGCGAGAATGCACCTACGCGGGACGGCCAAAGGATATAGGAATCCGACGCCGTTTTGGCCCCGCGCTCCAGGATGCCCTGGTGGATGGGCCCCAGTTTGTACATATGGTTGCTCTGGTTGGAGCCGCTGCCGGCGTTCATAAAGGAGAACATGCCGGCGATGAGCAGCGTACTCTTGTGGTGCGTGACGGTAAAAGGTCCCGCGAAGATGGCACAGGCCTCACCGTTTTCTTCCTGGCAGTTGCTGAAAAACAGGGAATCCGACGCGCTGTAGCCGTGTCCCAGGCGGCAGCACTGGCCCACGAAGCAGCGCTCCAGGGAGGTGTTGTCCGAGACACTGGCGCCGCTGCAAACGATGAAATCGTCGGCAATCACGCCGTGCGCGATGGTAACGGGCGCCGTTTCGTTGCTGATGATGGTGCCGTTGCGCAGGCGGCTGGCCCCGCTCACCACGGCGTAGTCGCCGATGCGGACGCCGTTGATATGGCGGGTGTTGCGGATGGACACCTCGTTGCCGATGGTGCCGCGCACGGAGGTCTGCTCCTTCGCATAGGCCTCGATATCGGCATTCAGACGGGCGATGAGGCCGGGCCGATGCCTGTACATCGCCAGCACATAGGCCACCTGCGCGCTGAGGCGGTCGTAGATGAGCACCTCGCGGCCGCCCGTTTCGTTGAGCACCGAAACCTGGACGCCGTTGCCGAAGGCGCAGGGCCCTTCGCAGACCACCAGGTCCACGTTTTCGATATAGCTGTGCGTGCCGATGTCATAATTGGCGATGTAGTTGGAGACGTTCTCGATGAGGGTGTCGTCCCCCACCGTCACGTTGTGCAGCGTGGCATTGCGCAGGCCGCTGTGCTTATGCAGACCGCCGGGCAGTTCGAATACCTTGTTGAAACTTCCCCAGCGGACGCTGCCCGAAAAACGGACTCCGCGGATGTACTTCAGGGATTCCGGATCCCGGATCTCCACGCCCGACCAGTCGTCGGCCCGGCAGTCCCGGGAAACCAGGAAATCAATTTCGTCATGCGTTAATTTTCTGTATTCCATACACTGTTATCATTTTTTCTATTTGTTGGAGCAGTTCCTCCGCGGAATGTGTGCGCTCGCGCATACAAACACGCACTGGCCTGCCGCAGAGAAGGCATTTGCGGGGCTCAAGGCCCACTTCCGTCCGGGAGACGGGACCGTCTTTTCTGATGACGTCAATATCCATCAGCCGGCCCAGGGGGTGTTTCTCCTCGATCTCGCAACACCGGCGTTTCGCTTCCAGAGCCGGTTCACGCACCAGCCAGTAGGCTTCAAAGCCGGTATCCTTGTCCCGGGTGCCGGATGGCTCCCCGAAGCGTTCCTTCAGGGCGTCTACACCTGCTTCGGCCACCTGTGCGGACCACTGGTTCCGTTTTTCCGGCCCGGGCAGCTGCACCGTGAAGGAAACGAGCGTTTTGTCGGGGTATTCTTCCAGCATTTTCTGCTGAAAAGCAGCCCTTTCGTCGCGGCTTCTGAGTAGTTGCTCCAGTGTAATCATTTTATTTAACAAATATAACCATTTTTATTAACTTTGCAGAGCAAAAACCGATTTCTTTTATGGATTTGAAGCGTATCAAGGCATTTGCCTTCGACATAGACGGCGTAGCCACCGACGGCAGCATCCTCTGCAACCCCGAAGGGGATCTCCTGCGCATCTACGACGCCAAGGACGGCTTCGCCCTCAGGATGGCCGTGATGCACGGCTATCCCGTGGCGGTGATTACCGGCGGCCGTTCGGAAAGCATTCGCAAACGGATGATAACCAGCGGTTTAAAGGCCGATGATATCTTCCTTCACTGCCGCGACAAGCGGGAGGAATTCGGCATCTTCTGCGAGCGGTACGGCCTCAAGCCGGAGGACGTGATGTTCTTCGGCGACGATATCCCGGACGTGGCGCTGCTGGAGATCGCCGGCTGCGGTGTCTGCCCCGCCGATGCCGTTCCGGAAGCCAAGGCTGCGGCCGACTGGATCAGCTCCCGTCCCGGCGGAAAAGGCTGCCTCCGCGAAGGCATCGAGACCACCCTCCGCAAGCAGGGAAACTGGACCTTCGACACCCAGGTCTACAAGCAGAAATTCTAGGCCGATGGACCTGCACGGCAAGCATATCATCCTGGGCAGCGGTTCTCCTCGCAGAAGAGAATTGCTGAAAGGCCTTGATATTGATTTCGAAGTTGATACGCGCAATCATTTCGAGGAACGCTTCTCTCCCGATACGCCTTATGACCAGGTGCCCCGGCTGATGGCAGAGGGCAAGTCCAATGGCTTTCACCGGCCCCTCAAAGAGGACGAGATCCTCATTACTGCAGACACGATGGTCATCCTTCCGGCAAGCGTCGATAAACCCGGCGAAATCCTGGGCAAGCCCAAGGACCGGGAAGACGCCGTCCGTATGCTGAAAGACCTCTCCGGACGGGAGCACCACGTGACCACTGCCGTCACCCTCCGGGACTGTCACAAAAGCCATACTTTTGAAGTGACTACCGAGGTCTGGTTCAAGGCTCTTACGGACGAGGAAATCGCCTATTACGTAGACACTTACAAACCCTTCGACAAAGCCGGTGCCTATGCCATCCAGGAGTGGATCGGCCACATCGGCATCACCCGTATCGAGGGGTCCTATTTCAACGTGGTGGGCTTTCCTGTCCAGCGGGTGTACGAAGCCCTGCAGCACTTCCTATGAATTCCTTCAGCCGCAGCATCCTGGACTGGTACCGCGAAAACGGCCGGGACCTCCCCTGGCGCCGGACGCGGGACCCCTATGCCGTGTGGCTGAGTGAAATCATCCTCCAGCAGACGCGCATCGCCCAGGGGAAGGCCTACTGGGAACGTTTTATGGAGCGTTTCCCCACCGTGGACTCTTTGGCGGCGGCCGATGAAGACGCGGTCCTCCGCCTCTGGGAAGGGCTGGGCTACTATTCCCGGGCCCGGAACCTGCACGCCGCCGCGAAGCAGATCGTAGCGCTGGGGGGCTTCCCTCAGACGTTGGAAGGCATTCGGGCGCTGAAAGGCGTGGGCGATTACACGGCCGCGGCCATCGGCTCCATCTGCTTCGGCATTCCGGCTGCGGTGGTCGATGGAAATGTATACAGAGTGCTTGCAAGGCATTTCGGGATTGCGACGCCGGTGGGCACGACGGAGGCGAAAAAGGAGTTCACCCATCTGGCGCAGCAACTGCTGCCGGAGGAAGATCCCGCGGGGTTCAACCAGGGGATGATGGACTTCGGCGCCATTCAGTGTACGCCGCAGAATCCCGCCTGTGATGCCTGTCCCCTGCGTTCCACCTGCAACGCTTTCAAGACGGGCCGCGTGGAACTGCTTCCCGTCAAAAAGCCGCAGAATAAGCCTGTAGAACGGCATCTATCCTACATATACGTTAGGTATAATGGCCAGACGGTAATTCGTAAAAGGCCCGCTGGTGACATATGGGCTGGGCTTTATGAACCTCTATATATAGAGGCATCTGCAGGGCCGGCGGCCGAAGAAAATTATTTTTCGTGCGGCGGCTCGAAAAACCAATTTTCTTCGGCCATCGCAATGCGAACGCACGCAGATGCCTCAATGAAATGTTTGCGCACCAGCATCAAGCACCAGTTGACCCATAGGACGCTGATTGCAGACTTCTACCTCTGGGAACCAGAAACCCAACCCGAACTCCCTGAGGGCTATTTCTGGATAAAAGAAACGGAACTTGACCGTTACGCCAAGCCCCGCCTGTTCGAACTCCTTTTGGAGAGCCTTTAATCCTCCGGATCCTCTTCCGGCAGCACGATCTGTTTGTACTGGTTCTTGCGCTTGAGCCAGCGTTCCTTCGCGTACTGCTGCATATCCGTGATGGTGTCGTTTTCGTCGATGATTTCCATCCCCAGGATGGTTTCCATAATGTCTTCCAGCGTGATGATGCCCTGGAAGGCGCCGTAGTCGTCGATGATGCAGGCGATCTGGTCCTTGGTCTTGAGGAGGCTCTCCCAGATGTCGGACACGCTGGTTTCCTCGTGGAAAGCCGCAATCTTGCGCTTGATGCTCTTCAGGCGCATATCAAACTTGTCTTCCGCCAGGTTCTCGAGGGCGTCGTACCTCAGGATATAGCCCGTAATGAACTCCGGGGAATCCGCGTAAACGGGAATGCGGGAATTGTGCGAGAGGTCCTCCTGCTTGTAGAACTGGCGCAGGGTCATCGATTCCGGGGCGATGGCAGCCACTACACGGGGGGTCATCACGTCGTAGGCCTTGATGTCGTCCAGCTTGATGATGTTCTGGATCACCTTGTTCTCGCTGTTGTCCAGCACGCCTTCTTCCTCGCCGATATTGGCCATCGCCGAGACTTCCTCGCGGGAAATGCCTAAGTCCGGATCCTCGTCCGAGATGCTGTTGTGCAGTTTCTCGATGATCCAGACGATGGGATAGAGCAGGTAGACCAGGAAATTCATCACTCTGGAGAGCCACAGGAGGTCCTTCCAGTGGGACGTGCCGATGGATTTGGGGACGATCTCCGAGAAAACGAGGATGAGAATGGTCATCACGGCGCTCACGATGCCGAACCAGTGGTCTCCGGTGAGAAGCGTAGCCTGGTGGCCTACGGCGGCGGCGCCCAGCGTATTGGCGATGGTATTGAGGGACAGGATGGCCGACAGCGGGCGGTCCGGGTCCTGCTTGAACTTCATAAACAGGGCCGCGTTCTTATCCCCTTCGTCTTCCCTCATCGTAATATAGGAAATGGGCGCGGACATCAGCACCGACTCCAGCAGGGAGCACAGGAAGGAGATGCCCATCGTTAACAGCAGATATAGAATCAGTAATCCCATCTTCTCAATTTCAGGTCACAAATTTACGGAAAAATACTTAAATTTGCGTAATATGAACAAAGAACAGATATTAATTCGCATTTCCGGGACGGACCGCATCGGCCTCACCGCTGAAATAATGGGCATCCTGGCCCGCTACGATGCCCAAATCCTGGACATCGGCCAGGCCGATATCCACAATACCCTCTCCCTGGGCATCCTCATCCGCATCGACGAAAACGCCTCCGGACAGGTGATGAAAGAGCTCCTTTTCAAGACGACGGAGCTGGGCGTCACCATCGGCTTCGAGCCCATTCCGGACGACCAATACGAGGCCTGGGCGGGGCGCCAGGGCCGCAACCGCTATATCCTTACCGCCATCGGCCGCAGCCTCAGTGCCTCCCAGATTGAGGCGGCGACGAAGGTCATATCGGCCCACGGCCTTAATATCGACGCCATCAAGCGCCTTACCGGCCGAATGAGCATTATGCACCCGGAGCGGAACGTCCGCGCCTGCGTGGAGTTCTCCATCCGCGGCACCCTGGACGACAAAGCGGCTTTCCAGCGTGAGATTATGGCCCTTTCGGCCGAAAGCGGGATGGACTTCTCCTTCCAGAAGGACGATATGTACCGCCGGATGCGCCGCCTGATCTGCTTCGATATGGATTCCACGCTCATCCAGGCCGAATGCATCGACGAACTGGCCCGCCGGCACGGCGTGTACGACAAAGTGGCCGCCATCACCGAACGGGCGATGCGGGGGGAAATCGACTTCAAGGAGAGTTTCACCGAACGGGTTGCCCTTCTGAAGGGACTGGACGTGAGCGTAATGCAGGACATTGCGGAGCACCTTCCCATCACGGAAGGCACGGACCGTCTGATGACCATCCTCAAGACCTGCGGCTACAAAATCGCCATCCTGAGCGGCGGATTCACCTTCTTCGGCGAATACCTCCAGCGCCGCTACGGCATCGACTACGTCTATGCGAACGAACTGGAAATCGGCGAGGACGGCAAACTGACGGGCCGATATGTGGGCGAAGTGGTGGACGGCCGCCGGAAGGCGGATCTGCTGAAGCTCATCGCGCAGACCGAAAAGGTGAACCTGGCGCAGACCATCGCCGTGGGCGACGGCGCGAACGACCTCCCGATGCTTCTGGAGGCCGGCCTGGGCATCGCTTTCCACGCCAAGCCGCGCGTGAAGGAGAGCGCCCGGCAGAGCCTGAGCACCATCGGCCTGGACGGTGTGCTCTATTTCCTGGGATTTAAGGACAGCCATTTGGGCGAACAAGGTAAACTATGAAAAAACGCATTCTGATTGCGCTTCTGCTGGTGTTGGCCGTGCCGGCGCTGGCTGTATTCAAGGAAAAGGACCTCACCCAGACGCTTCGGGTGCTGCTCTACGAACTCAAGCAGGACCAGGAAAAGGTGCTGCATTTCAATGCCTCCTCGGAGCAGCGCATCCAGCAGCAGCACCAAGAACTGGTGAATCTGGTGGAAGACTCCAACGAGCTTTCCATTATGCTGTATTCGCAGCCGCAGGACTATACCTTCGATCTTACCTATGCCCTGCATCAGGTGACGCGGAAATACGAGGACTTCAACGCTTCCCGCACGCCGTTCGACCAGATTATCGCCAATATGCAGGTGGAACTGGACCGCTACAGCAAGCTGGCCCAGACGCTTCGTAATATGCCGCCCGTGAAGGTGAACCCGGCGCTGGTCCCGCAGCTGGAAAGCGTAATGGATTCCATCGAGGTGAGCATCGACACCCTGCTGAACCTTCCCTCCTTCGCCCTGGAGGAAGGCTTCAAGATGGACAGCCTCACCACGCTCTATCGCGACAGCTGTCTGGTGATCGCGGAAGCGATGGTGGACCACTATGTGGAAGCCATCCAGAAGGTGGAAGAGGACAGTGAGTTCTATGCCGATACGGACGAACTCCTGAAGGAAGCCTACGATTATGCGCAGACGCGCTACGCCGAGGTACAGAAAAAGGTATTCCTGGAGGGTCAGCGCAATTATTTCGCCCTCCTCAAGACCCCGGGCCGCTATTGGAAGCGGGCCGTGAGCGATGCCCGTAACAAGTACACCTTCATCGGCGCCGAAGACCAGCCCAGAAGCGGCTGGAAAGGTCCCATCGTCGCGGCCTATTCATTCGTGATGCTCTTGCTGCTGGGAATTGCCATCCTGCTGGCGAACATCCTGGTCCGTCTGCTGATGCGCTGGGTGAAACCGCTCCAGAAACCTTATTTCCAGGAGCACAAAGGAATGATCATCACCCTCATCGGCCTCCTGATCTTCGCTCTGGTCAATTCCCTTGGCGGCGACGGAAACCGTGAGGCGGAATTCATCCGGACGGCCTCCCAGATGCTCAGCGAATACGCCTTTATGCTGGCGGCCATCCTGCTTTCGATGCTCATCCGGCTGGACCGCGAGCAGACCAAGGCGGCCGTGTGGGCCTACCTCCCCACCCTGCTCCTGGGCTTCCTGGTGGTGTTCTTCCGCACCATCTTCGTTCCCAACAGCATCCTGAACTTCACTTTCCCGCCGCTGGTGTTCCTCTTTACGGTATGGCAGCTGGTGATGATTGCCGTCAAGAGAAAAGCGTTACGCCGCGACGACCGCATCATCCTCTGGGTAGCCTGCCTGGTGATGGCGGCCAGCACCGGTCTTTCCTGGTACGGACTGGTGATGACGGCGCTGCTGGTACTCATCTGGTGGTTCTTCCAGCTTACGCTCGTTCAGGCGTTCACAGCGGTGTCCCTGATGCTGGAGCGGTACTACGACAACCGCGTCACCCGCCGTATCGCCAAATGGCGGTCTCTCAATCCCGAAATGCCCGTTTCCTCCAAGAAGGGGGCCTACATCGAGGTGTCCTGGTTCCACGACCTGGTGAAGATGTGCCTGGTGCCCATCCTGGGCATCTGGTCTTTCCCGCTCTCCATCTATATGGCCGGTAAGATTTTCAGTCTGTCGGTGGTGGCGAAAGATCTCTTTGTCCGTCCCCTGGTGGATGTAGAAGGAGTGGTGCAGCTCTCCATTTACAAGCTCGTGATTGTTCTCTCGCTCTTCTTCCTGTTCCGCTATCTGGTCTATGCCATCAAGGGATTCTACCGGGCCGGCAAGATGCGCTCGGTCATCCGCAAGAGCGGCCAGATCAAGGAGACGGACATCAACCTGAACCTCGCGAACAACATCATTTCGCTGCTGTGCTGGGGCATTTACGTGATTATCGCCTTCGTGATGCTGCAGATCCCTATGTCGGCCATCACCATCATCACCACGGGTCTCGCCACGGGCTTGGGCTTCGCGATGAAGGACGTGCTGAACAACTTCTTCTACGGTGTGCAGCTGATGGGCGGGCGTCTGCGCGTGGGCGACACCATCGAATGCGACGGCATCCGCGGCAAGGTGGAAAGCCTGAGCTATCAGAGCACCCAGGTAGCCTCCGAGGACGGTTCCATCATCGCCTTTACGAACACGGCCCTGTTCAACAAGAACTTCAAGAACCTCACGCGGAACCACCAGTACGAAAAGATCAGTTTCCAGGTGGGCGTCAAGTACGGAACCGACGTAGAAAAGGCCCGCCAGGTAATCCTGGATGCCCTTCAGCCGCTGCAGGTGAAGGACAAGTACGGGCGGGACATCGTGGATCCCAAGCGGGGCGTTTCCGTGCGGCTGGCGGAATTCGGCGACAGCGCCGTGAACATCCAGGTGCTCCTTTTCGCCGCGGTGGAAGTGCACTATACCCTGGCGGCGCAGGCCAAGGAAGCCATTTACAACGCCTTTGCCGCGAACGGCATCGAGATTCCTTTCCCGCAGCAGGACGTCCATATCAGGAAGGATGTTTAGGCTGTTTTTCCGCCGGAAACCCCGCAGGGCGCCCGTGAATGCACGGGTGGAAGCGCTGCGTGCACAGGCGAAGGCGGAACTGCCCCCTCGCCTGGCCGAACTGGCCGCTCTGCACGGGTTTCAGTACAGGAAGATTTTCATCAAGAACAACGTGAGCAACTGGGGCAGCTGCTCCAGCCTGAAGAACATCAATCTGAACCTGCGCCTGGTGGAATTGCCCCGGGAACTGCAGGACTACGTGATGCTGCACGAGCTCTGCCACCTCAAGTACCTTAATCACGGCAAGGAGTTCCACGCCCTCCTGGAAAGCGTATGCCCGGGACACCGGGAACTGGCCCGGCGGATGAAGGAGTATAAAATCAGATAGACGTCAGGATGGAGCGGGCGCAGACATAGCCCGTGCTCCACGCCGCCTGCAGATTGAAGCCGCCGGTAATGGCATCGATATCCAGCACCTCGCCTGCGAAATAAAGGCCGGGGTGCTGTTTGCATTCCAGGGTGTTCAGGTCGATGTTGGAGAGCGCCACGCCGCCGCAGGTAACGAATTCTTCCCGGAAACGGCTTTTCCCGTTAATCGGATAGCCGTCGTTCGTGAGGATGGCCGTGAGGCGGTTCAGTCCCTTGCTGCCCAATTCGGCCCAGCGGATATCGGCCCGGATCCCGGCCTTCGCCAACAGATACTCCCACAGGCGCGCCTGCAGCAGGTGCGTGCTGGAGACCATTTTCTGCGGATTCGCGGCTGCCGTTTCCTGCAGCCTTTCCCGGACGGTCTGTTCGTTGGCGTGGAGCCAGTTGATGTTGATCTGTCCTTTATAAGCGGTCTGCGAAAGGTGCCGCGCGGCATAGGAAGAGAGTTTGAGCGCCGCCGGGCCGCTGAGCCCCCAGTCGGTGATCAGAAGCGGCCCTTCCGCCCTGTAGGAAGTCCCCTGCAGGGCCACGGAGGCATCCACCACCAGCCCCATCAGGGCTTTGAGCGCCGGATCCGGGATGTTGAAGGTGAACAGCGACGGGACAGGTGGAAGCAGATCCAGGTCCAGATCCTCCAGGAACGGCAGTCCTTTGGGGCCGCCGCCGGTAGTTACCACTACATAGTCATAGTGCTCCAGCAGTTCCTTTACACTGTTGACAGGGGTTTTGAGGCGTAAATCTGCGCCTTTCATTCCCCTTTCCAGGCAGCGGACTACGTCCATCGCATCCTGGCTTTTTGGGAACCAGCAATGGTCTTCCTGGAGGACGCAGAGCACGCCTTCCGCCGTAAACCAACGGATCGTATCCTCCTGCGAGAACGCTTTCAACGCGCGCTTCATTACGCGTTCTCCGCGGGGATATGCTTCCCCCAGCGAACGGATCCCTTCGAAGGAGTTGGTGAGGTTGCATCGGCCTCCGCCCGTTACGGCGAGTTTGGTCATCGGCCTTTCGCCCGCCTCGAAAACGGTCACAGAGAGCGCCGGCGCCTGCTTTTTTAATAAAGCGGCGCAGAAACAACCGGCGGCGCCGGCCCCGACGATGGCTACCTGTTTCATCTCAGGCAAAGATACGAAGATTCGCCGAAAAATATTATCTTTGTAGATATGGAAAATATGGGATATGTCATTATCATAGCGGTCGTTCTCATCCTTGTGGCCGTCGTCATCACCTACCTCATTATGCGGCAGAGGCAGCTGAACGCCTGCAACGCCCTGGAGAATGAGCTCATCGCCTCGAAGGAGGCGCTCAAGAGCGCGGAGAAGCTCCAGCAGATGCAGCAGGAGTCCTTCGACAAGCAGCTGGAGGCCGTGAAGGCGCAGCTCTCGGCGGAAACCGAAAAGCTCCTGCAGCAGCGGGAGGAGGCCCTCCAGAAGAAGGCCGAAGAAACCTTCCGCACCCTGGCCGCCCCTTTGGGCAAGGACCTCAAGACGATGCAGGAGAGTTTCGAGGCGCAGAAGCGCAGCCAGAGTGAAGGCACCGCAAGCCTGAAAACGGCCGTGGAGCAGGCTGTAAAGCACCTGCAGGACCAGACGAGCGCCATCGGCAGCAAGGCCGATAACCTCGCGCAGGCCCTCAAAGGGCAGAACAAGATGACCGGCATCTGGGGAGAAACCATCCTCTACAATATGCTGGTGAGCGAAGGGATGGAGGAAGGCCGGGACTTCGACCGGGAGGAAACCCTCCGGGACGAGCGTGGCGCCATTGTTCTGAACGACGACAGCGGCAAGCGGATGCGGCCGGACTATATCCTGCACTATCCGGACAAGACGGAAGTAATCGTGGACGCGAAAACCTCGCTGGAAGCCCTCTCGGACTGGTATGGTACGGAGGATCCAGTTCTGAAGGAAGACGCCGCCAGACGCAATCTGCAGGCCATCCGTACCCAGATCAAGAGCCTTGCCGGCAAACGCTACCAGAGCTATATCCGGGAAGGCTACAAGACGCTGGATTATGTGATTATGTTCATCCCGAATTATGGTGCGCTGCAGCTGGCCAAGACCCTGGCCCCCAACCTGTTCCAGGAGGCCTATCAGCAGGGCGTGCTCCTTACCACGGAAGAAACCCTGATGCCCTTCCTCAGGATGATCCGCGTGGCCTGGACCAATTACGACCAGGTGCGCAACCAGGAAAAGATCATCAAGGCCGCCCAGGCGATGATCGACCGCGTGGCGGACTTCTCGAAGGCGCACGCCGCGATGGGCGACAAACTGCACGCCGCCCTGGAAGAATACGAGAAAGTATCGGCCAAAATCAGCGACTCCGGCCAGTCCATCCTGGTGAGCGCCCATCAGCTCCTGAAGCTGGGCGTCCCGAAGAATCCCAAGAAAGAACTCCCTGAAATCGACGACAATGCGTGAGTATCTGAAGACGCTTTATAAGCGCTACATCACTATCAGTGACAACGTGGATACGGCCGATGCAGCCGAGCGCATCAAAAGCGCCATCTGGTTCCGCGGCCCCAATGTCTGGATCCTGGTTTTCGCCATCGTCCTGGCCTCCGTGGGCCTGAACGTGAACTCCACGGCCGTGGTCATCGGCGCAATGCTGGTGTCCCCGCTGATGGGGCCCATCATCGGCGTGGGCCTCTCCCTGGGGACGAACGACACGGACCTGCTCAAATCGGCCGCCAAAAACCTCCTGGTGATGGTGGTCATTTCGCTCATCGCTTCCACGCTCTATTTCATCCTTTCGCCGCTGGCGCTGGTGAATCCCACCGAACTGGAAGCGCGCACCTCCCCTACCATCTACGACGTCCTTATCGCCTTCTTCGGCGGTCTGGCTGGCATTCTGGAAAACAGCCGCAAGGAGCGCGGAACGGTGCTTTCGGGCGTTGCCATCGCCACGGCCCTGATGCCGCCGCTGTGTACGGCCGGCTACGGCCTGGCCCACCTGAACATGCACTTTTTCCTGGGCGCGCTGTACCTGTTCATCATCAACAGCGTCTTCATCGCCCTGGCCACGTACATGATGGTGGTTTACCTCAAGTTCCAGAAGGCTTCGGGCATTTCCCCGGAATTGGCGAAAAAACGCCGCAACATCATCTACGCCGTGCTTGTCGTTGTTCTGGTCCCCAGCATCTGGAGCGCCTTCAACCTCGTGCGCGAGAACAACTTCGAGCGCAATGCACAGACTTTCGTGGAGAACAACCGCATCGTGGGGCCGCATACCTATATTTATGATTACACGGTCAAGGGCCGGCAGGTGAACATTTCCCTGGCGGGCGAGCCCCTGAACGACAGCCTGCGCACGGTCTTCCTGGAAAAAGCCGCCCAGGCACATATCAAACAGAAACACATTACCCTTGCAGAACACTCCTTCGGGATGAGCCAGCGGCAGATGAACGAACTGATCGATGAAATCTACTCCCGCACGGACGAGGAACTCTCCAGCAGCGCCTATGTCATCGCGCAGCTGCAGGACAGGCTGGATTCCCTCTCGGCCGTGGTGAGCGCCCTCCAGGCCCGGGCCGATACCCTCTCCCTGGAGGAGGAACCCCTGCCTGAGCCTGAGCCTGAATTTGTATGGCAATAGTTTGGCCCGTAAATTGCAGAAAAACAGGACGTTATCTTAAGAACAATACAATGAAACGAATTCTTATCACCCTTACGCTGCTGTGCGTGGCCGTTTTTGCCTATGCGCAGAAGGACATCCCCGCCGGACAACGTTTCGAATCGGTTGAAATTGAGGACAACGATTATTCCTACTCCGTATTCAAATACAAGGATGCCGACGGTACCCTGGGTTATTATCTCAGTCTGGGGAATACCGCAATTGAGGCGGAATTCTCCATCAGGGACCTCACATCCAGTATCAAGCACGTGGACGAAACCTGCCTGTGCCTGGGCGCCAACGTTGAGGAAGCCTATGCAGCCCTGGATGACCTGCTGGAACTGGTGGGCGAAGATCCCGGGACCGTTAAAGAGTTCGAATCCCGGAAAACCAACGGCGTGGGCCTGCTGGATTACGGGACCATTCCCTGTATGGTGGTAAAGCCTTTCCTGGGCGGGAAACGCCTGCGGTTTACCTTTGTTACCGCCAGCGGCCGAAGCGTGGACGTGGATCTTACCAAAGGCAGTATCAAGTCGCTCAGGCGCGGCCTCAAGATCAATCAAACCTTCCAGCCGGACTAATAGAAAAGAGCCTCAGAGATGAATCTGAGGCTCTTTTTTGAGGTACCAAGCGGAATCGAACCGCTGTAGCAGGTTTTGCAGACCTGTGCCTAACCACTCGGCCATAGTACCAAACGGGAATGCAAAGGTAGCAGAATTTCCCGAACTTACAAAATTATTTCAGTACGCCCAGTTCCTTGCCCACCTTGATGAAGGCGGCGACGGCCACGTCCAGCTGTTCCCGCGTGTGGGCGGCGGAAAGCTGCACCCGGATGCGGGCCTGTCCCTTGGGTACCACGGGATAGTAGAAGCCCGTGACGAAAATGCCCTCACCTGCCATTGCAGCTGCGAATTTCTGGGAAAGCGGAGCGTCGTAGAGCATCACCGCGCAGATGGCGCTCTGGGTGGGTTTGATGTCGAAGCCGGCAGAGAGCATCTTCTCGCGGAAATAGACCACGTTCTCCATCAGCTTATCGTGGAGTTCGTTCGACTCCCCTAGCATCTTGAAGGTCTCCAGCCCTGCGGCGGCAATCATCGGGGGGATGGAATTGGAGAAGAGGTACGGGCGCGAGCGCTGGCGCAGCATATCGATGATTTCCTTGCGGCCTGTGGTGAAACCGCCCACGGCACCGCCGAAAGCCTTTCCAAGCGTGCCCGTATGGATGTCGATGCGGCCGTAGCAATTGTAGAGCTCCGCCACGCCGTGACCCGTGGGGCCGACGACGCCGGCGCTGTGGCTCTCGTCCACCATCACCAGCGCATTGTATTTTTCCGCGAGGTCACAGATCTTGTCCATCGGAGCCACGTTGCCGTCCATCGAGAACACGCCGTCCGTGACGATAATCCTGAACCGGCAGGCCTGGGCGGCCTTCAGTTGCGCCTCCAGATCGGCCATATCGGCATTCGCATAGCGGAAGCGCTGGGCCTTGCACAGGCGCACGCCGTCGATGATGGAGGCGTGGTTAAGGGCGTCGGAGATAATGGCATCTTCGGCCGTAAGGAGCGGCTCGAAAACGCCGCCGTTGGCGTCGAAGCAGGCCGCATAGAGGATGGCGTCTTCCGTGTGGAAATACTCCGCGATGGCCTTTTCCAGGGCTTTGTGCAGGTCCTGCGTGCCGCAGATGAAGCGGACGCTGGACATCCCGTAGCCACGCTCGTCCATCGCTTTTTTCGCGGCGGCGATCAGGCGCGGATTGTCGGCCAGACCAAGGTAGTTGTTCGCGCAGAAATTCAGCGCCCGGCTGCCGTCTTCCAGCGTAATGGCCGCACTTTGGGCCGATGCGATATTGCGTTCCTTCTTGTACAGCCCGGCGTCCTGGATGGACTGAAGTTCCTGCTGCAGATGCTCTTGAAATTTTCCGTACATAGTTTTAGCGTTTAATGCTTTCAAATTTACACATTTTATCCGAAAAATGCATAAATTTGTAGTTGAAATGAAAAACGTACTGGTAATTGGATCCACCGGCCAGATCGGCTCGGAACTCACGATGAAGATCCGTCGGGAAATCCCCGGCAGCACCGTTGTAGCGGGCTATATCCCCGGCGCGGAGCCCAAGGGAGAGTTGCTGGAGAGCGGTCCGTCGGCCCTGGCCGATGTCCGCGACGCGAAAGGTCTCGCCGCCATCGTGGACCATTACGGGATCGACACCATCTACAACCTGGCGGCTCTCCTCTCGGCCGTCGCGGAGCGCAAACCCCTGCTGGCCTGGGACATCCAGATGAACGGCCTGCTGAACATCCTGGAAATCGCACGGGAGAAGGGATGCGCCGTGTTCACGCCTTCTTCCATCGGTTCCTTCGGCCCGGAAACTCCGCACGTGGGAACGCCCCAGGACACCATCCAGCGGCCCCGATCAATGTACGGCGTCACCAAGGTGGCTACGGAACTGCTGAGCGACTATTATTTCCATAAATACGGCGTGGACACGCGTTCCGTGCGTTTTCCCGGCCTGATTTCCTACACAACCCTCCCCGGCGGCGGCACCACGGACTACGCCGTGGAAGTGTATTATGCGGCCGTGAAAGAAGAGGAGTTCGTGTGCCCCATCGCACCCGGCACTTTCATGGATATGATGTATATGCCGGACGCCCTGCACGCCGCCATCCAACTGATGGAAGCGGATCCTTCCCGCCTGAAGCACCGCAATTCCTTCAACATCGCCTCGATGAGTTTCGAGCCGGAGCAACTCTTCGCCAAGATCCGAGAGTATGTTCCGGGGCTGCGCATCCGCTATGAGGTGGACCCCGTCCGTCAGGCCATCGCCACCTCCTGGCCGGACAGTATGGACGACTCCTGCGCCCGGGAAGAATGGGATTGGAAGCCCACTTACAATTTGGATGAAATGACCCGCGATATGCTTCTACATTTGCGGGATAAGCTGGGAAAACAGTAGTATTTCACGCTTTGGTAAAATTTTTACTAACAATTTTATCGCTGTAAATCAGCGACTTAATATGTTTTGTGAAAAATTTTTGCAAAAAAGTTTATAAAAAATTTGCATAATCGAATTTTTGTCGTACCTTTGTATCCGGATTGAGGAAGCAAGGTTCTCTTGACGGAATCAGTCTATTGGTTATTAGTTTTAGTGTTATTAATTATGTGGTTAGGAAGAGCGTCCGCCTGTGAAGGCCGACACTCTTTTTTTTTACGCCAATTTTCCCTATCTTTGTAAGTTGTGTACGCATATGCGCACACCCGCACAGGTATGGACCGCACGCAAGCGAAACATAGGATCGATCAGCTGAAGGCTCTTCTCTGGGAGAACAGCCGGCTCTACTATGTGGAGAATGCGCCCGTGATGAGCGACTACGAGTACGACCAACGGATGCACGAGCTGGAGGCCCTGGAGGCCGGATGGCCGGAATTCGCCACGGAAGACTCCCCCACCCGCCGCGTCGGTTCGGACCTTGAGGAAGGAAAGGCCGATGCCGGTTTTGCGAAGTATCCCCATAAATACCCGATGCTGTCCCTTGGCAACACCTACAGCATCCGGGAAGTGGAAGAATTCGCGGAAAGGGCCGCGAAATCCATCGGCACGCCCTTCACCTATTGCTGCGAACTCAAATTCGACGGCACCGCCATCTGCCTTACCTATAAGGACGGCGTCCTGTTCAGGGCCCTCACCCGCGGAGACGGCGTGCAGGGCGACGACGTAACGGCCAATGCCCGCCGCATCGCCAATATCCCGCACAAACTGCACGGAACGGGCTGGCCCCGGGAGTTTGAAATCCGTGGGGAAATCCTGATGCCCTACGCTTCCTTCGACCGCCTGAATCACGAGCGGGAGGTACAGGAAGAACCCCTTTTCGCCAATCCGCGAAATGCCGCCAGCGGTTCTCTGAAACTGCAGGATCCGGAAGAAGTGGGCCGGCGCGGCCTCTTCTGCACGCTCTACCACATCCCCACGGGACAGGTGGACTACCCTACCCACGATGACGCTCTGAATGCGGCCGCCGGCTGGGGTCTTCCGGTGAGTGAGGAGCGCAGGATTTGCCGGAATATCGGCGAAATAGAAGATTATATCGGCCACTGGGATACCGCCAGGAAAGATTTGCCCTTCGCCACGGACGGCATCGTGATTAAGATCAACGAGATGGCCGTCCAGCAGCAGCTGGGCTATACCGCCAAGAGCCCCCGCTGGGCCGTCGCCTATAAATTCAAGGCCGAACAAGCCTGCACGCCCATCCTTTCTATCGACTATCAGGTGGGCCGGACGGGTGCCGTTACGCCGGTGGCGAACCTGGAACCCGTGCTGCTGAGCGGTACGATGGTCAAACGGGCCACGCTGGTGAACGAGGATCAGATCCGTATGCTGGACATCCACGAAGGCGACTGGGTCTATGTGGAAAAAGGCGGGGAAATCATCCCTAAGATTACGGCCGTTGAACCCTCCAAGCGGGCCCCCGGCGCCAAAGAACCCGTTTTCCCGGCCACCTGTCCGGACTGCGGCACGCCCCTGGTAAAGCCCGAGGGCGAAGCCCGCTGGTTCTGTCCCAACAATACCGGCTGCCCCACCCAGATCAAAGGACGTATCCTGCATTTCCTTTCGCGGAAAGCGATGAATATCCTGGCCGGAGAAGCCACCGTGGACCAGCTGTATAACCTGGACCTGGTGCACTCCCCGGCCGATTTGTATACCCTTACGGAGAATCAGCTCCTGCAGCTCGAGGGATGGAAGGAGCGCAGCGCCGCCCGTTTCCTGCAGAGCCTGCGGGAATCCCGGAAGGTCCCCTTCGAGCGCGTGCTCTTCGCCGTAGGCATCCGCTATGTGGGCGAAACCACCGCGCGTGACATCGCCCGCCATTTCGGCAGCATCGACGCTCTCCGAAACGCTTCCCGGGAAGAAATCCTGGAAGTCCCTGAAGTGGGAGACGTCATCGCGGACAGCGTGTACAACTATTTCCGGAACGAGGCAAACCTTCTTGAAATCGCCCGCCTGCAGAACGCCGGGCTGCAGTTCGCCCTGGCCGCTCCTGCGGAAAAGGCATCGGACAAACTCGCCGGCAAGAGCATCGTCATCAGCGGCAACTTCTCCATCTCGCGCGACGAGATGAAGGCCCTCATCGAGGCCCACGGCGGCAAGAACAGCGGCTCGGTTAGCGGCAAGACGGATTTTCTCCTGGCCGGCAGCAAACCCGGCCCGGAAAAGATCAAGAAGGCCAATGATCTTGGGATCAGCATCATTGATGAGGAGCAGTTTTTCGCTATCATCGGGCCAGGGGATGAAGATGCCCCTTCGGTCGCTGAAAAGAAGGCCGATGCTCCCTCAGGGGCATCTCCATCCCCTGGCCCTAACGAATCATCCGACGGCCCGGAGGAAACTGAGCCCACATTATTTTAGGTATGTTCAAGAGGCTGTGGCATAATATGAAGGTGTTTTTCCGGTGGGTATCCATCTGGATCACCAGGATCGTGCGCTTTATCACGCACGACATCTGGCTGCTGAACGAGGAAGACTTTTCCCGCTGGAAGGGCCGTCTGGTGCGGGATGCGAAGACGATCATCCTGATGATCAACACCTTTATGGACCAGAAGATCAGCTACCAGATCACCGCCCTCGCCTTCCGCAGTATGCTGGCCGTAGTCCCCGCCATCGCCATCGGCTTCTACCTCACCGACGGCCTGGGCCTCCGGGACAAATTCGCCGAAATTCTCAGCTCGAAGCTCGGGGAGTTCAACATCACGGGCGGCGCGGAGCAGAACATCACCGACGTCCTTCTGGGGGCGGCCGACAACATCGTCAAGACGGCCGAGAGCGGTCTCTTCGGTTTCATTTCAATGGCCACCTTCGTGTGGCTCGTCCTGTCCCTGATGATTACCGTCCGGCAGGTGTTCAACAACGTGTGGAAGGTAAAACGGGAGCAGAATTTCTTCAAGATGATCGGGGTCATTATCGGCATCACCATCCTGGCCCCCTTCGTGGTCATCATCTTCTTCTCCGGCTCCGTGGTCTATTCCCACGTGCTGGACCTCCTCTTTCCGAGCAAGATCTTTTTCCTGGAGCATTTAAGGAGCCTGGTGTACTGGGCTTCCTTCGCAGGCATCATCATCCTGGTGCTGAGTGTTATATACAAATACATTCCCGGCTGCAAGGTGTATTACAAACACGCCCTGAAGGCAGCCCTGTTTGCCGGTCTCATTTTTACGGCCGTTCAGTACCTGTACCTGGAGACCCAGGTGATGGTGGCCAAGCAGAGCGCCGTGTACGGAGTCATCGCCGCCCTGCCGCTCTTTATGATCTGGCTGAACCTGGGATGGACCATCATCCTGTACGGGGCGGAACTCTCCTATTCCTTCCAGCACGTGGACCTGCACCAGACCACCATCGAAGACCTGGACCAGCAGAACGAAGAAGCCGTGCGCACGCGCCGGGAGCGCTTCCATAAGAACCTGAACCTATGAGTTTCTCTGAATTCACACCGGAAGATTACGCCGTTATCGAACGCGAATGGGAGCACCTGCGGGAAAGCGCCCGCAAGCGCTGCGCGAACGAGGCCGAGCTGGAAGTGGTCCAGCGCGCCTTCGATTTCGCGAACAGCGCGCACCGAAACGTCCGCCGGCGCAGCGGAGAGCCCTATATGCTCCATCCCATCGCCGTCGCCCAGATTGTGGTGGACAACATCGGCCTGGGCTATAAGAGCATATCGGCCGCCCTCCTGCACGACGTAGTCGAGGACACGGATTATACCACGGAGGACATCCAGGAGCGCTTCGGCCCCAAGATCGCCACGCTGGTGGACGGCCTCACCAAAATCAAGAACGTCCTGGATACGGAGCAGAAGACCCACGGGACGGACATCTCGCAGCAGAGCCTGCAGGCCGAGAATTTCAAGCGCATCCTCCTCACCCTGAACGACGACGTGCGCGTGGTGCTCATCAAACTGGCGGACCGCCTGCACAACTGCCGCACCATCGAACATATGCCGGAGCACAAGCGGGACAAGATCTTGAGCGAAACGATGTTCATCTTCATTCCCCTGGCGCACCGGCTGGGCCTGTACAGCATCAAGAGCGAGCTGGAGAACATCTGGCTGCGCTACAAGGAGCCCGACGCCTATAAAGAGGTGAAGGAACTCATCGAGCGCAAGATCGAGGAGAAAGGGGCGGAAATGGCCGAATTCGTAGTCCCTATTCAGGAAATGCTCAAAAAGGCGGGATACACCTTCGAAGTGAAGACGCGCGTCAAGACGCCTTATTCCGTCTGGAAGAAGATGAAGGACAAGGGTATCACCTTCGACGAGGTGTACGACCTGTATGCCATCCGCATCATCTTCGAACCCAAGACAGGCATCCCCGAGAGCGAACGCGAACAGTGCTTCAACATCTATGCGCTCCTGACGGACCGCTACATCGACAGGCCGGAGCGCAAGCGGGACTGGGTGAAGCACCCCAAGGCCAACGGCTACGAAGCGCTGCACTGCACCTTGCTCAGCGACGCCGGGCTCTGGGTGGAAGTCCAGATCCGCAGCCGCCGGATGGACGACATCGCGGAAAAAGGCATCGCAGCCCACTGGGTGTACAAGAAACACGGCATTATGGGCGAGGGCGACTATGAGATGGACGCCTGGATAGACCACATCAAGGAAATCCTCACCAATCCGGACGTAAACGCCCTGGAACTGCTGGACATCATCCACAACGACCTCACGTCCACGGTCATTTATGTGTTCACGCCCAAGGGTGAGCAGCGCAGCATCCAGAAAGGCGCCACCGCCCTGGACTTCGCCTATCTCATCCATACGGAAATCGGCAACAAAGCCATCGCCGCCAAGGTGAACCACAAGCTGGTGAAGCTGAACCAGACCCTCAAGACCGGCGACAAAGTGGAAATCATTACGGCCCAGGACGCGAAACCCTCCCCCCAGTGGCTGGAATTCCTGACCACCCACCGGGCCCGCACCCTGGTGAGCGACTATTTCAAGAGCCGCCGCAAACTGGCCGTCGACTACGGACGGAGCCAGCTGGAAGCCACAGCCGAGGCACTGGGGGTCAAACTGGACGAGCCCGTACTCCAGCGGCTGGACAAAGCGTTCAAGATGCCTTCCAGAGATGACCTCTTTTACGAGATTGGTATCGGCACCGTCCACCACGACAAGTTGGAAGACACCCTGAAACAGTTTACCAGCTCCCGCTGGAGCCTGTTCAAACGGAAACCCGCCGCCCCGAAGGAAGAGGAGAAACCGGCCCAGCAGACCCCGGAAGAGAAAGGCCAGGTGATTGTGGCTAGTTGCTGCAATCCCATCCCCGGAGACCCCGTCATCGGCTTCCGCGCCCCCGACGGCACGGTGACCGTGCACAAGAAAACCTGCCCTGTGGCGGAAAGCATCGCCGCCACGCACGGCGACTGGGTGGTGGTGCCCGAGTGGCCGCTGGAGGGCGAGGACAAGAGTTTCCTCGTGCGCATCAACATCAAGGGACTGGACCGCAGGGGCCTGCTGAACGAAATTACGCGTCTGGTCTCCTATATTATGGAATCGAATATGCGCCGCCTGAACCTGCAGGCCGAGGGCGGGCTCTTCGACGGTTATATCGACCTGAGCGTTTCCTCCCGCGAGAACCTGGAGCAGCTCATCAAGAAGCTCTCCAGCATCGACGGCATCGAAAAAGTAACCCGCAGCGACCTATGAAACTGAAGAACCTCTTTCCGCTCATACCGGCCGCGCTCGTCCTGCTGCCGCTGTTCTTCCCCACGGGCTGTGCGAACACCACCACACCGCCTTCGGGAGGGCCCAAAGACACCATTCCTCCGGTAATCACCAAGGTGAATCCCCTGCCCGGAACGGTGAACGTGCCCGTGCACGGAACCAAGCTGGTGTTCACCTTCGACGAATACGTGAAGATCAAGGACGCCAACAGCATCTTCCTTTCTCCCCCTATGGAGAAAAAGCCCAAAGGAACCATCCGCGGAAAATCCGTCGTTATTTCTTTCGAGGAAGACTTGCAGCCCAACACCACCTATACGCTGGATCTGACGGGCGCCATCGTGGACAACAACGAGGGCAATCCCTTCCCCGGTTTCACGCTGGTCTTTTCTACCGGCGACAGGATCGACTCGCTCTGCCTGACCGGCCTGGTGCAGGATTGCAACACGCTCAAACCCCTGAAGGGCGCTACCGTCCTCCTTTACAAGGACCACGCGGATTCGGCCGTCTTCCTTCATCGGCCCAATGCGGCCACCAAAACCGACGACTGGGGCTTTTTCAGCCTCCGGAACATCCAGGACACCGTCTACCGCGTCTATGCCATCAAGGACGAGAACAACAACAACATCTACGACCCCGAGACCGAACGCGTCGCTTTCCTGGATACGCTCTTCCGTCCCACCATCGTCTACGACGACTCCCTCTACGAATTCAAGAAATTCGATATGAAGGACACGGCCCTGTGCCTGGCCCGCAAGACGCAGCTGGAGCTGAATCTCTTCCGCGAGAAACCATCCAAACAACTGATAGTCAAGAAGGAACGCGTGGGTGAACGGACGGCCTATCTCACCTTTATGGCCCCCGGCGCCAAGATTTACGATATGCGCATCAAGGGCCTTCCGCGGGAGAAACTCATCTCGCAGTTCAACCCGCAGCAGGACTCCCTGGAGCTCTGGGTGAACGACGCCCGCAAGATGCCGGATACCCTGAAGCTGGACATCGTCTATGACAAGACGGACACTACCGGCCGCCTCAAACGGACGAAGGAAACCGTCAAGCTCACTTTGAGCAAGGAGGCCAGGGCCGAGCTGAAGAAAAAACAAATGAATGCCCGGGACCGCAAGCACGAGGACACCATCGCCGTGATGAAGACAGAGGCCGATGCAGCCCTGGTGGAGCAATACGGCTTCCAGATCACCTTCAACTACCCGCTCCGGGAAGAGAACTGGGACACCCTCCAGCTGAGGATCGTGAATCCCCGTCAGCAGGAAAGCAAGGGCGGCGTGCGCGTAGTACGCGACAGCACCAATCTCAGGCACTTCAACATCTACCCGCAGGAGCCTCTCCAGCAGGGTTACGACTATTATCTGAAGATTCCGCACCGGATCTTCCGCGACATCAACGGCTTCTACAACGACAGCACGGAGATGAAGGTGACGCTTCCGAATGACGAAAAACTCTCATCGGTCACGTTGAAACTCTCCGGCGTCCACGACAAGTACATCATCGACCTGTTGAACGAGCAGCGCAACAAGGTCATCCGCAGTTTCATCGTGGAGACCGGCGGCGAAGTGCTGTTCCCCTACCTCAAGGCCGGCAAATACTGCATCCGGATGACGGAGGACCTGAACCGGAACAACCTGGTGGATACGGGTAACCTGCTGGAACACCGTCAGCCGGAAAAGGTGCGTTTCTTCAAACTGGAGGATCAGTTCCTCATCGAGGTACTGGAAAAGGCCGAAATGGTCTGGGATGTGAATATGGAGGACCTGTTCAAATGATGCGGAAAGCCCTTTTCATAGCATTGGCGCTGTGTTTCGCACTGTTCCAGGCCCGGGCCCAGGTGGACCTGGAGAAGGAGTTTTTCTCCCTGCCGGACACGGTGACGAACGAATATCTGGACAGCCTTACCGTCCAGGTGGCCCGGCCCAACGATTATTGGATGGTGGGCGGCTACGGCGGCGCCTCCGTGCAGATGGGCTATTTCAATCCGGACCGGGACGCCAAAATGCAGTTGGCCTGGCCTGTCTACGGTGTCTCCTTCATCCGCCATTTCACGATGTTCGGCGTTTTCCCGAATATGGGTCTGGAATTCGGCGCGCAGATGAATTACGAAGGCTACGAGTACAGCACCAATCCGGAAACCGGTTACAGGCCCGTAGAACCCAAATCCGGCGCCTACAAACTGGTGATGCAGGTACCTGAGGCTTTCATTCTGAGCCATTTCCACGTGGATATGGGCGAGCATTTCAAGCTGCTCGCGAAACTGGGCATCTACGGCGGTTACAGACTCAATATCTCCCGTACGCTGGACCCCGCCTACGAGAACAACGAACTGTATACGAAGAACCAGTACAGTTTTATGGAGCACGAGCGCCGGCTCACCTACGGCGTACAGGGCGGCATCGGCGTAGGGCTGATGTTTTCCCCTTTCGAGGTTCACCTGAACGCCCAGGTCAAATGGGGCTGGGAGAGCTTCTGGGAGCCGGATTATATGAGCCAGTACTATTACCGCTTTGCCTATCCGCTGGACGGGGCCATCACCCTGGGCGTCTATTACCAGCTCACGCCCCGCTACGGCCACACCCGCGCGCAGCTGAAGAAACTGGCCAAAAAGATGATCGAGGAGCAGAAAAAGAGTGAATAAGGAACTTCAAACCCGTACCGTCCGCGTGGGAAACGTTCTCATCGGCTCCGGCCATCCCATCGTGGTCCAGACGATGTGCAACACCCATACGGCCGATGTAGAAGCCACCGTGGCCCAGTGCCTTCGCCTCGCTAAGGCCGGTGCGCAGCTCATCCGCATCACGGTCCCCTCCCTCTCGGACGTGGAGCCGCTCAAAGCCATCCGTGCGCGCGTTCCCGCGGAGATTCCCCTGGTGGCCGACATTCATTTTTCGGCCGACGTAGCCCTGGCCGTCGTGCCCGTGGTGGAGAAGATCCGCATCAACCCCGGCAACTTCCATCCGGACCACGCGAAGGCCCGCGAGCGTTTCCGGGAATTGCTGGAGGCGTGCAAGAAATACGACCGGGCCATCCGCATCGGCCTCAATCACGGTTCGCTGGGACGTTACATCGTGGAAAAGTACGGCAACACGCCGGAGGCAATGGCCCTGGCCGCGATGGAATGGGTGCAGATGTGCGCGGAGGCCGATTTCTACAACGTCGTGGTGTCGCTGAAAGCGTCCAACACCGTGGTGATGGTCAAGGCCTACCGTGAACTGGTGCGCCTGATGAAAGCGGCCGGCGTGGTCTTTCCCCTGCACGTAGGCGTGACGGAGGCCGGGAACGGCGACAGCGGTCGCATCAAGAGCTGCGTGGCCATCTCGACCCTCCTCTCCGAGGGCATCGGCAATACCATCCGCGTTTCCCTCACCGAAGATCCGGAGAACGAGATTCCGGTGGCGCAGTATCTGGCCGCCCGTTACGGAAGAGGCCCTGTGGGAACCGGAAAGATGAGCTCCCGGGAGGAAAATATCCTGAAGGCCGCCTGCGACTGGGGCGCTCCCCTGCTCAATCACGAAATCGACGACATCCCCCTGGAGGACGAATACCTCAAGGACGAGATTCTGCAGGCCTGCAGGCGCCGTTTCTACAAACCCGAGTACATTGCCTGCCCCGGCTGCGGACGCACGCTCTACGACCTGGAAAGTACCTTTAACAAGGTGAAGGATGCCACCGCCGGGTTCAAGGACATCGTCATCGCCGTGATGGGCTGCATCGTGAACGGCCCCGGCGAGATGGCCGACGCCGACTTCGGCTACGTGGGCGAAGGCCACGGCAAGGTGACCCTCTACCGCAAAAAAGAACCCGTCCTCAGGCACATACCCGAGGACGAGGCCGTAGACCGTTTGGTGGGATTAATCCGGCAGGACCGCCAGCACTGATTCCACAGCTCTGACTTTATCCCCTACCTTCACTTTTACATCGGCATCCAGCGGAACGAAGAGATCGATGCGGGAGCCGAATTTGATGACGCCGCACTGGTCTCCGCGGTATTCCATCTTTCCGGGCTCCGAGTAGCAGACGATGCGTCGGGCGAAGGTTCCTGCAATCTGCTTGAAAAACACCTTCCCGTGGCTGTTCTCCATACAGGTGGACGAATGTTCGTTCTTCTCCGAGGACTTGGGATGGAAGGCCAGGAGGTATTTCCCGGGGTGATACTTATAATAAATCACTTTCCCCGTTATCGGCCAGAAATTGCAGTGTACGTCGAAGAAATCCATATACACCGAAATCTGGACGCACTCCTGCTGCAGGAATTCCTTCTCGAAGACCTTTTCCACGATGACCACCTTGCCGTCGGCCACGGAAGTGACCAGCTGGTCGTTGTCCGTGAGGGGTGTCTCGCGGTTGGGGACGCGGAAGAACCAGGTGATGAAGACCATAAAGACCACCAGGAGGGCCGATATGGGCAGGCTCACCCAGGCGTTCTTGATGAAATGGGCCGCCAGGTAGATAAGGACGGCGCAGATGACCCAGGCGATCAGGATGGTGCCGTAGGAGTCGTTGTCGATTTTTATCCAGTTCATAGACCCAGAATTGCAAGATAAACACAGGCCGCCGGGATGGCGAACAGGGCGCTGTCGAAGCGGTCCAGCAGGCCGCCGTGGCCGGGGATGATGTTGCCGGAGTCCTTCACACCGGCAGCGCGTTTCCACAGGGATTCAAAGAGGTCGCCGAAGACCCCCAGCACGTGCATTACCGCAGCGAGGCCCAGGCAATGGACCATCGGAAGGGCCAGGAGCCCCGTCCAATTGAGGATGGCCCCCGCCAGGCAGGCGAACAGCAGACCGCCGAGGAAGCCGGCCCAGGACTTCTTGGGAGAGATCTTGGGGCACATCTTCGCAGGCCAGATCTTCTGTCCCAGGAGCATCCCGAGGCAATAGGCGCCCACATCCGACGACCAGATGATGATGAAGAACGAGAGCATCAAAAGGCCGCTATAATCCCCGCCCCGGAATACCAGTGCCGGAGAAAGCGCCAGCGGAAGGGAAATATACAGGAGTCCCGCCAGGATGAAGGCGAATTTCGGGAAATCCTCGTGTTTTTTCTGCAGGACGGCGAGCGCCAGCAGAAGAAGCAGGGCCAGGAGGCCTCCGCTCACGAAAAACGTCAGGGAAATGTCTCCCCTGAAGTAGGCGAAGCCCAGCAGGAACCAGGCGATGCCCACCGCAAGCCCCACATTCTTCAGGAGAGGCTGGGATTCTCCCAGGTTCATCCGGTAAAACTCCCGGAGCATCCAGCCCGAGATGAAAAGGAACAGATTGACGAAGGCAACTTCGCCCAGCAACAGGCCTCCCAGCATTACTGCCAGGAAGAGAAGCCCGAAGATACTGCGTTTTACGGTTCCGTTCATATCTTTTCTTCTTGCGGGAACTGGTCGTCCTCCGCAGGTTTCACTTTGGGACCCAGAATCTGCTCCAGGTCGTCGGCAAACACCACTTCCTTCTCCAGAAGGAGGGCGCCCAGCTTCATGAACTCATCCTTATGGGATTCAATGATCTGGAGGGTGCGCTTGTGCACTTCCGTGATGATGGCCTTCACCTCCTGGTCCATCAGTTCGGCCGTCTTTTCGGAATAGGGCTTCACCAGGTTGTAGCCGCTGGCGCCCGTGGAATCGTAGAAGGACAGCGGGCCCACCTTGCTGCTCATACCCATATACTGCACCATCCCGTAGGCCATCCGGGTCATCCGCTCAAGGTCGTTGAGCGCGCCGCTGGAGGGCTCTCCATTGAGGATTTCCTCCGCTACTCGTCCGCCCAGCAGCATACACATCTTGTCCATCATCACGCTCCTGCGCCAGTTCTTCCGCTCTTCCGGGAGACTCCAGGTGAGGCCGAGGGCCTTTCCGCGCGGGATAATGGAGACTTTAAACACAGGGTCTGCATACGGCAGCAGCCAGCCCACCAGGGCGTGACCGGCCTCGTGATAGGCCGTCGTGCGTTTTTCCGCCGGTGTCATGATGGTGTTGGACTTGCGCTCCAGGCCGCCGATGATGCGGTCCACGGCATCCAGAAAGTCCTGCTGGAGAACAACAGGGTGGTTGCGGCGGGCAGCGGTGAGGGCGGCCTCGTTGCAGACGTTGGCGATATCGGCCCCGGAGAAACCGGGCGTGTGCTTGGCCATGAACTCCACGTTGAAGTCCTCGGCCACCTTCTTGTCTTTCAGGTGCACCTTGAAGATTTCCTCCCGCTCCTTCAGTTCCGGCAGTTCCACGTGAATCTGACGGTCGAAGCGTCCGGCGCGCATCAGCGCCTGGTCCAGGATTTCGGCACGGTTGGGGGCGGAGA
>JAEEIJ010000025.1 GCA_016281315.1 Bacteroidales bacterium
AGCGGTTTTTCCGCCGAGCAGACTGTCTACTCGATGAGCGGGACTGCCGGTTCCTGGAACGCACTGTATGGTTCCGGCGGTTTCCTGGCGGCCTTCAAGGCCCCTTCCGGCCTGTCCTCTTTTGCCGTTACGGCACCCGGGCTTTCGAGCGGATATAAAGGCGTTTCCGTTGCCGGAGAGAGTTTTTGCGGGGGCGTTTTGGCTACAACCGGGATTACCGGCGGAACGTCCGTAACCTTGGGAAATTATAGCGCTGGCGGCGGTGGAGGCGGTTTTCAGCCAGGCGGAGGCGGTGGCCACAGGCCCTGATGCTTACAATTTTAAACAAAATTTTTTAAAAAGTGTTGGCAGTCTCAAAAATAAGCCGTACATTTGCAGCGGTATCAAGAATACTAACTCTTTAATTTTTATAGTACTATGAAGAAAGTGTTTATGTTCGCTGCAGTCGTGGCCATGATCGCCGCCGCTGCTTCCTGCAAGTGCAACAACGAGGCTCCCGCAGAGGAACCCGCCTGCTGCGAGAAGGCTGAGGCCGCTCCCGCCGAGGAAAACAAGATTGAAGCCGCCGCTGAAGACGCCGCCGCCAACCTCATCAACGCCGCTGGCGAGGCTGCTGCCGCTGAGATCGCTAAGTAAGTTGCCTTACCGAAAAAGCGAAGCCAACCTCTCGGGGTTGGCTTTTTTTTGTATCTTTGCGTTGTTATGGATATCAGAATCGGCAACGGATACGACGTTCACGCCTTAGCCCCGGGACTTCCGATGTGGCTGGGCGGCGTGCAGATTCCTTCGGAAAACGGCTTTGTGGCCCACTCGGACGGCGATGTGGCCATCCACGCCCTGTGCGACGCCCTGCTGGGCTGCCTGGCGCTGGGGGACATCGGCCACCTGTTCCCGGACAGCGATCCCGCCTGGAAGGGCGTGGATTCGAAACTGCTGCTAGCCAGGGTGGTGGACCTGGTCCACGCCAAGGGCTACAAGGTGGGGAACGTGGACATCACCATCGCCCTGCAGCGGCCCAAACTCGCGCCCCATATTGCCGCAATGCGGGCGGCCCTGGCGCCCATCCTGGGCGTGCCGGAAGATTGCGTTTCCGTAAAGGCCACTACAACAGAACATCTGGGCTTCGTGGGCCGCGGGGAAGGCTGCGAGGTGTGGGCTTCGGCCCTGATAACAAAATAAGCTGCAGAATCCTGCAGCTTATTATTTATATGTACACTTGGCTTATTCGCCCAGCCCTTTCTTCACGGCGGCGGCCAGTTCGTCGTACAGACCGTCGGTCTTTTCGTAGAGTTCCTGGCAGATGGCGCGGTAGTAGGCTTTCACGTTCTCTGTGGGCTTGGCTACGATCTTGTCGCGCAGATCGTTATACAGGTCCACGGCTTTGTCGATGAGGCCGGCCACTTCGTCGGCGTTCTTGCCGGGGTTGATGTTCAGGAACAGGGTGCAGTCGTCGATGAACGCACCAATCACATACTGGGTGTCTTTCTTAACTTCTCGAAGATTCATATCGGGTCTGAATTAATTCGGTGCAAAGATAGCGAATTTTCTTGAAACGACCTTCCTCTTACCGCTTGAAGTTGAAGCGGATGTCCACGGGGATCTGTTCCAGGCCAAGGGCGCGGCGGTTGGCGGCGAAATCTTCGCTGGACTGCGCATACTGCGCCTCAAAGGCGGCGGCAAAGTCGGCGTCGCCGGTGGCCTGCGTCTTAAGGACGAGGGCGGTAAGGTCCGAGAGGGCCTGCTCCATGGCGTCGAAGTCCAGCGAATACTGGCCGGTGGCCTTGCGCTGGAAGGCGCCCGCTTCCTTCAGGAAGTTGTAGATGATGATCTGGGCGCGTCCCAGGGCCGATCCTTCGCCAAAGCGCGAGGAACGCAGCAGGCCGGCGAACCAGGTTGTGAGGGCATCCTTCCGGGTGAACAGGTGGTGGATGTCGTGGTGGTCCTGGAGCTTGCACACCAGCAGGACACTGGCTGTATTGGCCTTGAGTTCTTCCAGGGTGAGGGCGTAGTTCCCGAGCGCCTGCTCCACACTGCCCTTTCCGTTGACGGTTTCCTTCACGCCCAGGCCGTGCGCCACCTCGCGGAAGACGATGTTCCAGAAGAAAGCGTCGGACGAGAGGTGTTCGGAGAATTCCGGAGCCAGGAGGACTTCCCCGGCGGGGCCTACGATATAGTTGTATTTCGCGCGGATGACATTCTCCAGCAGGATGCTGCGGGAGCCGTGTTCGCGCTGCACGTCGGTGTCTGAGGGTAGGTTCAGGGCGATGACCTTGACGCCGGCGTTGGCCTTTCCGGCATAGTACAGGGCGTCGCAGGAGAAGATGTTGGAACCGGCGCCGGGCTGGAAGGTCTTATAGGCCGCTTCTCCGGGCAGATCTTCCTGCAGCTCGCCAATCCGGGATACGAACTGCATCAGTTCCTCCGTGCGGGCCTCGTTCTTTAACAGAACGAAAGCTTCATAGGAGCGTTTGAGGCCCATCAGCTGGTCGTCTGCGGCCTCGTTCGGGCCAATTACCAAGTCCATCTTGCTATCATCCATGTCCAGCCAGGCCAGGCCGCTCTGGTAGTATTTGTCGCTCAGGAGGGCGTCGGCCTTGCTTTCCAGGTAGCGCTTCACGCTGGGCTTGATGGTGATGTCTGCGGCGGCGCGCAGGTATTTGGCGATTTTGTCCAGGTGCTCCTTATAGGCGTCGTGGTACCAGACGGTCTCCAGCGAGCCGTCTTCCGAGCGTCGCACCAGCGTGTAGGGGCTGTTTTTGTCCGGGTTCTCCCAGGCGGCGAACTCTTCCGCGGTCATATCGGCCGGATAGAAGCCCGCGCCGGGAAGGCGGTTGTCGTACCCTTCCACGAAGGATTCGCTCGTGAAGCGGTCCCAGGGCCCGTAGTTGATCTGGGCATAGGTTTTCTGGACAGGGTCTGCGATCCCGTCCAGCAGCGCCTGCTTGTCGCCGAAGTACTGCTCCCAGTAGATGGCGTCCACCTCGTCGGCCGCAAAACGATAGAGGTTGAGCACTTCTTTCCCGTTGTCGGAGATGCCGCTCAGGTCGGGCGCCTCGATATTCACCACGGCATAGTCGGCCACCCTGCGGGCAAAGGGCGACTGGGCCGATTGGTTACAAGATATGGCTGCTGCCAGCGCAGCAAAGAACAGAATCTTTTTCATATACTATAGCATAATCATAATCATAACCTGGGCGGCCACCACCCGCAGGAACATCGTGAGGGGGTAGACCGTCGCGTAGTTGACGGCGATGCGGCCGCTGCCGTACATCTGCTCGGCGAAGGACAGCAGCGCCGGGTCCGTGGTCCCGCCCGAAAGCAGGCCGCAGATCTTGAAGAAGTCCATCTTCAGGATCCAGCGGGCCACGAGGGCGATAATCGTCATGGGGATGAGGGTGATGAGCGCCCCGTAGAGCACCCACATATAGCCGCCGCCCACCAGGGAGGCCACGAAGGTCTTGCCGGCACCCAGCCCCACGGCCGCCATGAAGAGGGAGATGCCTATCTCCCGGATCATGAGATTGGCGCTGAGGGCTGTGTAGGTGGTGATGCGGAGTTTGGGGCCGAAGTGTCCCAGCAGGATGGCTACGATGAGCGGCCCGCCCGCGAGACCCAGTTTGAGCGGCTGGGGCATGGACGGGAAGCGGATGGGAAGCATACCGAGCGCCACGCCCAGGGCGATGCCGAAGAAGATGGGGATGAGGTTGGGTTTATGCAGCGACTCCGGCTCGTTCCCCACCAGGCGGGCAAGCCGCTGGATCCCTTCTTCCGAGCCCACCACCTTCAGGCTGTCACCCACCTGGAGGATGAGGTCGGCATCGGCCTGCAGGTCCACGCCGGCGCGGAGAATGCGCGTGACGGTGACCCCGTATTTGCGGCGGATGTCCAGCTTGCGGAGGCTCTTGCCGGTGATGGAGGACTGTGTGACGGAAAGGCGTCCGGCCACCAGTTTGGTGCCGCTCACCTTCCATTCTTCCATGTTGATGGGTACTTCCTCGCCGAAGATGATGCGCACGATGTCCTTGTGCTGCACGTCGGTGATGATAAAGAGCATGTCGCCTTCCTGCAGCGGCAGGTCCAGGTCCGGGAAGAAGACTTTCTCTCCCCGCTTCATCCGGGAAATGACCAGGTGGTCCGGGTTTTCCTCTCCCACGATGTCGTGGACGGTCTTGCCGTAGATGGCGGGATTCTCCACCCGGCAGGCAAGCCGATAGGCACTGCCTTCCTCATCTTCTCCCTGGGAGGCGATCTCCTTCTCCTTTTTGATGTCAACCTTGAAAAGGGCTTTGGATACAAGCAGGACGGCGATGGCGCCCAGAACGCCCAGCGGGTAGGCTACGGCATAGGCCGATGCGATTCCGGTAGCGGCCGATGCGACCTGCGCCGCGGTCTCGGGGGTGGAGCCGGTGGCGGCGGAGAGCGTCTGCTGCGCCGCGCCCAGGCCGGGGGTGTTGGTTACCGCGCCCGACATGATGCCGGTCATGATGCCCAGGTTTTCCCCGCTCACGAGGTGGATGACATAGGTGGTGGCGACGGCCAGCAGCACGAGGCCCAGGGCCAGCAGGTTCATCGGCAGGCCGTCTTTCCGGAAGGAGTGGAAGAAGCCGGGACCCACCTGCAGGCCGATGGCAAAGACGAACAGGATGAGCCCGAAGTCCTTGATGAACCCCAGCATTATGGGGTTGATCCTCAAGCCAAGATGGCCCAGGAGGATGCCCATGAACAGGATCCAGGTGGTTCCGAGGGAGATGCCCTTGACTTTGAATTTGGCCAGGTACAGGCCCGAAGCGATGACGATGGCCAGGATAAAAATGGCCCCAGCAGTATCTCTTTGTGTTAAAAGGTTCAGCATTGCGGGCACAAAGATACGGCTTTTATTTGAATAAAGCCCGTACCAGCGCAGGAATATCGGCCACCTTCACCACTTCGATTCCCTGAGGTTTCTGGTCGAAATGCGTGTATGAACTTACGAAGATGCGTTTGAAGCCCACGCGGGCGGCTTCCACGGCGCGGCGCGCGGCCTGGGAGACCGGGCGGATCTCACCGCTCAGGCCCACTTCGCCGGCGAAGCATACGTCGGCGGGGATGGGCATATCGAAGTTGGAGGAAAGCACCGCCACGATGACGGCCAGGTCGCAGGCCGGGTCCGTGATGCGCAGGCCGCCGGCCATATTGAGAAAGACGTCCTTCTGGCCCAGTTTGAATCCGGCGCGGCGCTCCAGCACGGCAAGGAGCATATTGAGCCGGCGCACGTCGAAGCCCGTCGCGCTGCGCTGGGCAGTGCCGTAGACGGCGCTCGAGACCAGGGCCTGCACCTCGAAGAGGAACGGCCGGTTCCCGTCCAGCATCGCCGATATCGCCGTCCCGGAAAGGCCCGCCTCGTGCATCGGGATGAGCATTTCCGAAGGATTGGCCACCTCGCGGAGGCCGGTTCCCGTCATCTCGAAGACGGCCAGCTCCGAGGTGGAGCCGAAGCGGTTCTTAATGGAGCGCAGTACCCTATAGGCGCCTCTGTTTTCGCCCTCGAACTGCAGCACCACGTCCACGATGTGCTCCAGGATCTTCGGCCCGGCAATGGTGCCTTCCTTGGTAATGTGGCCGATGAGAATGACCGGAATCCCGCTGGATTTAGCGAAGCGGAGGAGTTCCGCTGCCACCTCCTTGATCTGGCTCACGCTGCCCGCGGTGGAGTCTACGGCGGCGCAGTACATCGTCTGGACGGAGTCTACAATCATCAGGTCCGGCGCCACCTTTTCAGCCTCCTCGAGGATGGTGCCCATATCCGTCTCGCTGAAGATGAGGCAGTTATCGGCCACGCCGCCCAGTCTGTCGGCCCGCATCTTCACCTGCTTCACGCTTTCCTCGCCGGTGACGTAGAGGGTTTTCAGCTCGGGCCTGTGGAGCGGAAGCTGCAGCGACAGGGTACTCTTGCCGATGCCGGGCTCGCCGCCCATCAGCACCAGCGACCCCTTCACGATGCCGCCGCCGAGGAGCCGGTCCACTTCGGCCGATCCCAGCGACACCCGGTCCTCCTGCGTGGTGGACACGTCCTTCAGCGGCAGGGGCTTCCGACCTTCCCCGGGCACGCTCATCCGCGCACCTTTCCCGGCCGGTCCGGTCACCACCTCCTTCTCCACGAAGGTGTTCCACTCCCCGCACGCCGGGCATCGGCCCAGCCATTTACTGTATTCATTGCCGCAGTGGCTGCAGAACCACACGGTCTTCGTCTTTGTGCTTGCCATACAGGTACAAAGATAAGAAAAAAAACGGCCGCTGCGTCATGTGTGAATAATCACTGTGGGAGGCAGAGGGTGGGAGACAGGGGTCCGGGGGACTCAGTAGCTACGCTCCTTCGGCCCCAGTGCGATAAAAGGCGCCTGCAGGCGCCCGGCCGTACCCGGGACTTTGCCTGCAAAGTCGTAGAGGGAGAAAAGGCCGCGGGGGTTCTTAGGGGGCAGAGCCCCCTCAAAAGGGGACAAGCCCCCGGACCCCTGTCTCCCGCCCTCTGCCTCCTGCCAGCGCTTAAAGCATAGAATCTGCATTGGGAGGAGGTTAGTGTGCTTTAGATGGGGTCAAAACGGGCGTTAAAGCATGAAAATCGCGATTGAAGGCCAAAAGTATGCTTTAATGACTACAAACCCTAATGAATACTGTCTACATGCCGAGTAGATATAATAATACACCTGATGAAAGCGACAACAGGTGTATTATGCGAATAGCAAAAACAGAACTCTATTATGCTCTCTATTATGTTGAGGTGTGTTTCTTTTTCTCTGTTTTCTCGAAGAGATCTATTATTTCCATGGCGGAACCAAGAAAGTGATAGCAATCAACACCAGCCTTCCGGCCCTGCCCGATGCTCAGAATATTATAGGGAAACCTATTTCCCCGCGAGGTGACACTCCCAGGCCCAGGCGGCCTTGAGGGTTTCTTCTACGGTGCGGGTGGCTTTCCAGCCCATTTCTTTGTTGGCGAGGGAAGGATCGGCCCAGATGGCGGTGACGTCGCCGGGGCGGCGCGGGGCGAACTTGTGCGGCACCTTCACGTCGTTCACCTTCTCGAAGGCGTTCACCAGTTCCAGTACGCTCACGGGACGGCCGGTGCCCACGTTGAAGACCTCGCAGTCCTGCTTCATCTTGCCTTCCATCATCCGCGTGACGGCGAAAACGTGCGCGCGGGCCAGGTCCACGATGTCGATGTAGTCGCGCTGGCAGGTGCCGTCGGGCGTGGGATAGTCGTTGCCGAAGAT
>JAEEIJ010000026.1 GCA_016281315.1 Bacteroidales bacterium
AAGGCCGATGCGCTGGTACTCTTTCTGGCTACGCTCTGGCGGCCGTTGTTCTCGGGGCCGTACAGATGGCGGTTCACGTGGTAGAAGCCGGGACGGCCATACCAGTGGCTGTATCCATGATAGCCATAGTACCCATAATAGTGGTGCCTGAAATGCCAGGAATCATAGTACCAGGGATCATAATACCAGGGGTCCCAGGCCCAGCGGGGGCCGTAGTACCAGGGGTTCCAGCTCCAGTGGTAACCGTAATAATGCCAGGGGCGGAGGTGCCAGGGCCGATAGTACCAGGAATCATAATACCAGGGATCCCAGGCCCAGCGGGGACCATAGTACCAGGAATAATCCCACGTCCAGGAAGGCAGCGTGGTATCCACGATGGCCAGTACGGCGCTGTTGTTGCGGAACCGTACCTCGGAGCCGGCGGGAACGACGAGGGTGTCACCTTCACTGAGAATATACGCGGGAGACTGTTTGCTCATTGCAAGGAGATTGTCCACTTCTTCGCTTGACACGGGCACTGCCTCCGCCGGGGCGGCTGCCACCGCAGGACGCGTGTACAGGCCGTCGTCATAGACCTGCGTCTGGAGACTGGCCATGGAAGAACAGGAAAGGGCGGCAAATGCCGCAAAGGCATATGAGAGAATGTGCTTTTTCATATTCGACCTCCTTTAATCCAATAAATTTAAGTATCTTTGTGGCCGGAAAACCGGATTTTTACCCTAAAGATGCAAGAAATGTACCTTTCGTTCGGCTTTCCCAGTACAATATTACGCATTTAACGGAAAAAAAGCAATAAAAACTATGGCAAAAGAGGTAACCAACCGGCAGGAAAACTACTCTCAGTGGTACAATGACCTTGTGGTCAAGGCAGACCTGGCCGAACAGAGCGCCGTGCGCGGATGCATGGTCATTAAACCCTACGGATACGCCATCTGGGAGAAGATGCAGCGCATTCTGGACGACATGTTCAAGGAAACCGGCGTGAAGAACGCCTACTTCCCGCTGTTCATCCCCAAGAGCTTCTTCAGCCGTGAGGCAGAACACGTGGCCGGCTTTGCCAAGGAGTGCGCCGTGGTCACCCACCACCGCCTCATGAACGACCCTAATGGCAACGGCATCGTGGTAGACCCCGACGCCAAACTGGAAGAAGAGCTCATCGTGCGCCCCACCTCCGAGACCATTATCTGGAACACCTACAAGAACTGGACCCACAGCTGGAGAGACCTTCCCATCCTGTGCAACCAGTGGTGCAACGTGGTCCGATGGGAAATGAGAACCCGCCTGTTCCTGAGAACGGCCGAGTTCCTGTGGCAGGAAGGCCACACCGCCCACGCCACCGCCGCCGAGGCCGAAGCCCGCAAGGAGCAGATGGTGAACGTATACGCCAAATTTGCCCGTGAAATCATGGCCCTTCCCGTGGTCGTTGGCCACAAGAGCCCCGGCGAGCGTTTTGCCGGCGCCCTGGACACCATGACCATCGAGGCCCTCATGCAGGACGGAAAGGCCCTGCAGGCCGGTACGTCCCACTTCCTGGGCCAGAACTTCGCCAAGAGCTTCGACGTCCAGTTCACCAACAAGGAAGGCAAGCAGGATTATGTCTGGGCCACCTCCTGGGGCGTGAGCACCCGCCTGATGGGCGCCCTGATTATGGCCCACGGAGACGACAACGGTCTGGTGCTGCCGCCGGCCCTCGCCCCCATCCAGGTGGTGATGGTCCCCATCTACAAGACCGAAGAGGAGCACAATGCCGTGCTGGACAAGATGTACCAGGTCAAGAAAGCGCTGGAGGCCAAGGGCCACAGCGTGGAGGTGGACGACCGCGACACCCTGCGCCCCGGCTTCAAGTTCGCCGAATGGGAGCTGAAGGGCGTGCCCGTGCGGCTGGCCATCGGCCCGCGGGATCTGGAGAACGGCACCGTGGAAGTGGCCCGGCGGGATACCCTGGAAAAGATTTCCGAGCCCCTCGAAGGCCTGGAGGACCGCATCATCGGCCTGCTGGAGGACATTCAGAAGAGCATCTACAACAAGGCCCTCGCCTTCCGCGACGCCTCCATCCGCAAGGTAGACACCTGGGAGGAATTCAAGGAAGAAATCGAAAAGGGCGGTTTCCTGCTCTGCCACTGGGACGGCACCGCGGAAACGGAGGCCAAAATCCAGGAAGAGACCAAGGCTACCATCCGCTGCATCCCCGTGGACAGCGCCGTGTGCCTGGAAGAAGGCAAGTGCGTCTACACCGGAAAGCCTTCTCATCAGAGAGTATTATTCGCAAGATCCTATTAGTTATATGAAACGCATCTTTACCCTCATCGCCCTGTTCGCCACGCTGGTGGCCCAGGCGCAGAATACCCAGACCGCCGCCGCGGAAGCGGCCGAAGCCCTCAGCGCCGCCGAGGACGTCCCCGAAAAAGTGGAGAAGCCCAAGTACTGGGAGAATTCCGTCGTCACGAACCTCAACTTCGGCCAGACTTTCCTGAGCCAGTGGGCCGCCGGCGGCTACAACAACGTCACCCTTTCGGGCGGCATCGACGCCAACGCCAACTACGCCAAGGACAAGCTCATCGGCAAAAACCGCATCCAGCTGGACTACGGCTTCCTTTATTCGGCCGATAAACCCATCCTGCAGACCAACAAGGACCGCATCTATCTGGAGTCCAAGTGGGGCTACGAGACACCGGTCAAGCACCTGGCCTATTCCGCCAACCTGGACTTCAAGACCCAGTTCGGCTGCAACTACGACTACAAGACCCCCCCGGCCAACGGCCTGGACGAGCCCTCCGTGCAGGACTGGCTGGACGCCCGGAAACTCAAATCCGGTTTCTTCGCACCCGCCTACCTGAATCTCGGTCTCGGTGTGCTGTGGACGCCCAAGCCCTGGTTCTCTCTCAACTTCGCTCCCCTCTCCGGCGGCGGCGTGTTCGTGGACATCCCCGAACTGCGCAAGACCTACGGTATGGCGCTGCGCGAAGAAGGCCTGGACGAGGCGGACGGAAACAACTTCAAAATGTTCCGCGCGGAATTCGGTGCACAGCTGAAGATCGATATGAGCTGGGTGATCAACGAAGTCTTCGCCTATTCCACGCAGATTACCGCCTTCTACAACTACCTCACGCCGGCCATCGAACCCCGTATGACCTGGGACAACAAGATCAGCTGGAAAGTGGCGAAGTTCTTCTCCGTGAACCTGAGCACCTTTATGATCTACGATCCGCTGGTGCTGGTGCGGGACGTGGACAAGGACGGCACCGTGGACGCCAAGGGCCTTCAGTTCAAGGAGTTCTTTGAGCTGGGCTTCACCTACGCCATCAGCAGTAAAAAGTAAGCGGCTCCTATGCTTCTGGTCGGAGTCAGCGGAGGCATCGATTCGATGGTCCTCGCGGAAAAGGTTCGCCTGAGCGGCGAGCCTTTTGCCATTGCGCACTGCAACTTCGGCCTTCGCGGTGACGAGAGCGACGAGGATGAACGCTTCGTGCGCGACTGGGCGGCCGGTTACGGCATCCACGTCCACGTGCGGCGTTTTGCCACCACTCTCACCGCACGCGAGGAAGGCATCAGCATCGAAATGGCCGCCCGGCGGCTGCGCTACCACTGGTTCGGCCAGCTGTGCCGGCAGTTCGGCTATGAGGCCGTGGCCGTGGCGCACAACGCCAACGACAATGCGGAAACGCTGCTGCTCAATCTGCTACGGGGAACGGGCGTTCGCGGCATCACGGGCATGAAGGCTTCGGGATTCCTGCCGGACCGGGCTTTCTCCGACATCCCCCTGCTGCGCCCGCTGCTGGGAATGACCCGGGACGAGATCGTGGCCTTCTCGGCCGAACACAACATCAGCTTCCGCACCGACAGCAGCAACGGACTCAACGAATACAAGCGCAACAAGATCAGGAACCAGGTGTTCCCCATTTTCCTGGAAATCAATCCCCGCTTTGTGGAAACCCTGAACCGCGATATGGAGCGCTTCGGGGCAGAGATTACGCAATTATCCGGGAAGACACACACCCCCGAACCCTTCGTCGCTTCGCTCCTCGTCCCTCCCGTCGCGTCGTGCCCTGCGGGCACTGACTCCGGGCCCCTCCCTCTAACACGGCCGAGGGTGGCCATGGGTTCGGGTGTGTGTGTCTCCCCGGATGAACTCAACTATGTTATCACAGAGGAACCCTGGGACGGGACCCAGGAGGTGAAGCAGCCGGAGGGAATGCTCATCCTGGATGCCGATAAAGCCGGAGAATGGGTGGAAGGCAGATGGGAAACCGGCGACTGGATCCGGCCGCTGGGGGCTCCCGGGAAAAAGAAAATGCAGGACTGGTTCACGGACCATCACGTCCCGGCCGACGAAAAACCCTTCTTCCGGCTCCTGAAAAAAGCGTCGGATCCGCACCACGTGCTGGCCGTCTTCGGCTGCTGTATCGACCACAGCGTAAAGGTGACGAAATCCACCCGGCGAATCCTTCGGATTTCCGCAAAAAATGATTAAATTTGCAGACTGCACATTGGATGCAGTCTGTTTTTGTATTTGAACTATGAATCATAAAGTACTGTTAATGATTTTGGATGGTTGGGGCGAAGGCTGCCACAACTATTCCAACGCGATATGGACGCAGGGAACGCCCAACATCGACGCCCTGCGCGCGAAATATCCCTTCGGTCACCTGCAGGCCTGCGGCGAGTATGTGGGCCTTCCGGACGGCCAGATGGGCAACTCTGAGGTAGGGCATATGAACCTGGGCGCAGGCCGTGTGGTGTACCAGGACCTGGTGAAGATCAACATCGCCTGCCGGGAGCACAAGCTCCTGGAGAATCCGGAAATCAAGGCCGCCTACGACTACGTGAAAAAGAGCGGCAAAAAGCTCCACCTGATGGGCCTCACCTCCCACGGCGGCGTGCACAGCAGCCTGGATCACGTGTTTGAATTCCTGCGGGTCGCCAAGGAAGAAGGACTGGACAAAGTCTATGTCCACGCCTTTATGGACGGCCGCGATACGGATCCCCGCAGCGGCCTGGGTTTCGTAAAGGAACTGGAAGAGAAAATGGCCGAAACCACCGGCAAGGTGGCCTCCGTCTGCGGCCGCTTCTACGCGATGGACCGCGACAAACGCTGGAACCGCGTGAAGGAAGCCTACGACCTCCTGGTGGAGGGCAAGGGCGCCGCGTTTGAAAGCGCCCAGAAAGGCATTCAGGCCAGCTACGACGCCGATGTGACGGACGAGTTCATCAAGCCCATCGTGGTCACCGAAGGCGGGAAACCCGTCGCCACCATCGAGGAAGGCGACGCCGTCATCTTCTACAATTTCCGCAATGACAGGGCCCGCGAGCTCACATCGGCCCTCACCCAGAAGGATATGCCGGAGGAAGGGATGCACACCATTCCCCTCTATTACTGCTGCCTCACTCCTTATGACGCTTCGTTCACGGGCGTGCACATCCTCTTCGACAAAGAGTTGGTGCAGGACACCCTGGGCGAAACCGTCTCCAAGGCCGGAAAGAACCAGCTCCGCATCGCGGAGACGGAGAAATACGCCCACGTGACGTTCTTCTTCAACGGCGGCCGCGAGACCGTGTTCGACAATGAGGACCGAATCCTGGTGAACAGCCCCAAGGTGCCCACCTATGATCTGCTTCCGCAGATGAGCGCCCCCGAAGTGGCGGAAAAACTCATCGCCCAGATCCGCAGCGAAAAGCAGGATATGATCATCCTCAACTTCGCCAACGGCGATATGGTGGGTCACACCGGCGTTTACACCTCCATCACCCAGGCCGTGGCCTGCATCGACAAACTCGTCGGAAAAGTGGTGGACGAAGCCATTGCCCACGGCTATGCGGTGCTCCTTACGGCCGACCACGGAAACGCGGACTTCGCCGTGAATGCGGACGGAACGCCCAACACGGCCCATTCGCTGAACACCGTTCAGTTCATCGTCATCAATGCGCCGGAAGTAAAGAGCGTGAAAGACGGCGCCCTGTGCAACGTCGCGCCCACCATCCTGAAACTGATGGGCATTCCCCAGCCCGCCGCAATGACGGCCGAACCCCTGATTTAACGCCTATGGATCTTTCCGCCAAATTCCTGGCCCAACTGCTGAAGGGCACCGTAGAGGGCGACGAAAACGCCGTCGCCACCAAGTTCGCCAAGATTGAACACGGCAAGAAAGGGACGCTGAGCTTTTTCGCGAATCCCAAATATGAGGAGTTCGTGTACAGCAGCGACGCCTCCATCCTCATCGTGAGCAAGGACTTTGCGCCCAAGCAGCCCGTGAAGGCCACCCTGGTGCGCGTGGAAGACGCCTACAGCGCCGTGGCTGATCTGCTGAAATATGTGGCCGAAAAGAAAAAGAAGACCCGCCGCCACCGGAGCCTCAGGGCCCGCTGGTTCTGCAACACTAAGTTCGGAAAACGGGTGTATGTGGGGGCCTTCTCCTTTGTGGGCCATCACACCCAGGTGGGCGACAACACCATCATCTATGAGCGGGTGTTCATCGGCGACAACGTCAAGATCGGCAAGGACTGCATCCTCTATCCCGGCGTGGTGATTTACGCCGATACCGTCATCGGGGACCGCTGCATCCTGCACGCCGGCTGTGTCATCGGCGGCGACGGATTCGGCAACGCCCCGCAGCCGGACGGCAGCTGGGAAAAGATCGAACACCTGGGGAACGTGGTCATCGGCAACGATGTAGAGGTGGGCTGCAATTCCACCATCGACCGCGCCCAGATGGAATCCACCATCATCGGCAACGGCGTCCGCATCGACAACCTCTGTATGATTGCCCACAACGTGGTTATCGGCGACCACACCGTGATGGCGGCCCAGACGGGCATCGCCGGCAGCACGGAGGTGGGGAAATACTGCATCTTCGCGGGTCAGGTGGGCATCGCCGGGCACCTGAAGATCGCGGACCACACCACCATCTGCGCCCAGGGCGGCGTTATCGGCCACATCAAAAAGGAAGGCCAGGTGCTGGTGGGCTCCCCCGTCATCGACGCCAAACAGTATATGAAAGCCTACGCCCTCTTCAAGAAAGCGGCCCAGGAATAATGTCTTTTACCCAGCATACCGTCGCCGAGGTCTGCGCCTTCGAAGGGAAGGGGCTGCATACCGGCGTCTATTCGCATATGCGGGTCCTTCCGGCCGATGCCGATACCGGGATCGTCTTCCGCCGCGTGGATCTGCCGGGCGCACCGGAGATTCCCGCGCTGGCGGAGAATGTCACCTCCACGGCCCGCAGCACCACCATCGCCTGCGGGAAGGCGGAAGCCGTGACCATCGAGCACATTATGAGTGCGCTCACGGGCCTGGGAATCGACAACGCCGTCATCGAACTGGATAACAGGGAAGTGCCCATCCTGGACGGGAGTGCCCTCCCCTATGTTTCCGCGTTGAAGGCCGTTGACCAGGGCGTTCCCCGGCGTTTTGTGGACATTCCCTACGCCGTGGAAGTGCGGGACCCGCGCAGCGGCGGATTCGTACGCATCGAGCCTGCATCGGCCCCCTCGGCCGATGTCAAATCGGACTTCGGCTCTCGTGTTCTTGGCATACAGGAGGCCCACTGGGACCTTCGGGTGGACTATGCCCGGGAGATCGGCCCGTGCCGGACCTTCTGTTTCTTCCACGAGATCGAACCCCTGCTGCAGAGCGGTCTCATCAAGGGCGGCGACGTAGACAACGCCATCGTGGTGGTGGAGCATCCCGTCACGGCCGAGCAGCTCGCCTCTCTGGCGGCGCTGATGGAAAAACCCTTGCTGGGCGTAAAGGGCGGCTACCTGAGCAACCTCGAGCTCCGTTTCCCGGACGAATGCGGGCGGCACAAACTGCTGGACCTGATGGGCGACCTTCGCCTCGCCGGAGGGTACCTGAACGCTAAAATATCGGCCTATAAAGCCGGACACACCATTAATACCAAAGCGGCAAAGGCCCTCCGGGCCCTGCTCAAATAAACGATTCTATGACTGAGATTCATCCTCTGGCTGTTGTAAGCCCTCTTGCCAAACTGGGAGAAAACGTTGTGGTGGGACCTTTCGCCTTCATCGACGAAGATGTCGAGATAGGCGACGGCTGCCACATTATGAACGGAGCCACCGTGCTGCGCCACGTGAAAATGGGCAAGGACTGCACCGTGTTTCCGGGCGCCGTGGTGGGCGCCATCCCCCAGGACCTCAAGTTCGACGGGGAGGAGTCCCGCGTGGAGATCGGGGACCGCGTGAACATCCGCGAATGCGCCACCATCAACCGTGGAACGGCCGCCAGCGGAAAGTATCTCACGAAGGTGGGCAGCGACGTGCTCATCATGTCCTATGCCCACGTGGCGCACGACTGCACCGTGGGCGACCACTGCATCATCGTGAGCTACAGCGGTCTGGCCGGGGAAACGGACCTGGACGACTGGGTGACCATCGGCGGAAAGAGCATGGCGCACCAGTTCACCAAAGTGGGCAAGCACGCCTTCATCGCCGCGAATTCCAAGCTGGTGAAGGATGTTCCGCCCTATGTCCTCGTGGGACGCGAACCGGTGGTGTTCGAAGGCGTGAACCGCGTGGGGCTGCTCCGCAGGGGCTTCTCCGAAGAAGACGTCAATCTGATCAAGGACATCTACGATACCCTTTATTATAAAGGAATGAACATCAGCCAGGCGCTGGACTACATTGAGGCCAATTACCCGGCTTCGGAAATCCGCGACACCATCGTGGGCTTTATCCGCGCCTCCAAGCGGGGCATCGTTTCCAAACCCCGTCCGGCCCGCTAGTGCTCCTCTCTACGGCATATTTTCCGCCGGTGGCCTGGTTCGCGCTGGCGGCGCGGGGGCCGTTCCTGCTCGAAGCCTGCGAGAATTACCAGAAGCAAAGCTACCGCAACCGTTGCTACATCCTCTCCTCCGACGGAGCGCAGATGTTGCAGGTTCCGGTCGTTCACGGGGCGTCCTGGGCCATCCGGGACGTGCTGGTGGATTATTCCACGCCCTGGGTGCTGCGCACGCAGCGGGCGCTGGACACGGCTTATGAGACATCGGCCTTCTATGATTACTATCGGGATGAGGTATTCGCGCTGTTGGACGCGCAGCCGGCCACGCTCTGGGAGCTGAACCTTTCCACCATCCGCTGGGCCTTCGGGGCGCTGGGCGTGCCGTGCCGGCTGGATGAAACCATCGATTTCGTCGCCGAGTCTCCCGAGGACTACCGCTTTACCCTGCACCCGAAAAAAGCGGCCGTTTTGCCGGAGAAACCCTACTACCAGGTCTTCCGCGACCGCCTGGAATGCTTCACCCCCGGGCTCTCCGTGATGGATCTCATCTTCAACGAAGGGCCAAATGCCCTATCTACAATCTTACCTTGAAATACCGCCTAAAAACGAGGTAAGATCGCCTCAACAGACGATCTTACCTTGATTATTGCCCCGAAACCGGGGTAAGATTGTTAGAAAGCCAGGACGGAACGGATATAATAGTTCCAGGTCTTGTTAGTGTTGGTCGCCTTGCCGTAATTGGCCCAATAAATCCAGGCATTGTTTTCGGAATGCTCCGAGCTGGACCAATAGGCGCCGTCCTTAAGTCCCTGTGCTCCCAAAGCGGTGAGTTTGTCGTTTGCATAGAACATACTCAGGCTGGCGTTCTGTTCCGTGGTGAGCCTCGCTTCATTTCCATTGAGACCGTTGACAATCTGATTCCACTGGAAAATGGAGGGCAGGAACCATCCACTGGTGTTCTTAGGCGCGATTGTCGTGACGTACTCATCCGACCCCGTGTTGTTCCAGGATGCATAATAGAACGCTTCCCACAGATAGGAATTCGTGGTCCTGTCTCCCTGGTGGGTTAGTTCGTAGCCGGATTCCTTTGCATCGAGGGCGTCGACGAGAAGGTTATACTGGGACGGATTGTCCTTGACACCGTAGGTGTTCTTCCAACAGGATCCATTTCCATTGAAATTCTTCATTGAAATGGCCAGCCCGTGACGGTAGGTCGCGTCCCCCGTGTCATTGCCCACATAAGCTACCACGCCGCAAACCTTGGCGCCGGCGGCTTCTGCGAAAGCAGAGGATGCATAGATGAATTTGTCACTTGCCAGAACTTTGCCCACATCGTTTATCGTGGCGTCGGCAAGCGCTACGGGAGCATCCGGGTCGGGCTCGTTACCTCCGCCTCCGCCCTCTCCGGAGGGTTTGCAGGCAGCCAGAAACAGGGCGGCGAGCATCCATACTGTTTTGAACGTACGCATAACTTACAGACTCCTTTTGATTTCCACAATCTGGAAGGCCTCGATGATGTCGCCGGGATGGATGTCGTTGTAGCGCTCCAGGCCGCAGCCGCATTCCATACCCGCAGGTACTTCCTTGGCGTTGTCCTTGCCGCGCTGCAGGGAGGCGAGGGTGCCGGTGTAGACCACGATGCCGTCGCGGATGAGGCGTACATCGGCCTTGTTCACCAGCTTTCCTTCCTTCACCAGGCAGCCCGCGATGGTGCCCACCTTGGAGATCTTGAAGGTCTGTTTCACCTCTGCGGTGGCAGTGACCTCTTCCTTCTTTTCCGGCTCCAGCATACCCTCGATACCTTCCTTCACCTCGTTGATGCAGTCGTAGATGACCGAGTAGAGGCGGATTTCGATGCCTTCCTTTTCCGCCGCCTTGCGGGCTTCGGCGGAAGGACGCACCTGGAAGCCGATGATCACGGCGTCGGAAGCCTCGGCCAGCAGGACATCGGATTCGCTGATGGCACCCACGGCCTTGTGGATCACGTTCACGCGCACTTCCTCCGTGCTGCGCTTGATGAGGGGGTCGGACAGGGCTTCGACGGAACCGTCCACGTCACCTTTGACAATGACATTAAGTTCCTTGAAGTTTCCAATGGCAATACGGCGGCCGATTTCCTCAAGGGTGAGGTGCTTCTGGGTCTTGATGCCCTGGATG
>JAEEIJ010000027.1 GCA_016281315.1 Bacteroidales bacterium
ATCCAAAGCTCCTCTAAGGATGTGGTAACGAACACCCGGAAGGTCCTTCACACGGCCGCCGCGAACCAGCACGATGCTGTGTTCCTGCAGGTTGTGACCTTCGCCCGGGATGTAGGCATTGACCTCTTTGGCGTTGGAAAGACGGACACGCGCGACCTTACGCATCGCGGAGTTCGGCTTTTTAGGGGTCGTCGTGTACACACGAAGACATACGCCACGCTTCTGAGGGCAAGCATCCAACGCACGAGACTTGCTCTTGGTTTCGAGGGCCTCGCGTCCTTTACGGACAAGTTGTTGAATTGTAGGCATAAATGTTTGTTAATAAATAAAATAAAGTTACAGTCCATCTTGTAGGGCTTATGTCCCTGCAAAATGGGCTGCAAAGATAAGAAAAATATTTTAATTAACAAAGTTATTCACAGGCCCTACCGGAGGGTCATCACCACATTCGGACGGTTCTTGGTCTTGAGGGTGACGGTGACCGGGCCGGGGCCCGTGTGACGGATGAAGGCCGATGCCTTTCCGGCGCTCTCCAGAACGGCCGGACCGGACACTTCGAAGGTGATGGGAGGGTTTTCCACGAGCCGGTTGTTGCGGTCCGTCGCCTGCACCTGGACCAGCGTAAGCGTCTTGCTGCGGAACGTCGCCGCGAGGGCGAGTTTCGAGAAGGCGCCGCCCTTGAATTCCCGGCCCACGGGGAAGAAGTCCTCGTCCAGGATCCGGGCATAGGGAAGGAAGGAGTCATCGGCCTCCATCAGGACCATTCCCACGTAGTCGCAGACGGGAAGGAGCGAGGCGGGGCCGGCGACGGCGTTGATCCCCTGCAGTTTCAACTGGCGCAGGCAGCACTCCCAGTGGTCCTCGTCCCAGCCTTCCTTACCGGCCGGAAGGACGGCGCCGCGGATGACCGCCGGACGGGGCCCGCGGAAGAGGAAGGTGGTCTCATGGTTTTCCTTCGCGCCTTCGGAGAATTCGGCCGATGTACGGGCGTAATAGACCGTGGGCGTAGCCGGCGTCCAGAGGAGCACGGGGTCCACTTCGAAGGTCTGGATGACGTTTTTCCCGTCCCAGACGTGCTCGATGTTGCGGCTTTCGGCCACCACGTGCTCGATGATCCTGCCGGGGATGTACTCCCTGTAAAGAATGCGGGTGACAAAGGTCCCCGTCTGCACCTGGGAGGTCTTCACGGGGATGGTGAGACGCACCTCCGCCTTGCCGCCGTCCACCGTCGTCTCCACGGCGGGCTGGGCGGCCGCGGCCAGCGAAATGGCCGCTAATAACGTGGTAATGAGTAATCTTGCTTTCATTTCAATGCAAAAATACGGATTTTTTCGTAACTTTGGGGATATGAACCCGTCATTTATGAGAAGAGTCCTTTTCCCGGCGGCGCTCCTGGCGCTGCTGCTTTCCGCATGCAATCCTATCAAAACCCAGGCCTACGAGGACGATCTGGTGATGCCCCTCGCGGAGAATTCGGCCGATTCCCTCTTCTTCGTCATCTCGCTGGAGTACGTCACCGGCGGCGCCGCCCCGGAGGCGCAGGAGGCGATGAACCGCGCCATCCTCCAGCAGGCATTCGACCTGGAGGAGCCGGACGGCAGCCTGGAGGAAATCGCCGTGCGGTACCGGGAAAACCTCATCGACGAGTATCTGGGCGAAAACAGCGGGGTTAACGCCGCGGGCATTCTCACCTGGGAAGACAAGATCAACGGCGTGTTCACGGGGAGTTGCCGTTCGTGGCAGAACTACCTCCTGAGCTACTACAGCTACCGCGGCGGCGCGCACGGCATCCAGACGGTGAGCCAGCTGGTCTTCGACGAAAAGACCGGCGCCCTCGTCGCGGAGGAAGACCTTTTTGCCGATGGCTACAAGGAGCCCGTCGCCGCGCTCCTGCAGGAAGCCGTCAAGCGGGATATGGAGGCCGAAGACCCCGAACTCCTGCCCCTCGTGGAGATGGAAAGCGTCGCCCCCAACGGCAATTTCTCCGTGGGCAGGGGCGGCGTCCAGTGGATTTTCCAACCTTATGAAGTAGGACCGTACGCCCTCGGGCTGGTGATGGCCACCGTCCCGTGGGACGCCCTCAAACCTTACCTCAAGTAGTATGAAATGGATTGTTACGGAGATTGACGGGAAGGTGGCGTCCATCGCCGCCGACTACCGCCATCTCCCCCGCATCGCGGAAGAGCTCGCGGCTCTGAAGCCGGAGGAAGTGGGTTCCGTCGGCACCCGCAAAATCTCCACGGAAGAGCTCCTGGAGTTCGCTAAATTCCTCAAATGGGAGGACCTGCATCTCTTCGGCTCGCCTTTCCAGGTAAAAGTCTGGAAGACCATTTACGAACTGGAGCCCAAGCTCTACAGCTATACGGAGCTGGCCGCCCTGGTGGGCAATCCCTCCGGCATCCGCGCCGTGGCCCACGCCGTGGCCGTGAACCCGGTGGCCTACGTCATCCCCTGCCACCTGATCATCCCGAAAGAATCCCTCGACAGGGCCCGGGAAATCCGGCGCGCCGCCGAGGGAACTACGCTCTTTAAGGGAAGCGACCTGTACCTGCTGGACAGCCTGGACGTGGGGGAATACGCCTACGGAGCGGAGCTGAAGCGGGAACTGATCAAACGCCAGCTGGCGTAGCCTACTTGGTTCCGAAAATTCTGTCGCCTGCATCCCCGAGACCCGGGACGATGTAGGCGTTTTCGTTCAGGTGGTCGTCCACCGCCGCCAGGTAGATATCCACGTCCGGATGCTCCTTCTGGACACGGGCGATACCTTCCGGGGCGCCCACCAGGCACATCAGACGGATGTTGGTGCAGCCGCGCTCCTTCAGCATCGAAAGGGCGTCGCAGGCGCTGCCGCCGGTGGCCAGCATCGGGTCCGTCACGATGACCAGGCGGTCCTGGATATCCTCCGGAAGCTTGCAGTAATAGACCACGGGCTCGTGGGTTTCCTCGTTGCGGTACAGGCCGATGTGACCTACCTTGGCAACGGGCACCAGCGTCTGCAGGCCCTCCACCATTCCCATACCGGCACGCAGGATGGGGACGATGGCCAGCTTGCGGCCCTTCACCTGCTTGGCGATCATCCGGCAGATGGGGGTTTCAATCTGGACGTCATCCAGCGGAAGGTCCCGCGTGACCTCATAGCCCATCAGGAGGGCGATTTCGTTCAGGAGTTGACGGAAATCCTTGGGACCGGTTTCCTTCTTGCGCATGATCGTCAGCTTGTGCTGGATCATGGGGTGGTTGATGACGTGCAGTTGGCTCATAACAATGGTTTTAATTGCACAAAGATACGCTTTTCCCTTTATAAAAGCAAAGGGGCCGGCATCGCTGCCGGCCCCGATGATGGCCTCGCCGTTCTGATCGACGACGGTGCCCCTGATTACATCTTGTGCCGCCGCGCTAAAGCACAGCAGGCACAACGACGCAACCAGGCCTACAATTTCGCTAGTTCAGCTTGCCTTCCTCGGCTTCTTTGACCATTTCGTCGTTGGCGGAAATGTAGATTTCCACGCGGCGGTTCTGGGCCCGGCCTTCGGCGGTAGCGTTGTCGGCCACCGGGAAGTCATAGGAGAGGCCTTCGGCCAGCATGCGGTTGTTGGCGATACCCTTCTTGTGGAGGTACTTGGCCACTGCATCGGCCCGCTGCTGGGAGACTTTCTTGTTCACCTCTGCGGTACCGGTGTTGTCCGTGTGACCGTAGACGTTGATGTTGGTGAGCGGAAGGTCGTTCATCTCCACGGCGAACTTATCCAGGGCAACCTTGGCTTCGGGCTTGAGGGTGCTCTTGTTCAGGTCGAAGAGGATGCCGTTGTCGAAGGTGACCTTGATGGCCTTGAGGCCGTTCACATCGGTGACGGTCTCCACCTGCGCGTTCTCGAGGGCGGCCAGTTCGGCGGCTTTCTTGTCCATCTTGTTGCCGATGATGGCACCCGTGCCGGCGCCTGCAGCACCGCCGATGGCGGCACCGATGGCGGCAGCCTTGCCGTCACCGCCGATCAGATAGCCGATACCGGCGCCGATGGCGGCACCTGCACCCGTGCCGATGAGGGAACCCTTGCCCAGGTTGGACATACCGCAGCCGACAATCAGGAGGCCGCAAAGGAGATAGGAAGCAAATTTTTTCATAATGGTATGATTGGTTAAGTTAGTTCCGTTCCCACAAATATACATTTTTTTCATCAAAAAATTTGCAGGTTAGAAAAAAGATTGTACCTTTGCAATCCCAATGCGGAATTTTTGCGCAAGCCGAGCGAAAAGTTTACTTTTCCGAGGCACCGCCAAAAATAGCGAAAAACCGAAGGTTTTGCGGAAATAGCTCAGTTGGTAGAGCACGACCTTGCCAAGGTCGGGGTCGCGAGTTCGAGTCTCGTTTTCCGCTCCCCGTTATGGTAATATGCCTTACAGCGCGCTGTAGGGCATATTTCTTTTTTACAACAAGCCCGAAA
>JAEEIJ010000028.1 GCA_016281315.1 Bacteroidales bacterium
CTCCGGGAGCCTGGCGGCCCGGCCTTCCACCGGGGCTCCTTCCATTCTCGCATCTGGTCTTAGGGGGCGCTGCCCCCTTACCCGCTCACGTCCGCTGACGCTCCGTTCGCTACCCCCGCGGCTCTCGAGCTACCGACATCGCCCTGCGGGCTCCGTCCCGCTCTCCGCCGGGCGGTCTGAGGACCGCCGGTTGCCCACCCTCCGGGCCGCCGAGCATCCTGTTTTTGCCGTTTATCCTCCACGGCAAATATGACTTAACCGGTAGGTCCGCGGGTGTTTGTGCCGACCTACCACCTGGGCTTTCGCCTGGTGAGCGATAACGTCCTTTCTGCTCACCGGTATCCTCGGGAGATGGGCGCGGTGAGCAAATAAGCCTCTCTCGCTCACCGAGACGGGCCGCCGCGAGGAGGGCCTTTCCCGGAGCCTCCCGCAGCGGCGGCTCTTGTTTGAGTCGGCAGTTCTTGCTTCCTTTACGCCGGAAGAACGCATCAGGTACCAGAACGATATGACCACGGAACGCGACATACGCAACCAGATTGCCTTTGCGGAAAAGAAGGGCATTAAGAAAGGCGAAGCCAGGGGCGAACGAAATCGCAGCATTGCCATTGCCCGAGAAATGCTTTCAGATGGATTGCCCGCAGATATGGTCTCCAAGTATACCGGCTTGACGTGTGAGGAAATACAAGCGCTGACATAACCGCGGCGATATGCGCAACTAGTTGCCTTTAGCCCGGCTTGTATTGGAAGTCTATGTTTTTTTTCGTAAGTTTGCACCAAAGTAGGTTTTTATTGCCGGATGACACTTGAGGGTCTGAAAAAGAACATCGCCAAGTTGATCTCGCTCTACGAAGGTGAACGCCAGCGTGCCGACGGGCTCGCGGAGCGCCTCGCGCAGAGTCAGGAGGCTGTGGAAGCCTGCAAGACGCAGATAGCCGATTTGAACAGACAGATAGACACCCAGAAGTTGAAGGGCGCCTTTATGGCCGAAGGCGGCAATGCCGAGGCCAGGGACCGCTTGAACAAGTTGATTCGGGAAATCGACAGGTGCATCGCACTGCTGGAGCATTAGGGTATGGAACAGAGCATCAAACTGAAGATTGCCGGCAAGGAATTCTCGCTCAAGGCCAAGAGCCCCGAGCAGGAGTCGCTGATGCGCCGGGCGGCCGAACGCATCAACGCGAGCCTGGCCAAGTACGATGAGAAGTTCCCCCAGCTCGAGCGGGTCGACAAACTCATTTTCGTGGCCCTCAACGAGTCGGTTTCGGCCCTTTCGCTCCGCGAGCAGTCGGAGCAGTCGACGGCCGGACTCGAGGCCCTTGCCGCATCGCTGGACGCCTATCTGAATGACATAAAGACCGACCGTTAGTTCCGTCCGCTGAAACAACAAGTTCCAAGGAACCGGGTCGCTCGTGCCGGGGATGGCAGGCCTGCCGGACAGGAAGCCTGATACGGGGCGGAGCCCAAATCGTACAGAAATTATTTTCTGAGGGGAACTGGCGGTTTTGTATAGACAGCATCTGCGCGCCTTTGCGGAGATGCTGTTTTTTGTTTGACAAGTTTTGATAAAAAGATAGAACTATGTTGTTATTTTTCATTGGGGCCGCAGTGGGCGCAATCGTCGCCCTGGCCATCTACATACTCGTGCGCAGGCTCGCTATGAAGGGTCGCCGCGACGCCTTGGTAGAAAAGGCGAAAATGGAAGGAGAACGCATCAAGCAGGAGAAAATCCTGCAGGCGAAAGAGCATTTCCTGCAGCTCAAGGCCGAGCATGAGAACTACGTGCAGGAGAAGAACGGAAAGATTCAGGAAACCGAGAACCGGCTCCGCCAGCGCGAACAGCAGCTGGGCCAGCAGTCCGGGGAACTCGGCCGCCGTCAGCACGAACTCGACAGCCTCAAGGGGCAGCTCAACGCCCAGCGCGAACAGCTGGAACGCCGGGAGCAGGAGTGCGAACGCCTTACCGCACAGGTGAACAAACAACTTGAGACCGTGGCGGGGATGTCGGCGCAGGAGGCCAAGAACGTCCTCATGGAGAACATGAAGGCCGAGGCCCGTACGGAAGCGCAGGCCTACATCAACGATACCATGGACGAGGCGCGGCTCAATGCGGCCAAGGAGGCCAAACGTATTGTTATCAACACGATACAGCGGACGGCTACCGAAACGGCCATCGAGAATGCCGTGACCACCTTCCCCATCGACAACGACGAGATCAAGGGCCGTATCATCGGTCGTGAAGGACGCAACATCCGCGCCCTCGAGGCGGCCACCGGCGTGGAGATCGTGGTGGACGATACGCCCGACGCCATCCTGCTGAGCGCCTTCGACCCGGTGCGCCGCGAAGTGGCCCGCCTGGCCCTGCACCAGCTGGTGACCGACGGACGCATCCATCCGGCCCGTATCGAGGAGGTGGTGGCCAAGGTGAGCGCCAAACTCGAGGACGAAATCCTGGAGACGGGCAAGCGCACCTGCATCGACCTGGGCATCCACGGCCTGCACATCGAGCTGGTGAAACTCATCGGCCGCATGAAATACCGTTCTTCCTACGGTCAGAACCTGCTGCAGCACTCGCGCGAGGTGGCCAACATCTGCGCCATCCTGGCCAGCGAGCTGGGGCTCAACCCCAAGATTGCCAAACGAGCCGGCCTGCTGCACGACATCGGCAAGGTCTCGGAAGAGGATCCGGACCTGCCGCACGCCCTGCTGGGTATGAAACTGGCCGAACAGTACAAGGAGAAGCCGGAAATCTGCAACGCCATCGGCGCGCACCACGAGGAAACGGAAATGACCTCCCTTTACGCTCCGCTGGTGCTGGTTGGAGACGCCATCTCCGGCGCCCGTCCGGGTGCCCGCCGCGAGGTGATCGAAAGCTACATCAAGCGCCTGCGCGGGATGGAGAACCTGGCCGGCGCCTATCCCGGCGTCACCAAGGCCTACGCCATCCAGGCCGGCCGCGAACTGCGCGTGATCGTAGGAGCCGAACAAGTCTCGGACCACGACGCAGAGGTGCTCTCCGTGGATATCGCCAAGAAGATCCAGGACGAGATGACCTACCCCGGACAGGTCAAGATCACCGTCATCCGGGAAACCCGCAGCGTAGCCTACGCAAAGTAGAATATGAACACACGCTTTCTTGCTTTCTCGGCCGCCTGCCTGCTGCTTTTGGGCTGCGGGCACCGGTTGCGGGACGGTGAGTATACCCTCACGGTCCTTTCCACCAACGACGTCCACGGCGCCTGGTTCGACTCCACCTACACGGGAAGCCGGGTTCGCAAATCGCTCTTTGCCGCCAAATACTGCATCGACAGCGTACGGGTGGCCGACGGAGCGCAGAACGTGCTCCTGGTGGATGCCGGGGACTGCCTTCAGGGCGACAACGCCGTCTACTATTTCAATTACGTGGACACGCTGTCCCCGCACCTGTTCCCGCGCCTGATGAAGTATATGGGCTACGACGCCATCGCGTGGGGCAACCACGACGTAGAGACCGGGCACGCCGTCTACGACCGCGTGCAGCGGGAACTGGTGAAGGACGGCATTCCGTTCCTGGCCGCCAATGCCGTGCGGAACGACAACGGGAAGTCCTACTTCCCCCAGTATAAGCTGGTGGACAAAGCCGGTCTCCGCATCGCCGTGCTGGGCTATGAGAACGCGAATATCAGGAGCTGGCTCTCGGAAGAGCTCTGGAGCGGAATGCATTTCGAGCCCATCGCGGGCCGCATCCAGGCCGATGTAGACTATGTCCGCAGGAAGGAGCGCCCCGACGTAGTGGTGGCCATCGTCCACTCCGGTACCGGGGCGGGTGACGGCACCAATCCGGAGTCGGAGGCGATGGACGTCTTCAACCTCGTGAAGGGGGTGGACTGGGTCATCTGCGGACACGACCATCGGCCCTATGTAGAGGCACGGGATTCCTGCGCCCTGCTGAATTCCGGCAGCCACTGCCGTTACCTCGCGCACGGAAAACTCCGCCTGCGCGTTGAGAAGGGCGCCGTTGTGGAACGCTCCTATGAGGCGGACCTCATTCCCATCAAGGCCAGGCTGGTGGACACCGCGATGCGCGCGCTTTTCCGCCCGGAGTTCGAGGCCGTGCGGGAATTCACCCTGCGGGAAGTGGGCGTGCTGAACGTAGACCTGCGCACGCGGGACGCCTACATAGGGATGAGTCCTTATGTGAATCTCATCCATACGCTCTGCCTGGGCCAAGAGCCCGCGCAGCTGTCCTTTGCCGCGCCCCTCACCTACAACGGAAACGTGGATGCGGGCATCCTCCGTTTCAACGACCTTTTCACCATCTATCCGTTTGAGAACCAGCTCTTCATCATCACGATGACGGGCGAGGAAATCCTGCGCTATCTGGAGGCCTCCTACGACCGCTGGATCCAGACGGTATCGCGCCCCGGAGAGCACGTTCTCAAGATTGTTCCCCGCAGCGACGCCCGCACCCAGCAGAAGGGCTGGTCCTTCGTGGGCCGCTCCTACAACTTCGATTCGGCGGGCGGTCTCAACTATACGGTGGACGTGACCAAACCCCGCGGAGAGCGCATCTCGGTGTCGTCTATGGCCGACGGAAGCGCCTTCGACCCCGCCGGCACCTACAACGTGGCGATGACTTCCTACCGCGCCAGCGGCGGCGGTAGCCTGCTGGAGGAAGCGGGCATCGACACCGACGACATCGATTCCCGCGTAGTGGCCCGTTATCCGGAGATCCGGAATATCCTGTACGATTACCTGCTGAAGAACGGCTCCATCGACCCGGAGGTTATTTCCGATCCCTCGGTCATCGGCACCTGGAAGTTCATCCCCGAAAAAACAGCCGGGCCGGCTTTGAAGGCCGACCTGGAGCTGCTGTTCGGAAAGTAGGAACTACCTCCTGAAATTCTTCATTTGCTGCATAAGGGTGCCGGTGACGGCGCCCTTCATCATTTTGCGGGTGCCCTCGAACTGCTTGAGGAGCTTGTTCACCTCCGGGAGGGAGGTGCCGGAACCCTCGGCGATGCGCTTGCGGCGGCTGCCGTTGATCACGTCCGGATGTTCGCGTTCATAGGGAGTCATCGAGAGGATGATGGCCTCGGTGGCCTTGAAGGCATCGTCCGGGATATCCACGTCCTTGATGGCCTTCCCCACGCCGGGGATCATCCCCGCGAGGTCCTTGATGGAACCCATCTTCTTCACCTGCTGGATCTGCTGATAGAAATCCCACAGGGTGAACTGGTCCTTGGCGAGTTTCTTCTTGAGGGCCCGGGCTTCTTTCTCGTCGAACTGCTCCTGGGCCTTCTCCACCAGGGAAACTACGTCGCCCATCCCGAGGATGCGGTCCGCAATCCTTTCCGGATGGAAAACGTCCAGGGCTTCCATCTTTTCGCCGCTGGAGACGAACTTGATGGGTTTCCCCACCACGGCCTTGATGGAAAGGGCCGCACCGCCGCGGGTGTCGCCGTCCATCTTGGTGAGCACCACGCCGTCGAAGTCCAGGCGGTCGTTGAAGGCCTTGGCGGTTTCCACGGCGTCCTGGCCGGTCATCGCATCCACCACGAACAAGGTCTCGGTGGGTTTTACGGCCTCGTGGAGGGTCGATATCTCATCCATCAGTTCCTGGTCCACGGCCAGGCGGCCGGCTGTATCCACGATCACCACGCTGTAGCCATCGGCCTTCGCCTTCGCGACGGCGGCCTTGGCGATCTTCACGGGATCCTTCTCCCCTTCTTCCGTATAGACGGGCACCTGGATGCTCTCGCCCAGCACTTTCAGCTGTTCGATGGCGGCCGGACGGAAGGTGTCGCAGGCGGCCAGGAGGACCTTCATCCCCTTCTTGGACTTCAGATGCAGGGCCAGCTTGCCGGAGAAAGTGGTCTTACCGGAACCGTTGAGACCCGCCACCAGCACGATGCCGGGATTGCCCTTCACGTTGACGTCCTGCGCGGTGGAGCCCATAAACGACGCCAATTCGTCGTGCATGATCTTCACCATCATCTGCTGCGGCTTCACGGCGGTGAGTACGCCGGTGCCGATGGCCTTGTCCTTCACCTGGTTGCAGAAGTCCTTGGCCACCTTGTAGCTTACGTCGGCGTCCAGCAGGGCCTTGCGGATGTCCTTGACGGTCTCCGCCACATTGATCTCGGTGATTTTCCCCTCACCCTTCAGGATTTTGAAAGACCTCTCCAGCCTTTCGCTCAGATTCTCGAACATAGGGTCTCGCTTTGGTTCTGCAAAGATACGATTTTTCACCAATCGGCTAAAAAAATTGTCGATTTTTATCGGTTTTAGCCGAACCGCAAAAAAAATGCATCCCTTTTACTTGACCCGACCGTGAATAACGCCTTAATTCGCCGCCGGCCCGGCAACGTCGCCCGGCCTTAAAAGCATCATTTATGAAACACTGCATTCCGGCCCTTGCGGCCATCCTGCTGGCGGCGACCGCCTGCGACGATTTCTCCCTCTGGGACGCGCCCCGGGAGAAAGGAACCCTGCGCTGGACGCTGGAAAGCGCGCCCGAGGCGAAAGCCGCCGAAGCGCTCACCGACGTCGACGACTACATCCTCACCATCCGCGACGCCGCCGGCGCCGTCCTCTACGAGGGAAGCTGGGGGAACTCGCCCCAGGCCCTGGAAGTGGAGGAGGGCAGCTACACGGTGGGCATCGTCTCCATCCCCTTCGACGCGCCGGCCTTCGACAGCCCCCAGTACGGCGACGAGCAGGCGGTGCAGGTGCCCGCCGGGAAAAGCGTCACGGTGCACCTCAGCTGCACGCTGCTGAACGCAGGGATCCGCCTGAAAACGGGTTCGGACTTCCTGGAATCCTACCCGGACGGCGTCCTCTACGTCCAGCAGGGGACCGCAAGACTCCCCTATCTCTACCGCGAAACCCGCACCGCCTACGTCAAGGCCGGGCTGGCCTCGGTCCTGCTCTACCACGAAGGACAGAACCGCTTCGAGACGCTCTTTAACCGCCTTTTGGAGCCGCGGGAGGTGCTCACCGTCCGCATCAGCGCACCGGGCGGCGGGAGCGGCGGCGGGCAGAACCGCATCACCGTCCAGACCGACACGGTGAAGGTCTGGGAGAACGAGAACGTGGTCATCGGCAGCCAGGACGGCAAACCGCTTTCCGTGGCCGATGCCCCCTTTCACATCGGCGAGGAGGGCGTCTGGGTGACAGGATACATTGTGGGCGGGGATCTCACGTCGGCCGGAAAAAGCGTGAAGACCGAGGGCATCACCAAGAACACGCACCTGGCGCTGGCCGACCGGTCCACGGTGACCGAGAAAGCCGCCTGCCTGGCGGTGGAACTGCCGCAGGGGAAGCTGCGCGACGCGCTGAACCTGGTGGATCACCCCGGCCTCATCGGCCGGCGGGTCCTCCTGAAGGGGAACCTGGTGGAAAAGTACTTCGGAACGGTGGGGTTGAAGGCGACCGCGGACTACGAATTCCAGTAGCTAGAACTGGCGGCGGAGCAAGCGCAAAAAGGATGAAAACGCCCGCTGGTACCACTTGCGCCGCATTTTCCATTCCTGCGGCGTCCACTCGTGCGCCCCGTCCATATCGGCCTCGAAGGAGCGCCGCATATGGGCGGCCACCTCCTCGTCGTAGATGAGCGTATCCACCTCGTAATTGATGTGGAAACTGCGCTCGTCCAGGTTGGTCGTGCCGATGACCGTGAGCGCATCGTCCGCGCAAAGCGTCTTGCTGTGGATGAAGGGACCGCCCCGCTCGAAGACGCGGACGCCCGCCTCCAGGCATTCGGCGTAATAGCCGCGGTTTGCGGGCCGCAGGAAAGGCGTGTCCACGTTTTCCGGCAGCATCAGGCGCACGTCCACCCCGCGGCGGGCCGCCGCCTTGATGGCATCCAGAAGGCGCTGCGGGGGAACGAAATACGGCGTGCACAGGAACACGTAGTCGCAGGCCTCTTCCAGGATATGGCAAAAGGCCTCCAGCATCGGCGCAGGCTCGTTTTCCGGGCCGCTTGATACCACCTGGAGGGACTTGCCCCGGAAGGGGGCATCGACCTCCGCCTCACCGGGTTTCAGATAGAACTCCGGCGGCAGGGATGCGCGGCCGCCGCTGTCCCGCCAGCTCTCCAGGAAAGATGCGCTGTAGCGCGCCACCACGGGGCCGGTGATGCGCAGGTGCGTGTCCCGCCAGCGGTAGAAATAATTGTCGTTGAGGTTCATCCCGCCTGTATAGGCCACCTTTCCGTCGATGACCACGATCTTGCGGTGCTGCTGGTGGTTGATGCGGAAAAGCCATTTCCGGAAACCCTGTTTGATATGGGTGAAACGGATTTCCTCCACGCCGGCCTTGATCATCTCGGTGAAAAAGGAGCGCGGGATGGTGAACAGCCCGCTCCAGTTGTTGTTCAGAAAACGCACCTGGACGCCTTCCGCGGCCTTTCTCATCAGGATTTCCCGCACCTCGCGCCCCGCTTTGTCGTTGCCGAAGCGGAAGTATTCGATATGGATGAAGGAACGGGCCGCTTCCAGGTCTTTCAAGAGCAGCTCCCGCTTGCGCAGGCCGGAAGTGATGATCTCGAAGGAATTTCCCTCGTAGATCCGGTTTTCCTCCCCCCTCTCCCGCAGCCGGCGGGCCAGGAGGCGGAAACGGGGGTATTCCTGGTTATCAGTCATCGCGAAGGCAAATGTAGTCATTTTTTCGCAGAAAGTTGTTACCTTTGCAGACTTGAACAATAATAGCAACGGATGAAGCATTACCTGAAAAACCTGGAAGAACAGGTGCACCAGCGCGCCCTGTGCACCGCCCTGTGCGACTTTGAAGGCGCCAGCTACACCTATGCCGACGTAGCGTGGGAAATCGCCGGCATCCACGCCTTCTTCCGGGAGGCGGGCATCAAGAAGGGGGACAAGATTTCCCTCGTGGCCCGCAATTCGGCCCGCTGGGCCATCTTTTTCCTGGCCGCCAACACTTATGAGGCGGTCATCGTCCCCATCCTTCCCAACTTCACGCCGGAAGGGGCGATGCAGCTCATCCATCACTCGGACAGCGTGCTCCTGATTACGGACGCCGACATCTGGAAGAATATGTCGCTGGAGAATCTCCCCCTCCTGCGCGGGGTCATCAACGCCCGTGAAGACGGCCTGCTGTGGGCCCAGCCCAACATCCAGGCCGCCTGGAACAAGCGGAAGGCCGTCCTCAAGAAGGAATACCCCAAAGGCCTGGATCCCCAGCAGGTTCACTACCACGACAATCTGGACGCGCTGGCCATCATCAATTACACTTCCGGGACCTCCGGGGACCCCAAGGGAGTGATGCTCACCTATGCGTCGGTTTCGGACGTGGTGGATTATCTCCAGGTGCACATCACGGACCAGCCGGAATGCATCGTCTCGATGCTCCCCCTCGCCCACATTTACGGCCTGGTGATGGAGCTCATCTATCCCTGCTGCACCGGTTTCCGCATCTGTTTCCTGGGGAAGACCCCGTCGCCGTCGCTGCTGAAAAAAGCGATGCAGCAGGAGCATCCCACCATCATCATCACCGTCCCGATGGTGATGGAGAAAGTCTATACCAGCTGGGTGAAACCCGCGATGAACACCCGTTCCGGCAAAGTGCTCAGCTCCGTGCCGGGCGTGCGTATGAACTTTTACAAATCCATCGGCGATATGGTGCTGGGGAACTTCGGCGGCGCCGTCCGCACCATCATCATCGGCGGAGCGCCCCTCAACTGGAAGGCGGAAGTGGCCTTCCGTAAGATCGGCCTCCCCTATGCCGTGGGTTACGGAATGACCGAAGCCGCCCCGCTGCTGGCCTTCGTGATGCCGGACGGCTATGTGGCCGGCTCCTGCGGCAAGCCGATGCACGAAATCCGCATCGAGTCGTCGGATCCCGAACGCGTGCCGGGCGAAATCCAGTCGCGCGGTCCGAACCTCACCGTGGGCTATTACAAGAATCCGCAGGCCGATGAAGCCGCGTGGACCCCGGACGGCTGGTTCCGCACCGGAGACCTGGGTACGATGGATGACGGCGGCAACCTTTTCATCCGCGGCCGCATCAAGGCCCTCATCCTCAATTCCTCCGGTCAGAACATCTATCCGGAAGAAGTGGAGCAGATCCTCTCGAACGACCCCATCGTGGAAGAATCGGTGGTCCTGTCCCGCGACAACAAGATCGTGGCGCTGGTCTACCCCCACGCCGACGCCGTGGTGGGAACGGACGAGCAGCAGCAGAAGTCGATGGCCCTGGAAATCCGCGACCGGGCGAACAAATCCCTGCCCAAGTTCAGCCAGATCTTCTACGTGGAGATGGTGGACCTTCCCTTCGAGCGCACTGCCAAAGGCAGCATCAAGCGCCATATGTACAAATAAGTTTGCAGGTTTGAATTCTTTTTCCTAAATTTGCCCGCTTTTTCCGAGCGGGCGCGTAAGCGTGATGCAAGGCAAAGCTCAAGAAATAATGTTTAACTACTATTTTTTTTCAAGTCAATTTACTATGTCTGAAGAAATTAAGAAAGCCGCTCTGAATGCTTCCATCGCTCCCGAGGAGTTCGATTGGGATGCCTTCGAAAACGACGGTCAGGAGTCCGGTTCCAAAGAGGAAGCCCGTGCCCTGTATGAGAAAACCCTGAACAAAGTCACCGAGAACGAGGTGGTGGAAGGTGTGGTCACCGCTATCACCAAGCGCGAGGTGGTGGTGAACATCGGCGCCAAGAGCGAAGGTGTCATCTCCGCTCCCGAATTCCGCTACAACCCGGACCTCAAGGTGGGCGACACCGTGGAAGTCCTGGTGGAGAACGCGGAGGACAAGAAAGGCCAGCTGGTCATCTCCCACAAGAAGGCCCGTCAGCTCAAGAGCTGGGACCAGGTGAACGCGGCCTACGAAAGCGGCGAAATCGTGAAGGGTTATGTCAAGACCCGCACCAAGGGCGGTATGATCGTGGATGTCTTCGGGATCGAAGCTTTCCTCCCGGGCTCCCAGATCGATATCAAGCCCATCCGTGACTACGATGTGTTCGTGGACACCACGATGGACTTCAAGATTGTGAAGATTAACCAGGAATTCCGCAATGTGGTCGTTTCCCACAAGGCGCTCCTGGAGGCCGAGCAGGAGCTCAAGCGCACGGAACTCATCTCCAAGCTGGAGAAGGGTCAGGTGCTCGAGGGCGTGGTGAAGAACATCACCAACTACGGCGTGTTCGTGGACCTCGGTGGCGTGGACGGTCTCATCCACATCACGGACCTCAGCTGGGGCCGCATCACCCATCCGGAAGAAGTGGTTGCCCTGGACCAGAAGATCAACGTGGTCGTGCTGGACTTCCACGAGCAGCAGAAGCGCATCGCCCTGGGTCTCAAGCAGCTCACCCCGCCCCCGTGGGAGGCGCTTTCCGCCGACCTTAAGGTGGGTGACACCGTGAAGGGCAAAGTGGTGGCCGTGGCCGATTACGGCGCCTTCGTGGAAGTGGAACCCGGCGTGGAAGGTCTTGTTCACGTGAGCGAAATGAGCTGGAGCCCCCGTCTGCACAGCGCGCAGGAATTCCTGAAGATGGGCGACGAAGTGGAAGCCGTCATCCTCACCCTGGACCGTGAAGCCCGCAAGATGTCCCTGGGCATCAAGCAGCTCACCACCAACCCTTGGGAGAGCATCCGCGAGAAATATCCCGTGGGCAGCCAGCACAAGGCTACCGTGCGCAACATCACCAACTTCGGCGTGTTCGCGGAACTCGAGGACGGTGTGGAAGGTCTCATCCACATCAGCGACCTCTCCTGGAACAAGATCAAGCATCCTGCAGAGATGGTGCAGAGCGGCGACGTAATCGACGTGGTCATCCTGGACTTCGACGAGAACAGCCACAAGCTCTCCCTGGGCCACAAGCAGCTCACCCCGAACCCTTGGGACGAGCTCGAGGCCAAGTACCCTGCCGGCTCCGTGGTGGACGCCACCGTGCAGGCTGTGGGCGACAAGAACACCACCCTCACCCTGGCCGACGGTACGGAAGTGACCGCTTTCAACCGCGAAATGGTCAAGGAAGACGGCAAGAACGCCCTCGTGGGTGAAACCCTGCCCGTGAAGATCGTGGACCTGCGCCGCAGCACCCGCACCATCCGCGTGTCCCACGTCCGCACCTATCAGGAAGCCAAGGCCGCCAAGGAAACCGCAGAGGCCGAAGGCACCAAGAAAGCCATCAAGAAGGTCCAGACCAGCGTAGAGAAGACCACCCTTGGTGACATCTCCGCCCTGGCCGCCCTGAAGGAGCAGCTGGAGAAGGGTGAGTAATTCATCCAATATCTTTAAGGTCACCTTACTGGGCACGGCTTCGGCCATGCCCGTAAGGGGCCGGAAACAAAGCGCCCAGGCACTGCAAGTGCACGGGCGCTTATTCCTTATAGACTGTGGGGAGGGCGCCCAGTACGCGATGACGGAATACCGCATTCCGATGATGAAGCTGGATTCGCTCTTCCTCAGTCACATCCACGGGGACCACGTTTTCGGGCTCTTCGGCCTGCTGAGCACCCTGGGGATGAAAGGGCGGCAGACACCGCTCAATGTTTTCGCGCCCGCGAGCTTCGGCCCCATCCTCAAGTTCTTCCTCAGCTATTACGGCGAGGGAATCGGCTACGAAATCCGCCACACGCCCCTGAAGATGAAGGCGCCCGAAACGGTTCTGGAAACGAAGAGCATCCGCGTGCTGGCCTTCCCGCTGAACCACGCCATCGACACCTTCGGTTTCCGCTTCGAGGAAAAGGAGCCGCCCTTCAACGTGCACAAGGAAGCCATCGGCAAGTACGGGCTCACGCTCACGGAGATCGGCACCCTCAAGCGCGGGGAAGATGTTTTTCGGGCCGATGGCAGCGTCATTCCGGCCGCCGAAGCCGCCTACAAGCCCTTCGTGCCGCGGAGCTACGCCTATTGCTCGGACACCGCGCCCTTCCCGGAGGAAGCCGCCTGGCTGAAAGACGTCACGGTCCTCTATCACGAGACCACCTACCTGGAAGAACTGGCGGACCAGGGGGCCCAGCGCCACCACAGCACCACGCTGCAGGCCGCCCGCGTGGCCCTCGAGGCCGGAGCAGGGAAACTCCTCATCGGCCATTATTCCTCCCGCAGCAGCGACGTGGCGGCCTACGAAAAAGAGTGCCGGAGCATTTTCCCCGAATCTTACGCCACCGCCGACGGGGACGAGTACGAAATTTGCAGGAAAGAAGCCTGATATGAAAAAGATCATTACCCTCATCCTGGCCCTGCTGCCCATTATGGCATCGGCCCAGAAATCGCCCCAGGAAGAATACATCGAGAAGTACGCTCCCCTCGCCCAGCAGGAGATGATGCGCAGCGGCATCCCCGCCAGCATCACCCTGGCCCAGGGCATCCTGGAGTCCGGCGCGGGGCTGTCCGTCCTGGCTCGGGAAGGGAACAACCACTTCGGCATCAAGTGCCACAAGAACTGGAAGGGACGAACCGTCACGATGGACGACGACCGTAAGGGCGAATGCTTCCGCGCGTACGACACGCCGGAGGAAAGCTTCATCGACCATTCGGATTTCCTGCGCTACCGGGACCGCTACAAGTTCCTCTTCGACCTGGACCGCTCGGACTATAAAGGCTGGGCCTACGGCCTCAAGAAGGCGGGTTATGCCACGGACAAAAAGTATCCCGAAAAGCTCATCCAGTACATCGAGAAATACAATCTCACCCAGTACGACACCCTCACCGAGCAGGAAGAGGAAGTGATTCCGGAATCCCCGAACGAGATCGAGGAAGAGATGACGGTGGTGGCCCCGCAGGCCCAGGAGGAGTTCCTCTTCTCGCTGGACCGCACCCTCTTCTCCAAGAACGGCGTGCCGTTCATCTACGCCTCGGAAGGAGAAACCTATAAGTCCATCGCCAAGGACTATCACCTGTTCAGGAAGGAACTCCTGAAGTACAACGACCTCAAGGAGGAGCCTGAACTGCTGCCCGGCACCGTGGTCTATCTGGGCGCCAAGAAGAAAAAAGCCCCGGAAGGTCTGGACAAATACATCGTGGAGGCCGACGGTGAAGACTTCCACGCCATCTGCCAGCGTTTCGCCGTGCGGGAGAAGGAGATTATGAAACTGAACGGCTTCACCGCGACGCCCCAGCTGCTGGAAGGAGACGTAATCAATCTGCGTTAGGCCTATGACCGCGAAGCAAATCATCACCCGGGTCGCCGTTGGACTGGGCGTGGCCGTCTGTCTGATAGGCGGCGTGAAAGCATACCGCCTCTGGTACGACCGCAAGGCCCCCAATTTCGAGGGGCTGACGGAACTCTACGTCTATCCCGGGATGACCCCGCAGGAAGTGCAGGACAGCATCCTCGCCGGCGGCGGCGTGAAAAAGCCCGCCAGCCTGCAGCGCGTCTTCCGGGACGTGGAGCACGTCCAGACGGGGCATTACAGCATCGACGGCACCTGCACCAGTATGTATGTGGCCCGGATGCTGCAGAAGGGCTGGCAGACGCCCGTGAACCTCACCCTTTCCGGCTCCATCCGCACGCCGGGCATCCTGGCCCGCAAGGTGGGCGCCCAGATGCTCGCGGATTCATCGGCCGTGGCCGATTTCGCCTTCTCGGACGACTCCCTGGCCCGTTACGGCGTGGACGCCGCCCACGTTTTCACCCTCGTGATTCCGGACACCTACCAGATTCTCTGGACCGCCTCGGTGCAGGAGATTTTCGACCGCTTCAAGAAGGAGCGCGACGCCTGGTGGACCCCCGAGCGGGTAGCCGCCGCCAAAGCCCAGGGGCTTACCCCCGGGGAAGCCTGCACCCTTGCCTCCATCGTCGCCGGGGAAACCCGCTATGAGCCCGAGATGCCCACCATCGCCGGGGTGTATCTCAACCGCCTCCGCACGGGGATGCGCCTGCAGGCCGATCCTACCATCGCCTTCTGCTTCGACTATGAGCCCAAACGCATCCTGAACGCGCACCTGGCCGTGGAGTCCCCGTACAACACCTACAAGTACGCCGGTCTCCCTCCGGGCCCCATTTCCTGCCCGCCCAAGAGCTGCCTGGAGGCCGTCCTGCACCCGCATTCGCACAGCTATATCTTCTTCTGCGCAGACCCTTCCTTCAACGGAAGCCACCGTTTCGCCAGCAACTACAAGGACCATCTCGCCAACGCCCGCGCCTTCCAGAAGGCGCTCACCGAGCGTCAGCGCGCCCAAGCCAAATAAATGGAGACGACGCCCCTCATAGAGAAAGCCCGCGCCGCAGCCGCCTCAGCCCTGGAAGGCCTCACCCGCTTTGACGGGACGCCTTTCATCGGCCACCCGGATGCCGTTGCCCGCATCGTGGCCGACGAAATCGGCCTCCCGGAAGAGTGCATTGCCGCCGTATACCTGCACGAAGCCAGCCGGATGGCGGGCTATGAGGTGAGCGAAAAGGTGTGGGGCGCACCCATCTGCACCCTGGTGGAAGGGCTGAACCGCATTTCCACCATCAAGCCCAAGGACACGCGCCTGGAGGCGGAAAACTACAAGAAACTCATCATCCAGTATTCGGCCGATCCCCGGGTGGTAGTGCTCAAACTGGCCGACCGCCTGGAGGTGATGCGGAGCCTCAAGCTTTTCCCGAAAGGCTCCCGCGACGGCAAGATCCTGGAAACCCTCCTGCTGTACATTCCCCTCGCCCATCAGCTGGGGCTGTACAATATGAAGCGGGAGATGGAGGACATCTATCTCAACTACGCGGAGCCGGAGCAGTACCGCCTCATCACCAACAAGCTGAAGGCCGGGGAAAAGGACCGCGAGAAGCTGATGGCGGAGTTCATCGAGCCGCTCAAGGTCAAGCTCTCGGAGGCCGGCATCGCCTATAAACTGAAGATCCGCACCAAGGCGGCCTACTCCATCTGGCAGAAGATGCAGAAGCAGAAAGTACCGTTCGAGGGCGTGTACGACGTCTTTGCCATCCGCTTCATCATCGACTGCGACGGCGAGGACCACAAGCTGGAAAAGGATCTCTGCTGGCAGGTCTATTCCTTCGTGACGGAGGAATACGAGCCGGACACGACACGCCTCCGGGACTGGGTGACGAACCCCAAGTCCAACGGCTACGAGAGCCTCCACATCACGGTCAAAAACCGCGACGGAGCCTATGTAGAAGTACAGATCCGCACGAAGCGGATGGACGATATGGCGGAGAACGGTTTCGCCAGCCACTGGGCCTATAAAGGCATCAAGCGCGAAGAATCGATGGCCGCCTGGCTGGGCTCGGTGCGCTATGCCCTGGAGCACCCGGACGAGCATACGGAGGACCTGCCCGAGCCGCCTTCCCGGGAGATTTTCGTCTTTACGCCCACCGGTGAGCTGAGGATCCTGACCGCAGGCGCCACGGTGCTGGACTTCGCCTTTGGAATCCACACCAACATCGGCGCGAAATGCGTGGGCGCAAAGGTGAACGGAAAAGCCGTTTCCATAAAGGAAAAACTCACCACCGGCGACGTGGTGGAAATCCTCACCGCCAAGAACCAGCATCCGGCCCCGGACTGGCTGAACTGGGTGGTTACCTCAAAGGCGCGCGCCAAGGTGAAACAGGCCCTGGCGGCTCAGGAGCAGACGCGGGCCGTGGACGGCAAGGAACTGCTGGAGCGCCGCCTTAAGAACTGGAAGCTGGAACTCCCGGACGCAATGCTCACGGAGCTGCGCACCAAACTGGGCTACACCTCCCTCACCGCCTTCTACGCCGCCATCGGCGAAGGAACGGTGGACGTCAATACCGTCAAGGACTACATCCTGGGAGAGGCCGAAAGACACGCGCAGAGCGTGGAGGCGGCCGAAGCCGTGCAGGCATCGGCCAAGGCGGCGCGCCACTACGAAAGCAAGGACGACATCCTGGTGCTGAACGCCAAAAACGTCAAGGGAATCGACTATAAGATGGCGCGCTGCTGCAACCCGGTCTTCGGGGACGACGTCTTCGGCTTCGTCACGCGGGAAGCGGGGATCAAGATCCACCGCATCACCTGTCCCAACGCGGCGCGCCTGCTGGAGCTGTATCCCTACCGTATCCAGAAGGTCCGCTGGGCCGATTCCCCCTCAAGCGGCAGCTTCCAGGTCGCACTCAAGATCATCGCCGACCAGGAGAACGCCGTCATCAACAAGATTATGGAGGTGATTGGCCAGTTCAAGGCCAGCATCCGCAGCTTCAACGTGCAGGAGAACCGCCGCGGCGGCACCTTCGAAATCTCCGTAAAACTCTCCGTCCCCTCCAACCTGGAGCTGGACAAAGTGCTCTCCCAGCTGAAAGTCTTAAAACACGTGATTAAGATTTCACGGGTTTGAGCGGTTGCTCAAACCCTCCAGACCTTCAGGTATTCCTGAAGGCTCCACATCTCGTCGCGATATTTGGCGGCTGCCGTGAAATCGAGTTCGGCGGCCGCTTTCTGCATCTTGCGCCTGGCTTCGGCGGCGGCCTTTTCCACCTGTTCGCGGGACATCGAGCGGATGACGGGGTCCTGCAGCACGGCGGCGAGGTCGGCCTTGATGAAACCATCTTCGTAGGCCGATGGCCGCTCGCGGCGGGCGTCGTGCCCCAGGCCAACGGAGACGTCTCCCCTGCCCAGCTCGGAGGCCGAAGGTACGTAGGTGGGGTCGGAAACGCTGTCCGGCGCGCTCACGTGGCCGGTGACGCTGTTCTTGAGGACCGGATTCAGGAAGCCGCTCACGTGGGTGGTATCCTCGCCGGAGCGCACCAGTTCGGCCATCAGGGCGTTGGCCCGCACCTGTACCTGTTTCGGGGTGATGCCGTGGAGTTTGTTGTATTCCTGCTGTTTGGCCCTGCGGCGGGCGGTTTCGCGGATGGTCTCGTCCATTGAGGGGGTGATGGAATCGGCGTACATAATCACCAGGCCGTTGACGTTGCGGGCCGCGCGGCCGGCGGTCTGCGTGAGGGCGCGGCCGCTGCGCAGGAACCCTTCTTTGTCGGCGTCCAGGATGGCTACCAGCGACACCGTGGGGATGTCCAGGCCTTCGCGCAGCAGGTTTACGCCGATGAGCACGTCGAAGAGCCCATTCTTGAAATCCTCGATGATTTCCACGCGCTCGGCCGTGTCCACGTCCGAATGGATGTAGCGGCAACGGACGCCGTTCCGGGTGAAATAACTGTCCAGTTCCTCCGCCATCCGTTTGGTGAGGGTGGTTACAAGGACGCGTTCGTCTATTTCGGCCCGTTTGCGGATCTCTTCCATCAGGTCGTCCACCTGGTTTTTGGTGGGGCGCACCTCCACGGGCGGGTCCAGCAGGCCGGTGGGACGGACGATCTGCTCCACCACCAGGCCCTCGCATTTCTGGAGCTCATAGTCGGCCGGCGTGGCGCTCACATAGACCGTCTGGCCCGTCACAGCCTCGAATTCGTCGAAAGTGAGGGGGCGGTTGTCGCTGGCGGCGGGCAGGCGGAAGCCGTACTGCACCAGGGTTTCCTTGCGGGAATGGTCCCCGCCGAACATCGCGCGGATCTGCGGCAGGGTGACGTGGCTCTCGTCGATGAACACCAGGAAATCGTCCGGGAAATAGTCCAGAAGCGTGAAGGGACGCTCACCGGGTTTCCGACCGTCGAAGTAGCGGGAATAGTTCTCCACGCCGGGGCAGTACCCCATCTCCTTGATCATCTCGATGTCGTACTCCACGCGCTGCTTCAAACGCTTGGCTTCCAGGAACTTGCCCTCCCCTTCAAAGTACGCGATCTGCTTCACGAGGTCGTCCTGGATCTGGCTCACCGCCGCGGCGCCTTTTTCCTTGGACGTGACGAAGTTTTTGGCGGGATAAAGGTCTATTTTTTCGAGCTCCTCGAACAGCGCTCCGCTCACCGGATCGATGAGGGCGATGCGGTCCACCTCGTCGCCGAAAAACTCGATGCGGGCGGCATAATCGGCCCCTCCCAGGAAGATGTCCACGGTGTCCCCTCTCACGCGGAAGGAACCACGCTTGAAATCGGTCTCAGTGCGGTAGTAGAGGGCATCCACGATCTTGTACAGGAGGCGCGTCATCGACATTTTGTCGCCGCGGTGCAGGGTGACCGTCTGGTCGTGGAAGTCGTCGGGGTTGCCGATGCCGTAGAGGCAGCTCACGGAAGAGACCACGATGACGTCCCTCCGGCCGCTCATCAGGGCCGATGCAGCGCTTACCCGCAGCTCGTCAATCTTCTCGTTGATGCTCAGGTCCTTCTCGATGTAGGTGTCGGTGGAGGGGATGTAGGCCTCCGGCTGATAGTAGTCGTAATAGGAGACGAAATACTCCACGGCATTGTCCGGGAAAAAGGCCTTGAATTCGCCGTAGAGCTGCGCTGCAAGCGTCTTGTTGTGGCTCAGGATGAGGGCCGGCCGCTGCAGGCGCTCTATGACGTTCGCCATCGTGAAAGTTTTCCCGCTTCCGGTCACGCCCAGAAGGGTGACGGAGGGGGCGCCGTCCCGCAGCGCATCGCACAGACCGGCGATCGCCTCCGGCTGGTCGCCGGAGGGGGCGTAAGTAGATTGAAGCTTGAACTGCATAGCGCCGAGGTCTCTCCTGCAAAGATACCGCTTTTGAAAAAATATTTAAAATTTTTGCGGAAATTTGTTTCTTTCAGAAAAAATGCATATTTTTGCGTTGATAAAAGGCTAATTATGCTTTTTAGGAAGTTTGGAAAAAAATTTTAACTCATTAATAGCTATTATGAAAGGTATCAAAATGATTCTCGGAGCCCTTGCAGCTGCAAGTCTCCTTTTCTCCTTCAGCGCCAACGCTCAGGAGAACAACAACCGCGACGAGAACGGTAAGGTTGTCCGGGGTGCCTATGAAACCAACAAGGCCTTCGACAACACCTTCATCGGTATCGGCGCCGGTATCAACAGCGTCATCGGTGACTGGACCAACACCGCCAGCTGGGGTAAGATCGGCCTCGCCGCAGACCTCAACTTCGGCAAGTGGTGGACTCCCGCCATCGGTATGCGCTTCGGCTATCACGGCCTGTGGCAGACCCCTAAGCTGGCCTTCTACGGCGCCCAGAACGCCAACAACAACCCGGCCGGTGTGGCTCCCGCCAACAATGGTGCAGCCAACGACAAGTTCGGCTTCCACTATCTGTACGGCTCCCTGCTGTGGAACATCTCCAACAGCATCGGCGGTTACAAAGAGACCCGCTTCTGGGATTTCATCCCTTATATGAGCATGGGTATTCTTGATGTCACCAGCGGCGGCATCTTCGCTCTTAAGAACTCCAACCTCGAGTATGCTGCCAGTGTCGGTCTCATCAACGAGCTCCGTCTCTCCGACCGTGTGAACCTGAACCTCGATCTCCAGATGATCGTGGGTCGCGCCCGCGCCTACACTGCAGACGCCGGCCAGTTCATCTGGTTCCCGTCCGCTACCCTCGGCCTGAGCTTCAACCTCTGGAAGACCGGCTTCGACCGTCACAGCACCATCACCCCTGTCGTGATCCCTGTGCCCTTCACCACCGATCAGTACAACGCCCTCGCAGACAAAGTGGCTGCCCTCGAGAAGGAGAACGCCGAACTCAAGGACAAGATCGCTGCCCTCGAGAACGAACTCGCTCCCTATCGCAACCTGGTGGATGGCCAGACCTACCTCTACGAGAACGGTACCTTCACCGCTGTTGACGTGAAGCCCGGCTCCCCGGTCACCGTCTACTTCGACTGCGGCTCCACCAAGATCTCCGCTCGTGAAAAGGCTCACCTCGAGTACTTCGCCAGCAATGTGGTGGACGAGAACATCGCCCTCTCCGTCAATGGTTATGCCGACAAACAGACCGGTTCCGCCAAGCGCAACCAGTATCTGTCCGAGCAGCGCGCCAAGGCCGTGGTTGACTACCTCGTGAAGGCCGGTGCCAAGGAAGAGAACATCGAGTCCGCCGGTCACGGCGCCACCGTACAGCTCTTCGACGGTGCGGAAAAGAACCGCGTTGTTACCATCGAGGTCAAGTAAGACCTGCACAAGTTTACGAAAAAGCATCTCTTCGGAGGTGCTTTTTTTTGTATATATAAAATATAATATGTACTTTTGTGCGTTTTAAGGAGTAATTCTACATAAACTTAACGCAATATTATGAAAGGTATCAAGATGATTCTTGGGGTACTTGCAGTGGCAAGCCTCTTCTGCCTGAATGCGAATGCGCAGGTCGTCCGCGGTCCCTATGAGACCAACAAGGCCTTCGACAACACCTGGCTCGGCATCGGCGGCGGTATCAACAGCGTCGTCGTTCCCGGTGCCTGGGGCAACATCGGCCTGGCCATCGATGCGAACTTCGGCAAATGGTGGACGCCCGCCATCGGTATGCGCATCGGCTGGCACGGCATCTGGGACAACAATGCCGCCATCTTCGACAAGATGGGCATCGATCCCAATTCCCGCTTCGGATTCAACTATTTCCACGTAGATGCCCTCTGGAACATGTCCAACAGCTTCTGCGGCTATAAGCCGGATCGTTTCTGGAGCTTTGTGGGCTACCTCGGCGCCGGTGTACTGGACGTTAGCAAGAAGGTCTTCGTCTTTGCAGAGAATGCCGGCAACAATCTGGAATATGCCGCCGGTGCCGGTCTCATCAATGTCCTCAAGATGAACGAGAAAGTGGATGTCACCATCGACCTCTCCGTCCTGGTGGCCCAGGCCAGCGCCTATCGCACGCAGGATTCCCGTTTCATCTTCTTCCCGTCGGCCACCGTGGGTCTCGCCTTCAAGTTCGGCAAGACCGGCTGGGACCGCCACGACGACATCGCTCCCGTGATTGTGCCCGTTCCTTTCACCGAGGACCAGTACAACTCCCTGGCAGAGCGTGCCGCCGCCCTGGAGAAGGAGAACGCCGAACTCCGCGACAAAGCTGCCGCCCTGGAGAACGAACTCGCCTCCTATGGCAACCTGGTGGACGGCCAGACCTATCTGTATGAGAACGGTACCTTCACCGCTGTGGACGTGAAGCCCGGTTCCCCCGTCACCGTGTACTTCGACTGCGGCGCCACCAAGCTCTCCAACCGTGAACTGGCTCACCTGGAGTACTTCACCGGCAACGTGGTGGACGAGAACGTCCAGCTGGACGTGAACGGCTATGCGGACAAACAGACCGGTTCTGCCAAGCGCAACCAGTACCTCAGCGAGAAGCGCGTGGAATACGTGGTGGATCTGCTGAAGAAAGCCGGTGCCAAGGAAGAGAACATCACCTCCGCCGCCCACGGCGCTTCCGTTGCTCCTTTCGACAGCGCGGAAAAGAACCGCGTGGTCACCATCGAGGTGAAGTAAAGGTAGCCTGATAATAAAAAAAGGACGCTCCGTCGGGAGCGTCCTTTTTTTCATATTAGTACCCTTCCGGGTAGTTCATCGTGATGCAGTGGAGGCCGCCATGGCCGGAAAGCAGGGCACGGCAGTCGATGACCTCCACCTGCCGCTCCGGGAAGGCCTTCTGAAGCTGCGCGGCGGCCACGGCATCCAGCGGAGCGCCGGCACCGGGCAGCAGGACGGCACCATTCACAATCAGGAAATTGGCATAGGAAGCCGGAAGACGGTAATCGTCCAGATACATCGCCGGCGGGAGCGGGAGCGGAATAAGATTATAGGGTTTTCCGTCCAGCGTCCGGAACGAGCGCAACTGGGCTTCCATCGCGTTCAGCGGCGCATAATTCGCATCCGAGGGGTCTTCACAGCGGGTATAGGCAATGGTGTCCGGGCTGCAGAAACGGGCCAGGATATCCACGTGACTGTCTGTGTCGTCGCCCACGATGCCGCCGTGGTCAAGCCAAAGGACTCGCCGGAGGCCGAACGCTTCGCAAAGCCGGGCTTCAATCTGCTCCCGGGTGAGATACTCGTTGCGGTTGACGGACAGCAAGCACTCCGAGGTGGCCATCAGGGTCCCGCAGCCGTCCGTATCGATACTACCGCCTTCCAGCACGAAAGGACGCATATCGCACAGTTCCACGTCCGGGGCGAACACGCCCGCCTCATAGATACGGCGGGTAATCTGGTTGTCCAAATCGGAGCCGAACTTAAGCCCCCAGCCGTTGAACACAAAATCCAAAACCCGTTTCCGAGGGCCGTCCAGCACGGAAATGCCGCCGTGGTCGCGGGCCCAGGTATCGTTCAGCGGGCATTCGACCAGACGGACGGAAGGACCGGGAACGAAACCGCGGGCGGCCATATCGGCCACGCACTCCTCACGGTCCCGGCAGACTACCAGGAGCGGCTCATACTTGACGATGGAGCGCGCCACCTGCACGTAGCAGTCCAGCACGTGCGGAAGGTCATACCAGTCGGTATCCGCGTGCGGCCAGGTAAGCTGGACGAAGCCCTGCGGCTCCCACTCGGCGGGGATTCTCATTCTCCGAAACGTTTCAAAAGGACATCATAGGCGTCGATGCGGCGGTCCCTGAGGAACGGCCAGCCCCGGCGCACGTATTCGCTCTGTTCCAGGTCCACCTCCACCACGCGGACGCCTTCTTCGACCTTCTCGAACTCGGTGAGAAGTTCGCCCTGGGCCCCTGTAGCGAAGGAATGCCCCCAGAAATCGATGCCGGTGGAATGGCCGGTGGGATCCGGCTCCACGCCCGTACGGTTCACCGTAATGACCGGCAGGCCGTTGGCGACGGAATGCCCGCGCTGAACCAGCTGCCAGGCCTGACGTTGCTGCGCCTGCTCCCAGTCAGGGTCCGTGGGAACGCCGCCGATAGCCGTGGGATAGATGAGCATCTGCGCGCCGCCGAGCGCCATTGCCCGTGCGGCTTCCGGATACCACTGGTCCCAGCAGACCAGAACGCCCAGAACGCCCACGGAAGTCTTGATGGGCTGGAAACCCAGGTCTCCCGGCGTGAAATAGAACTTTTCGTAGAAAAGAGGGTCGTCCGGAATGTGCATCTTGCGGTACTTGCCGGCGATGGTGCCATCGGCCTCGATGACCACGGCCGTATTGTGGTATATGCCGGGGGTGCGGCGCTCGAAAAGCGACAGCACCAGCACGACGCCGAGTTCCTTTGCGAGGGCGCCGAAACGCTCCGTGGAGGGACCGGGAACGGGCTCCGCCAGGTCGCACAGTTTGGCATTCTCTTCCTGGCAGAAGTACAGACTGTTGTGCAGTTCCTGCAACACCACCAGTTGGGCGCCCTGGGCGGCCGCCTCGCGGATGTATCCTTCCAGACGGGCGATGTTGCCCTGGATGTCCCCCGTGCAGTGCTGCTGCACCATTCCAATGCGTAATTTGCTCATTATCTGTAACGGCTGAATTGATGTAATTCGCTATCCGCCTTGATTTTGTCGATGATGGCGCACACCAGGCGGAAGGTGCGGCTGTCCTTGGTGTAGGAGGCCGGTGTAATGAAACTGGCGCGTCCGTCCTTGAGGAGTTTGCGCGCGGCTTCCTTTTTCTTGGGCCGAGCGGGGTCGAAGACCGCGATGGCATTGCCGCCGAACATGGTAACCAGCTTCATCGAAGGGACGTCCGTCTCTCCGTCGCCGAAGTAAATCATGTTGGTGAAGGGGATGCGCTTGGATTCGTCGGCCATGGATTCGTTCACCTTCTCTGCATCGCGCGAGGAGAAGATGCCCTTCTGAATCTTGAAGAGATACTGCGTCTTGGCCGTAAAGTCCACGGCGATCCCCGGCCATTCCGCCTCTCCTTTCTCATTGTAGAGGAAACTGCCGGCGAAAATGTGCTTGAAGGCACCTGCAATGGGTGATCCTTCAATGATTTCCGTTAAACCGGAGGAATTGATATAGTGCTCGATCACCACGCCATGCTCCTTCCCGTACCGATTGATGTGGTGGAACCACTCGCGCACGCCTTCATAGAGTTTGATGTCGGCCCCGTATTTCTTGAATCCTTCCCGGGTGAGGGAGATCCCGTTCTTCCTGGCTTCGTCCACCATGAGTTTCATATAGGCGAGGATGTCCGAGGCATCCTGGCCGATGGCAAGGCCGTTGCTTTTGGACCAGAACTCTTCCGGAGTCTGGCCGATGGCCTGGATGAACCCGAACTCCTGCATGTTTCCGGGAGAGAGGGTGCCGTCGAAATCGTAGATCAGGCCGATGATGGGTTTGCGTCTCATATGGTTGCAAAGATACGAAAAAATGGCTAACTTTGTAAGACAGTAAAAACCTAAAGTACTAGACATGCCAAGTTATCCTCACTATCTTCAGAGACTGCAGGATGCCACCCGTAAATATTGGGACAAACCCGCACTGAACACCCTAGGTGGAGACTCCTTCACCTATGCCCAGATGGCTACGGACATAGCCCGATTCCATATCATTTTCGAGAAAGCCGGCTTCAAGAAAGGCGACAAGATCGCCCTCTGTGCCAATAACGGCGCCAAGTGGGGCTTCGCCTACCTTGCCGTCAATACCTACGAAACCGTCATCGTCCCCATCCTGTCGGATTTCACACCGGAAAGCGTGATGGGTCTGGTGAATCATTCGGACAGCGTGGCCCTCTTCACCAATGCCGCCCGCTGGGCAAAAATGAACCCGGAGAAGATGCCCGCCCTCAAAGTCGTCTTCGACGTGGACAACTGGAAAGTCCTCTTCTGCCGCGATGAAAAAATCCAGAAGGCAGTCGATGAGCTGGACAGCCTGTTCGCCCAGAAATATCCCAAGGGATTCGGCCCGGAAGACGTGGTCTTCCCCACGGACAACTGGGACGACCTCAGCACCATCAACTACACTTCCGGCTCTACGGGAGATCCCAAGGGCGTCATGCTCACCTACCGCAACTTCAGCGCCGTGGTGGACTTCAGCCAGCGTTACGTCCCCGCCGGTGACAAAATGGTTTCGATGCTCCCGATGGCCCACATGTACGGGCTTGTAATCGAGTTCATCTATCCCCTGTGCAACGGCACTTCCATCTACTGGATGGCCAAAGCCCCCACCCCGGCCACCCTCATGAAGGCCTTCGCAGAGGTAAAGCCCTACCTCCTCATCACCGTTCCGCTGGTGATGGAGAAGATTTACAAGAGCAAGCTCAAGCCCACCATGGACCAGCCGCTGGTAAAGGTGCTTACCAAGATTCCCGGTATCAACAATATCATCTATAATAAGGTAAGGAAGGGGCTGGAGCAGGCCTTCGGCGGCAACGTACAGGAGTTTATCATGGGCGGTGCCGCCCTGAATCCGGAGGTGGAGCGCCTCTTCAAAAAGATCAAGTTCCCTTACCTGGTGGGTTACGGGATGACAGAAGGCTGCCCGCTGCTGGCCTACGAACACTGGACCAAATATGTGGCCGGTTCCTGCGGAAAACCCATCGACGTATGCGAAATCCGCATCGACTCCGACGACCCTCAGCATGTGGTGGGCGAAATCCAGGCGCGTGGCGAGAACATCACCATCGGCTACTATAAGAACGAGGAAGCCACGGCCAACGCTTTCACGGAGGACGGATGGCTGCGCACCGGAGACCTCGGTATCATGGATGCCGATGGCAACATCTTCATCCGCGGCCGTTCCAAGAACATGATTCTGGGGCCTTCCGGCCAGAACATTTACCCGGAGGAACTGGAAGCCGTGGTGAACAACCAGAACTACGTACTGGAAAGCGTGGTGGTGGACCGCGGAGGCAAACTGGTCGCCCTGGTCTTCCCGGACGAGCAAGCCATCGCCAAGGCCTTGCTGGATAATGAGGCCAAGGCGGAGATTCCGGAGAACATCCGCCTGGGCGCCAACCGTCAGCTTCCCAACTACAGCCAGATTGCCAAGGTGGAACTGATGGACAGACCCTTCGAGAAAACCCCGAAGATGTCCATCCGGCGGTTCCTGTACAAGTAACTGCCATTTTGTCAGCGCGGGCCGCATTGGCTTGCAATTTGACTATTCTCGAACCGGCCTCACAAGGGGCCGGTTTTGAGTTTTAAAAGTATCAGATATGGCAAACAAAGGTAAAATTGGCGTAACTACCGAGAACATCTTCCCGGTTATCAAACAATTCCTGTACAGCGACCACGAGATATTCCTCAGGGAACTGGTCGCTAATGCGGTGGATGCCACCCAGAAGATGAAGGCCCTGGCGGCCAGCGGCGACTGCAAGGAGGAACTGGGCGAGCTGCAGGTGCACATCGAACTGGACGAGGCAGCCAAAACCCTGAAGATCATCGATAACGGTATCGGCATGACGGAAGAGGAGGTGGACCAGTACATCAACCAGATCGCCTTCTCCTCGGCCGGAGAGTTCCTCGAGAAGTACAAAGACCAGATTCAGAACATCATCGGCCACTTCGGCCTGGGCTTCTACAGCGCCTTCATGGTGGCGAAGAAGGTCACCATCGAGACGCTCTCCTGGAAGGCCGATGCCAAGCCCGTCAAATGGACCTGCGACGGCTCGCCGGAGTACACGATGGCTGCTTGCAAGAAGGCCGAGAGAGGCACGGTGGTCACCCTCTACCTGGACGACGATTCGGCCGAATTTGCCGCAAAATCCCGCATCGAGGGCCTGCTGGGCAAGTACTGCAAGTTTATGCCCGTCCCCATTGTCTTCGGGAAGGAGCAGGAGTGGAAAGACGGCAAATACGTAGATACGGACAAAGACAAGGTCATCAATAACACGGAGCCGCTATGGGCGAAAGCCCCCGCAGACCTGAAGGACGAGGACTACAAGGAGTTCTACCGCACCCTCTTCCCGATGAACGAGGAGCCGCTGTTCTGGATTCACCTGAACGTGGACTATCCTTTCAACCTCACGGGCATCCTCTACTTCCCCAAGCTGAAGGACCGCGTGGCCGTGGAGCGCAACAAGATTTCCCTCTATTGCAACCAGATGTTCGTCACCGACCACGTGGATAACATCGTCCCGGACTTTATGACGCTGCTGCACGGAGTCATTGACTCGCCGGATATTCCGCTGAACGTGAGCCGCTCCTACCTGCAGAGCGATGCCGCCGTCAAGAAGATATCGGCCTACATCACCAAGAAGGTGGCGGACAGGCTGGAAGGCATCTTCAAGGAAGAGCGTAAGCAGCTGGAGGAGAAATGGGACAACCTGAAGCTCTTCATCGAGTACGGGATGCTCTCGGACGAGAAATTCTGCGAGCGGGCGCTGAAATTCGCCCTCTTCAAGAATACGGACGGCAAGTTCTTCTCCCTGGACGAGTATAAATCGGCCGTAGAAACGGCTCAGGCCGATAAAGACAAGAAGCTCGTGTACCTCTACGCCACCAACGTGCAGGACCAGTACGCCTACATCGAGGCCGCGAAGAACAAGGGATACGACGTGCTCCTGATGGACTGCGAACTGGACAGCCACTACGTGAACCTGCTGGAGCAGAAGTTGGAGAACACCCGCTTCGCCCGCGTGGACTCCGACGCCGTGGAGAACCTCATCCCGAAGGAAGAGAAGATCAAGCCCGAGATGAAGGAAGACGAGCGCTATGACCTGGAGAACCTCTTCAAGGCCGCCCTGCCGGAAGGAAACGACTATTATGTCACCGGAGAGAACCTGGGCGCGGGCGCCGCTCCCCTGCTGATTACCCAGAACGAATTTATGCGCCGTTACCGCGAAATGAGCGCCCTGGGCGGCGGGATGAACTTCTACGGCAGTATGCCGGAGAGCTATAACATCACCGTGAACCTGGAGCACCCGCTGGTGGAGCAGATCCTTTCCGGGAAACCTTCAGGAGACGTGAAGTCGGATGAACACAAGGCCGAACTGAAGACCTACGCCGACGGCTGCGAAGTGCTGCACCAGATCACGGACCTGGCGCTGCTCGCCAACGGGATGCTCAAGGGCAAGGCCCTGAGCGATTTCATCGCCCGGAGTTACTCCCTGATTGGGAAATAAAAAAAGCGGCTTTTCGGCCGCTTTTATTTTTCGATCAGTTTCAGGAATTCGTTACGGGTTTTGTCGCTCTTCAGGAAGATGCCGGAAAAGGCCGATGTGGTGGTGATGGCGTTGGATTTCTCCACGCCGCGCATCGACATACAGGTGTGCATCGCCTCGATGACCACGGCCACGCCCAGCGGATGCAGGGAATCCTGGATGCAGTCGCGGATCTGCTCGGTAAGGCGCTCCTGCACCTGCAGGCGGCGGGCATAGGTCTCCACCACCCGCGCAATCTTGCTGAGGCCGGTGATCTCCCCTTTCGGGATGTAGGCCACGTGCGCCTTGCCGATGAAGGGCAGCATATGATGCTCGCACAGGGAGAAGAGTTCGATGTCCTTGACGATGACCATATGGTTGTACGGCTCCTGGAACAGGGCGCTCTTCACGATGGTCTCGCCGTCCTGGAAATAGCCCTGGGTCATAAACTGCATCGCCTTCGCCACCCGCTCGGGAGTCTTCTGCAGACCCTCGCGGTCCACGTCCTCTCCCAGCAGGCCCAGGATGGACTTGATGTGCGCGGCAATCTCCCGCGTCACTTTTTCGTCATATTCTTCTATTTTCCGGTATGCCATTGGTGCGTTCTTTGTAGCAGTTTCTGTAAGAAAGGACTGCAAAATTAACGAAAAAAATCCATTATATCATTTTTTTGTCTATCTTTGCAGCCCCAAACGAAAACGCTTGGCCCTAATCAGCTGATTTTAAGAATAAAAAAGATATACAACTATGTTTTGGACCCTAGAACTAGCCAGTAGCCTGGACGATGCTCCGTGGCCGGCCACCAAAGACGAACTCATCGACTACGCCACCCGCACCTGCGCCCCCGACGAAGTGATTGAAAACCTGGAAGAGTTGGACGACGATTCCGAGATCTACGAATCCATCGAGGACATCTGGCCGGACTACCCCACCAAGGAAGACTTTATGTGGAATGAGGAAGAGTATTGATTTTATAACATATTGAAATCAATAGATTACAAAACTGCCGAGGTTGATTCCTTGGCAGTTTTTGGTTTTTCACCCACTTTGGGACTATCCCCTAAAGAGGAATACAAAAAAGGTAGGAAGTTAGTTCCAAGTAGGTTTATCGAAATCGGATTCAAGGGCATTGGAACGAGTTATGGTTCCATCATCGTTAATTCTGATGGAGTAGTAACTACCAGGAGAATCACCATTCTCGTCAATTACATCTACAGCGGATGAGGCCATAATGAATTTGTTTCTGGAGATCCGATTGGCCTCGATAGAATCCCCTAGGCCATATCCTTCGCATGCCAATTGGACACAGCCTACAGCAATGTCGCCTTTCACCAAAAGGGCAAAAGCATCATGATACCCCAAGTGTTTCTCATTCTCTACTGTGTAGATGTAACATTTTTGAGATTCGGAGACATCCAGAGTCCCACAATACTTGTAAACTTCATCCGAATTGATAAGCATCTCTACCCATTCATCCCTGCTATTGATCAAACGAGCATCGTAATGGTTTACATGGTCAAGATTCAGGAATTCTCTCAAGACTTCCCCAGAGATTGTTTCTCCTTTTGGCATCTTGAATACCATTTGATCGTCAACTAATCTCCATCCCCACTCTTTGAAAGGCCAACCCTCCAAAGGCTTTCCTGTTGACAAGAACTCCTGGAGCTTCTCACCAATCTTGTTGAAGTCTTCTGTGACAACCTGCTCCTTTGAAACAGTCTCAGTTATTATCTCCTTATGCTGCTTCTTGGGCCCACAAGAACAAGCATAGGAGAGAAGGACTGTTAACAGTAGGATAATAAATCTTCTAAACATGGCATAGCAAAAATACACATTCTGCATCAGTAATCAAAAAGAATGGCATAGATATCTATCAGGGACAGTAAAAACAGGTAGTATCATGTCAGTTAGAGACTATCAGCCTGCCTCAGACTTCCCATATTGTTTCGCATTTTGCGAGATGAAACAATCTTTTTAACCTTGCAAAGATTTGCATTAGGCCTCCGTTTGAATTATCTTTGCAGAAAACGCTAAGGCTATGTCTGATGTAGAGAAAATACAGTTGTTTGAGGACCAGAAAGTCCGGACTATTTGGATTGAGAGCGAGGAGAAATGGTATTTCTCTATCAAAGATGTAGTCCTGGTACTGGCCGACGCTAAAGATCCCAAAGATTACATTTCCAAGATGCGGCGCCGCGAACCGGAACTTGCCAAAGGGTGGGGACAAATTGTCCACCCCCTTGTCGTACGCACCCCTGGAGGCCCTCAGAAAGAGAATTTTGCCAATCTGGAGGGAATGTTCCGCATTATCCAGTC
>JAEEIJ010000029.1 GCA_016281315.1 Bacteroidales bacterium
ATGAACCGCGACGGCCTCACCTTCCCCGAGCTTCCCAACAACACCCTGAAGCTCACCGTCACCACCGCCAACTGGGGCACCGACCAGCTGCCCACCAAGATGCAGAAGCTGTGGCAGGAAAAGGTGGAAGAATACCTGGGCTGCAAGCTGGATATCACCTGGCAGGTCGCACCCTGGAACGACTTCCGCAACAATGAATCCGTCAACCTGGCCGCGGGCGACCTGTCCGACGTCAACACCTATTCCCAGGGCACCCTGGTGAACGGCTACGGCAAGGACGAGGACGGCGATTCCCTGGTGCTGGACATCATGGATTACAAGGATTACCTGGTGTACTATCCTGAATTTGTGGAAGGCAAGGCAGGCGGCTGGAACGGCGTTCTCAACGACGACGGCACCTCCTATGTGTTCTGGGACGGTTATGACAACGACCTGAACCTGGCCGGCGGCCAGAGCTTCTCCGCTTACGCCTATCGTTTCGACGTGCTGAAGAAGTACGACCTGAAGCCCGCCACCACCTGGGAAGAATTCAAAGCGCTGTGCGCCTTCCTGAAGGAAAAGATCGACGCCGGTGAAATTGAAAACGCCAAGTACGTCATGTCCAACGGCGCTTCCTGGATGGCCTTCTTCCGTGGCTTCGTGGGCACCTTCCATACCTGGGACACCACCTACTGGAACGGCACCGAATGGGCTTTCGGCCCCATTGAGGACAACTTCCGCACCATGCTGAAGGAAATGCACGAGCTGTATGCCGCCGGTTACATCGATCCCGAATACGCCACCGATGAAAGCTGCGACGCCAAAGCTGCCAATGGCAACATCCTGATCGTTCCCACCAACTGGGCCGGCTCCGTGCAGTCCTGGAACCAGGCCAAGGTTTCCGAAGATATGGAATGGGGCCTGGCTTACCTGCCTTCTTCTCAGTTCGGCACCGGCTGGAAGTGGGGCTCCAAGCTGAACGGCAAGAACCTGGGCACCACCCTGACCATGGGCATCATCATCAGCGCTGACACCGAATATCCCGAATACGTTGTGCGCCTGATCGACTATCAGTATTCCGAAGACATTTACAAGATGCTGAACTGGGGCGTGGAAGGCGAAGACTTCGTGACCCTGGAAGACGGCACCCGCACCTATGTGGATGAGATCCTGAACGCCGAGAATCCCGGCCAGGCCTTGGCTGACCGCGGCATCATGGCTTCCGCCAGCGCCCGCACCGGCATCCCCTTCGTGCCCCAGATCTTCTCCACCATCCTGCAGTACTCCTCCACCGAACCCTGGTGGTCCGCTGAAAAGGGCTACTATGACGGCAAGTACTGGATCGACACCGCTGTGAACGGCGGCCCCGATTCCATTTCTCCCTATGACCGCGCTCCTCTGACCCACCTGAACGAGGAAGAAAGCAAGATGAAGTCCACGCTGACCTCCGCCTGCGAAAAGTATTCCAAGGTGGGCGCCAACCAGTTCATCACCGGCGAACTGGATATCAATGACGACGCCGCTTGGGAAGCCTATGTGGCGGGCGTGAAGAGCCAGACCGAAGATTTCGACGGCTTCTTCAAGACCCTGAACGAAAAGACCGACATCGAATCCCTGAAGTACTATAAGTAATTCCCCGAAAACCCTTCGTGGGCTGGGAGGTTCCCTCCCGGCCCACGTTTTCAAAGGAACAGGTTTGCAATATCGAATCGGAAGCCAAAGCGCTTCCGCCCGGCATTGAAAGCAGCGGACAATCGTCCGATCAAAATAAACTGAATCGATGAAAGGCTGTATTTATGTTTTACGGCGTGGAAATCATCACCGGCCTGCAGGATTGGCAGGTGCTGCAGCGGCATAAGGGAAAAGCGAAAGCAACGCTGAAAGGCCGCTGGGAATTGGAAAAAGGCGCTATCCGGGCGGGCGTCCGGTCCGCGACCCCCGTGTGGCGGCTGGTCAGCGAGCAGGACCAATGCATCATGATTCCCTGGACGGCCTGCAGCCGTCAAACCGGCGGGGATGTCCTGACCGGGGAAGAAGTGAAGGGCAGCTGGGAAGCGGACATTACGCTTCCCCAGGGCGGGCCTTACCGCCTGGAAACCTCCCTGGACGCGGTATCGAAGGCGACGGGGGAGCACTGGATGTTCCGGGGGGATATTCGAGTGCATATCGGCGTGGGGGACGTGTTCTGCATGGCGGGCCAGTCCAACGCGGCGGGATACGCCAAGGGCCTGGCCTTTGACCCGCCGGACGTGCGCGTGCATCTGCAGCGCAACAGCGGCAAATGGGATATGGCTGCCCACCCCATGAACGATGCCACGGACGCGGCGGACTGCGTGAACGCCCCCATGAGCGTCACGGGCACCTCGCCCTTCCTGTCCTTTGGCCGCCGGTACGCGGATTATACCGGCTTGCCCGTGGGCCTCGTTCAGGCTGCCCAGGGCGGGTCTCCCATGGCCCGGTGGGACAGACGCCGAAACGGTGATTTATACCGCAATATGGCAGCGAAGATTCAGGCGGCGGGGGGTGTGCGCGCGATTCTCTGGTATCAGGGCTGCGCCGACGCGGACCAAGAAAACGCCGCCGCTTATGCGGACAGCTTCGCCCGGATGGTGGAAGACACGCGGCGGGAGCTGGGCTGGGGAATCCCCTTTTTCACCTTCCAATTGAACCGCTACGAAACTCAGCCCGACGCCGCCGCCTGGGGAAAAATCAAAGAGATCCAGCGGCAGGCGGCGCTGAACTTGGAAAAAGTCTGGATTCTGCCAACCGCAGGGATTCCCCAGGGGGACGAAATCCATTCCTCCGCGGCGGGCAACGTGACGCTGGGCGAAATGCTGGCCCGGCAGGCGCATGGCGCGCTGAACGGCGGCCCGGACTTTGAAGCGCCGGACGTAACAGAGGCGCGGATGGAGGGCGAGAAAATCCGGTTGACTTTCCGCAATGCCACTGGCTTTATGCGCCTGCGCCCGCTGCATGACGCTTCCGATTTTCAGCTGACCGATGAACAGGGCGAAAACGCTGTTCAAAACGTCGCCGCGCAGGAAAATGAATTGTGGCTCACTCCCGGCCGGTCCGTTGTCGGGAAAGCGCACCTTTCCTACGGCGCGCATCCCCAGGGGCCGGAGGGCTGCATCGTGGATGCGCAGACCTATTTGCCCATTCTTGCTTTTGATCATGTGGAGGTATCTGTATGAGCTGGAATCTGGATTGGAAG
>JAEEIJ010000006.1 GCA_016281315.1 Bacteroidales bacterium
CGTCAGGCCCAGGCCCTTGAGCCAGCGCCGATAGGCGGGGTCCACGGCTTCGCCCGGGTTTTCGGGGTGCGAATACACTTCTTCCGCGCAGTTCATACTGCCGGCGCTGCAGCCCAGCACAACGCCTTTAAAGCCTTTCAGTAGTTCCCTGAGGCCGATTTCGTGCAGGAACCTGTTCTGGGTGGGGACGTGGCCGCCGCAGAGGACGATCCAATCGGCCTGCCGCACCAGCTCCGGCGCCTGCGCGGCGTTCCGGCGGTCCAGCATCACGATGCCGGCCGTCCCGATGCCCGAGGCGTGGATGCACTCACTCATCCCTTTCAGTACGGAATCCGTGAAGCCCCGGTCGTCCGGGGCGGCGCTCACCAGCAGTACCTGCGGAAGGCGTCCGGGGGCCACTTGGGCCAGGGCTGCCCGGACCTCGGCCAGGAAGCCGTTGTCCTCCGTGAAGGCGGGTTCCCCGAAGCGGGTGGGACTGCCGGTGAGAAAAAGTGTCATAGCGCAAGACAAAGATACGAAATATTCATCTTTTCCCTAAAAAAGCGTATCTTTGCAGTTGATTCAAAAAATGACACGTATGAAAAAAGCTATTCGCGCTATTATCCTTGCCCTCGCGTGTGTCCTCGCACTGTCCTGCACCAAGGAGGACCTGCTGGGTATCGCCATCCAGGGCCGCTGGCAACTGATCAAGGTGGAGGGTACCGTTGACGGTACAGCCCTGGAACCCGAGTATTATACCGGCGCCTCAAACCGCACCTATTGGGAATTTAATCCGGAGAATGTCTTCCGCAAGGAAGTGCAGACCGGGGACGGTTTCATTGCCGTCCAGGGTTCGTGGGTGATGGATGGAGAATATGTGGTCATCACCACCCCCGAGAATGGCACCATCAGCTATTATGTGGAAAAAGCCCGTCTGAGTGAAATGATTCTGCGCGACACATACGATCAGTTGGGTCACCACCGCGTGGACATCATCACCTTCAAGAAGTAAGCGGCATTTCCGCTCGGGATATTATTTCAGTATCTGCGAAGATTTTTTTATCTTTGTGGATACTGAATCTTTTTATAGTATGGCGCAGGCAACAGGATATATCGCACAGGTCGTAGGACCGGTAGTGGATGTGCATTTTGACATATCGGCCCGGAAGGCGGAAGAGGAGCTGCCCCGCATCGACGACGCCCTCTCGGTCATCCGTCCGGACGGGAAGCGGGTGATGCTGGAAGTCCAGCAGCACATCGGCGAGGATACCGTCCGCTGCGTGGCGATGGACTCCACGGACGGCCTCTCCCGCGGCCTGGAGGTGGAAAACACCTTCCGGCCCATCTCGATGCCCGTGGGCGCCCAGATCCGCGGCCGCGTGATGAACGTCACCGGCGACGCCATAGACGGTATGGCGGAACTGGACCGCAGGGACTCCCTTCCCATCCACCGCGAACCCCCGAAGTTCGAAGACCTCACCACCAGTCAGGAGGTGCTTTTCACCGGCATCAAGGTCATCGCCCTGCTGGAGCCCTACCTGAAAGGCGGCAAGATCGGCCTTTTCGGCGGTGCGGGCGTGGGAAAGACCGTGCTCATCAAGGAACTCATCAACAACATCGCCAAGGCGCACAACGGTTTTTCCGTGTTCGCGGGCGTGGGAGAGCGCACCCGCGAGGGCAACGACCTCCTGCGCGAGATGATCGAGTCCAACGTCATCCGCTACGGCGAGGCCTTCAATAAAGCGATGGAAGAAGGCCGATGGGACCTCTCCCTCGTGGACCCGAAGGAACTTCAGAAGAGCCAGGTCTCGATGGTCTTCGGCCAGATGAACGAACCCCCGGGCGCCCGTGCCAGCGTGGCCCTCAGCGGCCTCACCCTGGCGGAGAGCTTCCGCGACAGCGATACCGGAGAAGGCCCCCGGGACATCCTTTTCTTCATCGACAACATCTTCCGTTTCACCCAGGCGGGAAGCGACGTGAGCGCCCTGCTGGGCCGTATGCCGTCGGCCGTAGGTTACCAGCCCACCCTGGCTACGGAAATGGGTAAGATGCAGGAGCGCATCACCTCCACCAAGAACGGGTCCAGCACCTCGGTGCAGGCCGTCTATGTGCCGGCCGATGACCTCACGGACCCCGCTCCCGCCACCACCTTCAGCCACCTGGACGCCACCACGGTGCTCAGCCGCAAAATCACGGCCCTGGGCATCTACCCGGCTGTGGACCCGCTGGAGAGCACCTCGCGCATCCTGGACCCGAACATCGTGGGAGAGGCGCATTACAACACCGCCCAGCGCGTGAAGCAGATTCTCCAGCGCAACCAGGAACTGCAGGATATCATCGCCATCCTGGGAATGGACGAACTCTCGGACGAGGACAAGACCACCGTGAACCGCGCCCGCCGCGTGCAGCGTTTCCTGTCGCAGCCCTTCTTCGTGGCCGAACAGTTCACGGGCGTGAAGGGCGTGATGGTCTCCATCGAGGACACCATCAAGGGCTTCAATATGATTCTGGACGGCGAGGTGGATTACCTCCCGGAACAGGCCTTCCTGAACGTGGGCACCATCGAGGACGCCATCGCCAAGGGTGAGGCCATCCTGGCAGCGGCCAAATGACGATCGCCCTTCATATCCTCTCTCCCGAAGGCACATTGGTAAAGGCCGATGCGAGCCTGGTCACCCTCCCGGGCCTCCAGGCGCCGTTCACCGTCCTGCCCGGCCACGCCGCCCTCCTGACGGCCCTCGAGGAAGGGGATGTCCGCTACGTGGAAGACGGCGCCGAAAAGCGTCTCCACGTCCGCGAGGGCTTCGCCGAAGTGAAAGACAACACCGTCACCGTCTGCGTTGAGGTATGATTTTATCGATCCTCATATCGATGTTGTTCACCGGAGGGTTTACGCCGTCCGAAGAAGGCGTGTCCCCCGAGGGAGCATCGGCCTTCTTTTCAGCGACGGAGGGGGACATCCCTTCGCAGGACGAGGAAATCAACGTCCCTGAGATTATTTTCGGCCATATCGGCGACGAATACGAGTGGCATATCACCGAATGGAAGGGAAAACCTATCGCCATTCCGCTGCCGTGCATTGTGATCGATAACGGCGTGAAGGTGTTTTCTGTGCATCATGCGGCGGAGAACGGCTATACGTTCAACGAAAACGGCAAGCTTATCAATGCGCAAACCGGGAAGCGGCCCATCGATCTGTCCATCACGAAGAACGTCCTCTCGCTGATGATGAGTTCCCTGCTGCTCCTGATTATCATTCTGATTACCGCCCGCTGGTACCGGAAGCACGATGCGCTGGAGGAGGCGCCCACGGGCCTTGCCGCGGCGATGGAGCCGCTGGTGATGATGATCCACAATATGGCGCGGGAGAACATCGGCGAGAAAGATTTCCGCCGTTATTCGCCC
>JAEEIJ010000030.1 GCA_016281315.1 Bacteroidales bacterium
CCGGCAAACTTGTTCCGTGGGATACTGATCGACCGCCGCCGGACCGTCTTTGCCCCGATGCCGGCGAGCTAACCCCCAGCCGGCATCGGTGTATAAAAAAAGCACCTCGTCGAAACGAGGTGCTGTCTTTTGCCCCAGTGTTGCATAGCATCTTTCTACCTTACGGTGGGTCGGGGCCCGGGCGGGGACTTTTGCGCTGCAGCGATTAACCCAGAATACTACGTCTTAACGACCGATGCAAAGGTAATACAAATCTTTGGAATAACAAAGACTATTCCACGTATAACAGCAAACCCTTGAGGTATTCGCCTTCGGGGTGGTAGATATTGACCGAATGGTCCGCGCCCTGGTTCAGGCGGTCCAGGATGCGTACGCTGCGGCCGGCATCGGCGGCGGCCGAGAAGACCGCCAGGGCGAAGGCCTCCTTGTCCACCACCTGCGAGCAGCTGAAGGTGAACACGAAGCCGCCGGGAGCCACCTTGGCGATGGCGGCGGCGTTCAGGCGCTGGTAGGCGCGCAGGGCGTTTTTCAGCGCGCCGCGGTGTTTGGCGAAGGCCGGCGGATCCACGATAATGAGGTCATAGGCATTCTCCGGGGCGTTTTTCACAAAGTCGATGGCATCGGCGCAATGGGAAGTGTGTAGTTCCGGGGAGAACCCGTTCAGGGCCACGTTCCGCTCCACCATATCCATCGCGCGCTGGGAGCTGTCCACGGAATCCACGTGCGCGGCGCCGCCCGAGAGGGCATAGATGGAGAAGCCGCCCGTGTAGCAGAAGAGGTTCAGCACGCGCCGGCCGCGGGAGAGTTTCCCCACGCTGAGACGGTTGTCCCGCTGGTCCAGGAAGAAGCCCGTCTTCTGGCCTTCCACCCAGTTCACCAGGAACTTGTTACCGTTTTCCAGGACGATGATTTCATCGGCCGTAAAAGCGGGAGCCTTCCAAAGATACCCGTCCACCAGATCCAGCCCGGCCTTGAAGGGAGCGGTGCCGGAGCTCTTGTCATAGACGGCTTTGAGGCGCTCGCCGTAGAGTTCCTTCAAGGCGTCGGCGATGGCCCCCTTCGAGCGGAACATCCCCACGGAATGGGCCTGGAGCACACAGACGCCGTCGTAATAGTCGATAATCAGGCCCGGCAGCGAATCCCCCTCCCCGTGCACCAGGCGGTAGCAGGTGGTATCGGCCGATGCCGTGAGCCCGCAGGCCTCGCGCAGTTTGTACGCCCGGGTGAGCATACGGATCCAGAAATCCGGCTGGGTGGGATCTTCGTCGAAGCTCAGCACCCGCACGGCGATGGAGCCGATCTGATAGTGTCCGCAGGCCAGCAGCTGCCCGTCGGCCGAACAGACGCTTACAAGGTCTCCCTCGGCCGGATGGCCCACGATCTGGGCGATGGCCCCGGAAAACACCCAGGGATGATAGCGCAGGAGGGATTCCTCGCGGCGGGGTTTGAGGATGACTTTATCCATTGTTCTGGTAGCGTTCGGGATGAAGCTGTTCGGGGGTTAAAGGATGTTTCTCCGAGGAGAGGAGCTTCAGGTACATCTCCCGGCAGATCCAGGCGTCCGTGGCGGCATAGCGCTGCTGGCCCTCCGAGAGCTGGGCGGCTTCCCAGTTGGAGAGCTGCTGCGCCTTGGAAATCTTGATTCCCAGGATGATGGCGGCCATTTTCTTCACACTCATATCCCGGATGCCGTATTCCCATACGATCTTCTGCAGGTCCACGAAGCCCCTGGGCTGGAAGCGCGTCAACTTCTGCAGGCCCCGCACATCGTCCAGGGTGGCAGCGCCCACCTTTTTAATGAAATGGGAAGAGAGCACGGAAGCCAGGGAACGCGGCAGACCGCATTTCTTCACGCGGAAAAGGAAAGCCTTCCCGGGACCCGAAAGCTGCAGCAGGGCCGTTCCGCAGGGCCGCTGGTCCGGCGAGAAGGTAGGGCGGGTCTCCGTGTCGAAGCCCAGCACTTTCTGCCGTTTGAGATAGCGTACGGCCTCCTCCAGCGCGGGGCCGTCTTCGTCGATGACGACAATCTCCCCAGGGAACGAAGCCAGCTCCAGGGCGGCGATTTCTTCCGGACTAATTGAGATCTGGAACATAGGTACACTGGGCATACTCGGCCGATGTTTCCACCAATAAGGGCGTTCCCTCCCGGGATTCGGCCGATTCATAATAGAAGATCTCCGGACGGGCGATATGATGGGAGAAAAGGTGCCGTCCGCGAAGGAGGTTATAGGTGTAGCGGACCAGGGAGGAACCCGGATCCCAGATGGTGAATCCGTCCGAGAGCATCGCGTGGAAGGCCGCATCCTCATCGCTTCCCTCGTGGGAGATGAGCCGCAGCTCCGACTCCAGCGGCGCCACGGGAGTGGTATAGCTGTCCAGCAGGAGCGCATCCAGCGGCCGGCCCGTTTCCCGGTACTGCCGCAGCACTTCCCTGAGCTCCGTACGGACGTCGAAGGCCGATGAAGGAGCGATGACAGCCAGGTGCGCGTCCGGGAAGTCTTTTTCGGCAAATACCGTCTGCCACACGCCGGCGGAAGCCACGTCCCGGCCGGTCCAGACGGCAATCTCCCGCGCGCCGGAGGCATAGGCCTCGTCCAGGAGGGTGTGCACCGGCGAGATCACCGGGCAGTTCCCGCCGCACAGCTGCTGCAGGGTATCCACGTCGAACAAACCCCAGCCGGCCTGAAGGGACGAGGTAAGGATAAGGATCTTGGCGCGCTGCTTGCGAAGGAGCGGACGCGCGTCCGAGACGCTGCGCCAGCTGGTGCTGTCCCAGGCGTTGACGGCGTTGCGGACCGCGATCTCCCGCAGGCTGTCCAGATCCGCGTATTGGGCATAAGGAGCCGCCAGGGCGTCCATAATCACGTCGAAGCGCTCTCCGGCGAAGTCCGGCAGGGAGTCCCGCTCGGGACGGCCGTCGATGTTGTCCACCCGGTCGCAGCCCTGGAAGAGCCGCCCCACGATGATGGCGCTTTGCGGCTCGCCGATGATGGCGATGGAGCCTTCCCCGCCCCGCCGGCCCGATTGGGCCACAAGGGCGCCCACGCCGGTGCTGTCCGCTGCGATGGCGTGTACCAGAGGGATGGTGGGACGCGGCTGAACGGTCACCTGCTTACAAGCGAAAGCGGCAAGGAGAATGGCCAGGATAGGGATGTATCGTTTCATAGTACAAATTTACAACATTTCCCGGATTTTCGGCACCAGCAGGGACTCCACATACTCTTCCTCCATATAGTGCGTGCCTTCATAGAGGGTGTAGGTCTTTCCGAAATACTTTTCCCATAGGCCGATGGAAACGACGCCGGAGCGCATAAAATGATCCTGCGTGCCGAAGAAGGCGTAGTACTTCCCCTTCGGGTCGATGGCGGCGAGCGCCGCTTCCCAGTGCTCCCGATAGCGGCGCAGCACGTGGTAGCGGAACTTCATCTCCTGCCGGTCCCCTTCCCTGGCGGGATAGCGGTGGTGCAGGTACCATCGGCCCAGAGCGAAAAGGGCGACGGGGGCATAGCGGTGGAGGATCATCGGGGCGCCCAGCGACGGCGACACGAAAAGGTGCGGCAGGCCCTCGATTCTGAGCGCCTGGATGGCGCCGAGGGATTCGCCGATGACAAGGGACGGCTTCAGTTCCTCCCTCCACGCCTGCAGCTGGGCATAGCCCACCGGCGGGTCGAAGTCATAGGTGCGCACCACCACCCGGGCCTCGGAAGGGTCCAGGAGCGTATTCAGCAGGGCCGGAATGCGGCTGTCCGCACCGCCGCCCATACCGTGAACGTAGAGGATGGTTTTTGTCACGGTTGCAAATTTACGATTTTCTCTTTACATTTGTGAGTATATTAAAACGAGAACGTATGAAAAAGATCGTAGCTTTTGCTGTTTTGGCAGGCCTCACCGTTTGCGCCGCCGTGGCCCAGCCGCGTCCCGCCGCCCCCGTGGATCCCAAGGACTATCAGTTCACCACCGTGAAGGAACTCCCTATCACTTCCATCAAGAACCAGAACCGCAGCGGCACCTGCTGGTGTTTCTCCACCCTCTCCTTCCTGGAGTCGGAAATCATCAAGGCCAAAGGAATCAAGGACCCCGCCCAGTATCCGGACTTCTCGGAAATGTATGTGGTGCGCCGCGCCTATTATGACCGCGCCATCAAATACGTGCGTCTGGACGGCAAGATGAACTTCGCCGCCGGCAGTGACTTCGGCGATGTGCTCGAGGTGGCCAAGACCTATGGTCTCATCTATCAGAACGACTACAGCGGCCTGCAGTACGGCTATGACCTTCCCGTACAGGGAGAGCTGGACGCCGCGCTCAAGGGTTATGTGGACGGCGTGGTGAAGAACCCCAACCGCAAGCTCACCAAGGTGTGGCCCAAAGGCGTAAACGGCATCCTGGATGCCTATATGGGCGAAATCCCGCAGGATAAGGTCATCGCCCCGGATGCCCTTGGCATCAATCTGGACGACTACATCGGCTTCACTTCCTATACCCACCATCCCTTCTACACCGCCTTCGCGATGGAAGTGGAGGACAACTGGCGCTGGACCCCTTCCTGGAACGTTCCGCTGGACGAGTTTATGGCCATCATCGACAATGCCGTCAATAACGGCTACACCGTGGCCTGGGGCGGCGACGTCTCGGAAGCCGGTTTCACCCGCAACGGTCTCGCCATCCTGGTGGACACCGAAGCCAAGCCCACTTCCGGCAGCGACCAGGAGCGCTGGGTAGGAAAGGCCGATGAAAAGCCGGCCGAAAAACCCGCCGTCAAGGAAATCCAGGTAACGCAGGAACTGCGTCAGGATATGTACGACGAAAAGACCTCCACGGACGACCACGGGATGCACCTCTATGGCATCGCCAAGGACCAGAACGGAGTGAAGTACTACCTCATCAAGAACTCCTGGGGCGAAACCGGCGCCTACAAAGGCATCTGGTATATGAGCGAGAACTTCGTGAAAGGCAAGACCCTCAACATCCTGGTGAACAAGAAAGCCGTTCCCAAGGACATCCTCAAGAAAATCGGTATCAAGTAAATGATTTCGAAAAATATCATTCCCAACGCCATCACTTCCGGCAACCTGGTTTCAGGCATCCTGGGAGTGATTTGCGCAGTATACGGCACGCTGGAAGAAGCCCTCTTCTTTATGATTCTGGGCGCCGTCTTCGATTTCTGTGACGGCCTGGTGGCCCGGGCGCTCAAGGTGAACAATCCCATCGGCAAGGAACTGGATTCCCTGGCCGATATGGTCACCTTCGGCGTCCTCCCCTCCCTGATGGTGATGTACTGTATGCAGGAGCACGGAGTTCCCGTATGGCTGTGCTATTCGGCCCTATTCATCGCCGTGATGAGTGCCGTGCGCCTGGCCAAGTTCAATGTGGACACGCGCCAGACCACGGATTTCCTGGGACTCCCCACGCCGACGAACGCCCTGCTTTGCGCCTCGCTGGCCGCCTACATCGGCGGCAATCCCGGCTCCTTCCTCGCCGACTGGGCCGGCTCCATCGCCTTCCTTCCCGGCCTTTCCCTCATCCTGGGCCTGATGCTCGTGAGCGAAATCCCGATGTTCGGAATGAAGGTGGCCCCGGGTCACAAACTCCTGGACACCAAGCGCATCGTATTCCTGGCGCTGGCCGTCATCGCCATCATCCTGGCCCTGGTTCTGCTGCACAGTTGGATTCTGGCCATCCTGCTGGTCTTCAGCATTTACGTTTTAGAAAACCTCATCCTTTCCCTATTCCCCCAAAAAGCGTAATGAAGCATTGTCTCATCCTCCCCTGCCTGCTTGTCTGCGTGGCCCTGCAGGCCCAGAAAAAACCCCTGGACCACAGCGTATTCGACAGTTGGCAGGCCGTGGCTTCCCCGGCCCTCTCGGCCTCGGGCCA
>JAEEIJ010000031.1 GCA_016281315.1 Bacteroidales bacterium
AGCGGCCGGCGCGCATCAGCGCCTGGTCCAGGATGTCGGCCCGGTTGGTGGCGGCGAGAACAATGACGCCGCTGTTGGTGCCGAAGCCGTCCATTTCCGTGAGGAGCTGGTTCAGGGTGTTCTCCCGTTCATCGTTGGACGAGAAACCGCCGTTTTTCGCACGGGCACGGCCCACGGCGTCGATTTCGTCGATGAAGACGATGCAGGGGGCCTTCTCCTTGGCCTGGCGGAAGAGGTCGCGTACGCGGGAGGCGCCCACACCCACGAACATCTCCACGAAATCCGAACCGCTGATGGAGAAGAAAGGCACGTTGGCCTCCCCTGCCACGGCTTTCGCCAGGAGGGTCTTACCGGTACCGGGAGGGCCCACCAGGAGCGCTCCCTTGGGGATTTTACCGCCCAGGGAGGTGTATTTCTGGGGGTTCTTGAGGAAGTCCACGATCTCCATCACCTCTTCCTTGGCGCCGTACAGGCCGGCTACGTCCTTGAAGGTGACCTTGACCTGGTTTTTATCGGCCTCCTTGGCGGTGGAACGTCCCGCGCCGAAGGGGTTGAAGCCGCCCCCGCCGCCGGAAGTGCCCGCTCCGCGGTTCATCCCGCGGAACATCAGCATCCAGAAGAGAATGAGAATCACGAGCGGAAGCACCATCTGCAGGATGTCCCCCCAGATGTGCTCCTCGTTCTTCATAATGACCTTGAACTTCTCCGTGACGTCCAGCTCTTCGTTCAGGGCTTCGAAGGTCACCTCCGGGTCGAACTTGCTGGAAACCAGGAAGAAGAACTGCGGGGCCCGTTTCGGGGGCACGCCGCCGCGGAACTTGTCCGTGTATTTGGCCACGCGTTCCGGGCGCAGCTTCACTTCACCCTTGAAGTCGTTGCGCACAAAGGTGATTTCCGCCACGTCGCCGGCCTCGATCATCGTATGGACCTCCGCCCATTCGATCTTTTCCGGTTCTGAAGACTGCCGGTCGCTGAACAGCAGATAACCGATTCCCAGCAGAATCAGGAAATACAGCCAGGAGAAATTAAAACTTGTTTTCTTTTTCATTTTTTCCGCGGCTTGTATTCTTTACGGGGAACATCCGCCCAAAGGGCTTCCAGACGGTAGAACTCGCGGTACTCCTTCAGGAAGATGTGCACCACGATGTTGCCGTAGTCCTGAATGATCCAGAAGTTGTTTTCCTCGCCCTGAGAACGGTAGAGCTTATGGCCCTCCTCCTTCATTTTTTCGGCGATATTGTCCGCGATGGCGCCCACCTGCGTGGTGTTGGAGCCGTCGCACACCACGAACCAGTCCGTGATGGCGCCGTCGATCTCCCGCAGGTCCAGGGACACTACGTTCTCCCCTTTCTTATCAATGATGGCATCGGCGATGAGCCGAAGATCGTGTGTTATCATTCTACGCTTGATTAATCCTACAAATATAATAAAAATTATCCCCGCATCGCGCGGATGGCCTTCGCCGGATCATCGGCCTTGAAGACTGAACTGCCGGCTACGAGAATCTCCGCACCGGCGGCGACCACATCCGCTGCATTGGCCGGGCCGATACCGCCGTCTACCTCGATGGGGACGTCCGGGCGGCCGATACGGTCTAACTCGGCCCGTACAGCCTGAATTCGGCCTATCGTCTCCGGAATGAACGCCTGCCCGCCGAAACCGGCGAAAACGCTCATCAGGAGCACGAAATCCACCTTGTCCAGCAGCGGGAAGATGGCCTGGACGGGACAGTCCGGATTGATGACGATGCCGGCCTTTACGCCCAGGGCCTGGATCTGCGCAATAATATCGGCCGAAGCCTCTCTGGCCGCCTCATAGTGGAAGCTGATCATCTGCGCACCGGCCTTGGCGAAACGCTCCACGTACTTTTCCGGATGAACGATCATCAGGTGCACGTCCAGCGGTTTTTCCGCCTGCCGCGCAACGGCTTCCACTACGGGAAAACCGAAGGAGATATTGGGCACGAACACCCCGTCCATCACGTCCAGATGGAAAAGGTCCGCAAAGGCATTCACCAGCAGGATGTCCTTTTCCAGATGCAGGAAATCGGCCGAGAGTAAGGAAGGCGCTATCTGAATCATTTGAAACTGAGTACTACGTCGTTGAGATGGGCCACGAACTTGTCCAGCGAAGCAAGCTCCAGTTTTTCGCCGGGAGCGTGCACGCCGCGCAGGGTGGGGCCGAAGGAAATCATATCCAGGTCCGGGAACTTCTCCAGGAACAGGCCGCATTCCAGGCCCGCGTGGATGGCTTTCACCTCCGGATCTTTCTTGAAGAGCTTGCGGTAGGAGGCAAGGGATACTTCCAGGATGTGGGACTTCAGGTTGGGTTTCCAGCCGGGATATTCGCCGTGGTGCTCCACCTCGAAGGAGCCCAGCATAAGGGCGGCTTCCACCCGCTCCGCCAGGGCGTGGAGTTCGGAAACCACCGAGCTGCGCTGGTTGGTGATGACGGTGAGGGTGTCGCCCTCGATGTGCGCGGCGGCGAGGTTGGTCGAGGTCTCTACAAGGCCGGGGATATCGGCCGACATCCGCTCCACGCCGTGCGGGCACGTCAGGAGCGTGGCGATGAGATTGGCGGCGTCGCCTTCTGCGATGGCCTTTTCCTTGCATTCGACGGGCTCGCAGGAGGCTTTCACCTCCGGATCCGACGTGGCGTATTCCGCGGCCAGGACATCGCTGAAGGCTTTAACATCGGCCTTCATCTCGTCCATTTCGTCCGCAGGCACCGCAATGACGGCGCTGGCCTCGCGGCAGATGGCGTTGGGTTTGTTGCCGCCGCCGAGGGTGATGAGCTGGAAGTCGTACTGGAGTTCCGTGAAGAGGAAGCGTACCAGTTCCCTGAGGGCGTTCGCGCGACCCTTGTTAATGTCGTCGCCGCTATGACCGCCCTGGGCGCCGTAGACGCGGATTTTCAGGGGTTTATAGCCTTTCTGCAGCGGTTCGCGGGAAAAAGTATAGGTGGCTGTTGTGTCCAGGCCGCCGGCGCAGCCCACGAAGAGCTGGCCTTCGTCCTCCGAGTCCAGGTTGATGAGCGTCTTGCCCTCGAAGAAGCCGGGCTCCAGCGCAAAGGCGCCGTCCATTCCCGTCTCTTCCGAGATGGTGAACAGGCACTCGAGCTTTCCCATGGGCTCCGTGCTTTCCAACAGGGCCAGGCAGGCGGCGATGCCGATGCCGTCATCGGCCCCGAGGGTGGTGTCCTTGGCGATCATCCAGCCGTCTTCAATCACATAGGGAATGGGCTGTTTGTGGAAATCGAAGTCTATGTGGGCGTTTTTCTCGCACACCATATCCTGGTGGGCCTGCAGCACCAGCGCAGGGATTTTTTCCTTTCCTTTTGAGGCGGGTTTGGTAATGACGACGTTGCCGGTTTTGTCCGTCTTGCAGGGAAGCCCCCGCTTTGCGGCGAACTGCTGCAGGTATTCCGTCATTTTTTCTTCGTGCCCGCTCTCGCGCGGGATACAGGTGATTTCCTGGAAAAACTTGAGGACAGATGCCGAATCCATATTTCTTTGGTAATTAGTTCACCAAAGATAATGAAAAATGCGGGGAATTCCTAATTACTTTTCTACGGGAACGACAATCATCCCTTCGATGTCCTCGATCCACTGGCGGAAGGATTTGTCCGTGGACATCAGGTCCTGCACGGTATTGCAGGCGTGGAGCACCGTGGCGTGGTCTTTTCCGCCCAGTTCGCCGCCGATGGTGCTGAGCGAGCAGCCGGGAACCAGGTTCCGGCATTCGTACATCGCGATCTGGCGGGCCTGGACCACCTGGCGCTTGCGCGTCTTGGAAAGCAGCAGTTCACGCGTGATGTTGAAATATTCGCACACGGTGTCGATGATGTTGTCCGTGCCGATGCGCGTCTCTTCCTCGCCCACGATCTTTCCGGTGACGCTCTGGGCCAGTTCCACGTCGATGTCCCGGTGCCCCAGGGTGGCGTAGGCCACCAGCGAGGTGAGCGTGCCTTCCAGTTCGCGGAAGTTGGTCTTGATGCGGGACGCCAGGTAGCTGAGGACGTCTTCGCTGAGGGCGACGCCTTCCCGCTGGGCGCGGGCGCGCAGCATTTCCAGACGGGTTTCGTAGTCCGGACGGGTGAGTTCCACCGACAGGCCCCACTTCAGGCGGGACAGCAGGCGGGATTCAAAGTTCTGCAGGTCCACCGGCGCGCGGTCGCTCGTGAAAATGAGCTGCTTGCCGTTCTGGTGCAGATGGTTGAACACGTTGAAGAAGGTGTTCTGGGAGGCCGGGCCCTGCAGGTCCTGGATATCGTCCACGATGAGTACGTCGATGCGCTGATAGAAGGCGATGAAATCCACGATGCGGTTGCCTTTCACGGCATCCATATACTGCGTCTTGAACTCGTTGCCGGTGACGTAGAGGACCACCTTGTCCTGGAAACGCTCCTTGATGTCGATGCCGATGGCCTGCGCGATGTGCGTCTTGCCCAGGCCGGGGCCGCCGAAGAGGAAGAGCGGATTGAAAGGCGTCTTCCCGGGGGCCTTAGAAATGCTTTCTCCGGCGTTCACGCCCAGTTTGTTGCAATCCCCTTCCACCAGATTGTCGAAGCAATAGACGGGATTCAGGCGCGGATTGATTTTTACGCGCGTGGTGCCCGGGAACACGAAGGGACTCGGAGTTCCGGAGGGCTGGTAGGTGGGAACGGAAACGGGATTGTTTGTGGGAACGGCGCTCTTGGAGGCCGGGATGAGCATTCCGGTGTGGTTCTGAACAGGCCGGACCAGATAGAACAGCTGGGCTTCCGCGCCGATGGCCCTGCGGATGGTCAGGCGAAGGAGTTCTTTGTAGGCGCCTTCGATGTACTCGCGGAAGAAGTCCGACGGGACTTCCACCGTGAGACGGGCCCCTTCCAGGGAAACCGGGCGGATGGGCTTGAACCAGGTGGCGAACTGCTGCGGATCAATGTTGTTCTCAATGATCTGCAGACAGTTATTCCATACCGCAATATGTCTTTCCTGGTCTAACATTCCCGGAATAGTAAAAAACCGAACTGTTTTAACTGCTTATTGGAATGCAAAGATGGGGGAAAAAAATCTAATAAAAAATTGTTTTTGCTCTTGTTTTGTAAAAAATTTATGTTTAGATTTATGGAAACAAGGCTCTTTTCATTCAATTTTTTAATTAGCTATAAATCAACACTTTGTCCCCTAGTAATACGCCCTCAAAAAAGTGTATCTACTTTCTTTCTTTGGAATAACTCCAAATAATTGATTTTGCGTTTTATCTTCGTCTCAGCTTACTGAAAGCAATAAAAATCAGCGAACGGGCGCCGATATTCCGTCCGTTACTTTCACCAGGTACGAATCCTTAAAAACGGACTGTACTTTTGCGAAAGATTTTTTTACGTTTGCCAGGGATGTATCCCTACATATAATATATTTGTAGAGCTTGCCCGCCTGAATCTCCAGCGGCTTGTAGCCGTGGAAGAAAGGATCTTCGGGATTCATCTGCTTTCCGGTTGCCAGAATCTGGATGCCGTAGAAAGGGGCATCGGGGTTTACGGCCACCGGCTGAGGATCGGGCGCGGGTGCAGGCTGCGGTTCCTCCCGGTCCACTTTCACGGAGGCGTCGTAGCGCGTCTTGAAGGTGCAGAACGCCATAAAGATGTTCTGGGCGATTGCGTCCCTCCCCTCTTCCGTACGGATGACGGCAAGGTCGTCCGGATTGGTCATAAAGCCCACTTCGATGAGCACCGAAGGCATCGCCGTGCGCCAGAGCACCCAGAAAGGATCCTGTGAAACCCCGCGGGAGTGCCTGATGGGACCGTTCCCCATCGCCTTCGCCACGTCGTCGGCAAAGGTGAGACTGGCCGTAAGGTGCGCATTCTGCATCAGCGAGAAGATGATGGACGACTGCGGGTCGTTGGGGTCGAAGCCCTGGTATTTGGTCTGGTAGTTGTCTTCCAATAGGATAACCGCGTTCTCGCGCTTGACCAGATCCAGGTTCTTCGAATAGAGGTCGTTCCCCTGCCGCTGCGACTGCCCCAGCACGTGGACGGAGTAGCCGTTGGCCGTAGTCCCCTTCTCCACGGCGTTCACGTGGATGGAAATGAAAAGGTTCGCATTGGCCTTGTTCGCGATGACGGCGCGGTTCTCCAGTTCCACGAAAATGTCGTCCGAGCGGGTCATAATGGACTCCACGTCCGGGAAGGTGGCCGATATCTTATTGTTCAGCCGCGTGGCGATGTCCAGGACAATGTCCTTCTCATAGGTCTTCTTGTCCCGGCTCACGCAGCCGGCGTCCTTGCCGCCGTGGCCGGGGTCGATCACGACGGTTTTGAGGCGAAGGGCCTCCCGGCCGTCCTTCTGGGCCGATGCGGGCACGGAGGTTGCAAGAAGAGCGAGGGCTGTCATCACAAGGACGAAAGGCTGCTTGGACATAGCGGTGCAGTTTTGAAAATTGTGGAATATGGCTTAAATTTGCATATTTATATTATTGTACAAAAGTAGCAATAAATATCGATAGTGGCAAGGAAGTATTTGCAATATCTGTTCCTCTCCCTCCTCTGCGCCGGCCTTTCCGCCTTTGAGGCCCCGGCGCGGCGCGTGCGTCAGGAGCCGGATTCCCTTGCCTTCCAGCGCAGGGACTCGCTCAGGTTCGAAAGCGACTCCCTCCGCAGAGCCGATTCCATCGCATCGGCCCGAAAAGACTCCCTGGACCTGCTGCAAAAGAGTTCCCTGGATATGCCCGCCTTCTCCACGGCGAAGGACTCGATCATCACGGATTTCTCCAACGGGCAGCGCAAGATCTACTACTACGGCGGCGCCACCGTCACCTATCAGGATATGAAACTGACGGCCGATTATATCGAGTATGATATGAGCACCAACACGGTGTATGCCACCGGCCGGAAGAACCCCTCGACGGGCGAGATGGAAGGCCTTCCGGAAATGACCGAGAACGGCCAGTCCTACAAGATGGACGATCTCCGGTACAATTTCAACACCCGGAAAGCCCGCATCACCAATATGGTGACCAAGGAGTCGGAAGGCATCCTGCAGGGCAAGGACATCAAGAAGATGCCGGACAATTCCATCAACATCACGGACGGCGTCTATACCGTGTGCGACCTGGAGCATCCCCACTATTACCTCAAGCTCAGCCTGGCCAAAGTCATTACGGAGCCTTCGCAGAAGACCGTTTTCGGCCCCGCCTGGCCGGTGATTGCCGATGTCCCCGTTCCGCTGGTACTCCCCTTCGGATTCGTGCCCAAGAAACCCACCCGGGCGACGGGCCTGCTGATGCCCACTTTCGGCGAGGAAATGGCCCGCGGCTTTTTCGTGAAGGATGCGGGTATGTACTTTGTCATCGGCGATTATTTCGACCTTTCCCTCACCGGATCCTACTATACGCTGGGTTCCTGGGCGGTGGACGTGAATTCGCGATACAAGGTGAACTACAAGTTCAACGGTATGCTGGCCTTCACCTATTCCAACGACCAGGTGGGCGAAAAGGGCAGCTCGGACTTCAGCCAGTCGCAGAACTTCGGCATAAAGTGGTCCCACCAGCAGGACTCGAAAGCCCACCCGGGAACCACGTTCAGCGCCTCGGTGAACTTCTCCAGCCCGTCCAACAGCCGCTATAACTCCCGTTCCGTCACGGAGGCCCAGCAGAATCAGGTGAGCTCCTCCATCTCCTATTCCCACAACTGGAACGGCAAGGTGAGCCTGAGCGTGAACGCCCTGCACAACCAGAATTCCAGGGACTCCAGCTACTCGTTCACGCTGCCGAATATCACGCTGAACGTCACGCGTTTCTATCCCTTCAAACGGAAAACACGCGTGGGCAAGGAGCGGTTCTACGAGAAGATTTCCTTCGGCTACAACACTTCCTTCCAGAACCGCGTCAACTTCAAGATGCGGGACGTGCAGGACTTCGTCTACGACGAATACGGCAACCACGTAACGGAGATGACGGAGGACGGACGTACCTACCGCGTGAAGGACTTCGGGGACTCCCTGGGCACCAAGATGCTGGACCGGATGGCCAACGGAATGTCACACAGCTTCCAGATCGGCCTGCCCAGTTTCACCCTGTTCAAATACATTAACGTCACGCCCAGCGTGAACTACGGGATGAACTGGATGTTCTCCAAGGGCAGCCAGACGCTGGTGGATGAGGTGGACGGTGAAGGCAACCCCGTGATGGTGCTGGACGAGAGCGGGAACCAGGTGGTGGCCCAGCGCGTGGAAACGGATCCCGGAAGGGCTTTCAACGGCTTCGGAATGACGCACACCTATTCCGGGAGTATGTCGATGTCCACGCGTATCTACGGAATGTTCAACTTCGGCAAGCACCGGAAAGTACAGGCTATCAGGCACGTGATTACGCCCTCGATGTCGCTGAACCTCTCGCCCGAAAAAGCCACGGAATTCAACGGCTACCGGACGCTGGCGGCCTATTACGACAAAAACGGCCGATACCACGCGGAGAGCCAGTACAACATCTACGGCCTCACCGGGAACCACAACACCGTATCGGCCCCCGGACGCGGAAGGAGCGCGACGATGTCCCTTACCATCGGCAATAATCTGGAGGCGAAGGTGCGGGACCTGCGCGATACCACCGGCACCGGCACCAAGAAGGTGAAACTGCTGGACCAGCTGAACATCAACACCGGCTACAACTTCCTGGCGGACTCGATGAAGATGAACAACGTGGGGATATCGGCCTCGACGAACCTGCTGAACAAGATCAATATCAGCGGTAACCTGAACTTCGACCCGTACACCGTCAACGAACGCGGGCAGCGCATCAACAAGTACGAAATCACCCAGTCCGGCTTCCCGCTGCGCCTGACCAACGCTTCCCTGTCGGCCTCCATTTCCTTCAACGGGAAGGGCGCCACGGACGGAAACGACGGCAAGGGCAGCGGCGGCGATGCCAATTCCTACCAGCGCATCTACTACCATCCCGTCACCGGCGAATACATCCCCGGCGGCTACGTGTATTATATGAACGCGAACGCGCCCTGGTCGGTGAATATGAGCTATTCGTTCAATTACTCCAAGACCTACACCTATCAGCAGGCCACGCAGGAACTGGTGACCAACCACAAATACACCCAGACGGTGAACCTGAGCGGAAACGTGAAGCTTACGCCGCGGATGAGCATCCAGGCTACTTCCGGCTTCGATATTATGGCGATGCGCTTTACCACCACGCAGATCAGTGCCTCCTATGACCTGCACTGCTTCAACATAGCCGTTTCCTGGGTGCCGATGGGTATGTGGAAGAGCTACAGTTTCCGTATTGCGGCCAATGCATCGGCCCTGGCGGACCTGCTGCGCTACAAGAAGAGCGACTCCTATATGGATAATATGCTGAAATAGTTTTTCTTTTTCAGCATTTTTTGTATCTTTGCACTGGCTTTCAGATCTGAAGGCCCTCTTTTACCGAAATACATTCTTAATTCTATGCCCCATAGTTTATTAGAACTGAATGCGATGAGCGAAGATCAGCTCAGAAGCATTGCCGAATCCCTGAATATCAAGGGAGCGAAGAAAATGGACCGCGCCACCCTGGGCTTCTCCATCCTGGACCAGGAAGCCGTTCTGGAGTCACAGAAGGCCGATGCTCCTAAACCTGCCGCCAAGAAGCGCGGAAGGCCCAAGAAGACGGAAGCGGCCGCACCCAAGGCTGCTGCTCCGGCTCCGGAAGCGCCCAAGGCGGAGGAAAAGCCTGCTGCCGCAGCCCCCGCCGCTGCAGAGCCCAAGAAACGCGGCCGCAAGCCCAAGAAAGAAGAGGCTCCCGCCCTTGAAAAAGAGGCGCCCCAGGTGGACGGAAAGCAGTTTATCCACAATCTCTTCGACGACTTGAAGGAAGATGATACCCCGGAGGAGGTGCAGGAGGAAAAGACCCAGCAGCCTTCCAAGCAGCGTCAAAAGAAAAACAAGCAGAAAAACCAGCAGCCTGCCCAGGCCCAGGAGGGGAAACCCCAGCAGCAGGCTCCTCAGCAGCAGCAACAGCAGCAGCCCAAGCCCCAGCGCATTGAATTCGAAGGCTCCGTAGAGGCCACGGGCGTGCTGGAAGTGATGCCGGACGGCTACGGTTTCCTGCGTTCCAGCGACTACAATTACCTGAATTCCCCGGACGATATCTATGTTTCCCAGCAGCAGATCAAGCAGAACGCCCTCAAGAACGGCGACACCGTAACCGGTGAAATCCGTCCCCCGAGAGAAGGCGACAAATACTTCCCGCTGGTAAAAATCAAATACATCAACGGCCGTACGCCCGAATTCGTACGCGACCGCGTGCCCTTCGACTTTCTCACTCCCCTTTTCCCCACGGAGAAATTCAATCTCCTGGGCCACGGGCACGAGAAAGACCAGAGCATCCGCGTGGTGGATATGTTCACGCCCATCGGCAAGGGTCAGCGCGGCCTCATCGTCGCCCAGCCCAAAACCGGTAAGACGATGCTCCTGAAGGCCATTGCCAATGCCATCGCAGACAATCATCCGGAAGTGTACGAGATTGTGCTCCTCATCGACGAACGTCCGGAAGAAGTGACGGATATGCAGCGCAGCGTGAAGGCCGAAGTAGTTGCCTCTACCTTCGACGAACCGGCGGAAAGGCACGTCAAAGTGGCCAATATGGTCCTGGACAAGGCCCGCCGGCTTGTGGAATGCGGTCACGACGTAGTGATTCTGCTGGATTCCATCACGCGCCTGGCACGCGCCTATAATACGGTACAGCCCGCTTCCGGTAAAGTTCTCACCGGCGGCGTAGACGCCAACGCCCTCCAGAAGCCCAAGCGTTTCTTCGGCGCCGCGCGTAACATCGAAGGCGGCGGCTCGCTCACCATCCTGGCCACGGCCCTCACGGAGACCGGTTCCAAGATGGACGACGTCATCTTCGAGGAATTCAAGGGAACCGGCAATATGGAACTGCAGCTGGACCGCAACCTTTCCAACAAGCGCATCTTCCCGGCCGTGAACCTGATCCTGTCCTCTACGCGCCGCGACGACCTTCTCTACGACCAGTACACGCTCAACCGTATCTGGATCCTCCGCAAACTGCTCTCGGATATGAATCCGGTGGAAGCGATGACCTGGATGCAGCAGCATATGGACGAGTTCAAGACGAACAAGGACCTCATCGACAATATGTCCAAATTCGGACGGTATGATTAAGGGGTCATTCACAGACACCATCGTTGCTCCGGCCACCATTCCAGGGACCGGAGCAATTTCCATCATACGAATCAGCGGCCCGGAGTGCTTCAAAATAGTTGATGCAGTGGTTTCATTGAAAGAAGGAACTATTTCTGAAGCAGCGGCTTATACAATTCATTTTGGGCGCATTCTGGATGACGAAAATCTACTGGACGAGGTTCTGGTTTCCGTTTTTCGCGCGCCTCACAGCTATACAGGAGAGGATTCTGTAGAGATTTCAACCCACGCCTCTTCTTATATCGTACAGGAGGCTATCAGACTCCTGCTGGCCGCCGGCGCCCGCCTGGCCGGTCCTGGTGAATTCACGCAACGTGCATTCCTAAACGGAAAGATGGATTTGGCTCAGGCAGAAGCCGTTGCAGATGTTATCTCAGCTACTACTTCCGCATCGCATCGCGTGGCGATGAACCAACTGAAAGGCTCCTATTCCAAGGAACTGCTGGATTTACGCGGCGAACTCCTGGATATGGCTTCCCTCCTGGAGCTGGAACTGGACTTCAGCGAAGAAGACGTAGAGTTTGCGGATCGAGAGAAACTGTTGTCTTTGCTGGAAGCCACCCAAAACCATATCGACAAACTTGTCTCCTCCTTCCGCCTGGGCAATCTGATCAAGAACGGTGTGCCGGTTGCCATCGTCGGCCCGGCCAATGCCGGAAAGAGCACGCTGCTCAATGCGCTCGTCGGGGAAGACCGCGCCATTGTCACGGATATCCCCGGGACAACGCGCGATACTTTGGAAGAATGCATCACCCTGGGCGGCGTCCTTTTCCGCTTCATCGATACGGCCGGTCTCCGTCAGTCGGAGGATACGGTGGAGAAGCTGGGAATTGCCCGGAGTTACAAGGCTGTCACGGACGCGGAAATCGTCCTGCTTGTCCTTGATGTGACGGAAAATGACCAGCTCCTCTGCGATCAGATTTCCGCCATCGCTTCCCTTCTGGATTTCTCCTTCCAGAAGCTCTTCATTTTACTGAATAAGGTCGATTTTGAGGCCGAAATGAGCGTTAACAAAAATGTTACAAATGTAAACAAATTTGTTTTGCGCTCTGATATTGAGGCAAATGTGATTGAGATGAGTGCGAAAGAGCAAAAAGGGCTCTTCGAACTGAAAAATGCTCTTTCGGAAGCGGAAAAGGACCTCATTTCATCGGCCAGCACCACCTTCGTCACCAACGCCCGACACCTCGAAGCGCTGCAAAATGCATCGTCGGCCCTTGCCGCCTGCCGCACTTCCCTCACCCGTGGTATCCCCTCGGATTTGGTGGCCGAAGACCTGCGCCGGAGCCTCGCCGCCATCAACTCCATCCTGGGCAAAGACCTCCTGGACCCCGAGGTTATTCTTCACACTGTCTTTTCCCGGCACTGCATCGGGAAGTAGTTGATAATCAATAACTTACGGAACAAATCGCCATCGCCTCCAGCCCGATCATCTTCGCAAGCGAAGAAATGGCCATCCCCGCCCCGGAACGGGACCGGCATTTTTTTGAGAATTAAACTTTTTTATTTATCTTTCGGCGCTTTTTCATCCATCTTTTGAAAGATGCTGTTTGACGAAGAAAAGTTGTTGAAACGGATATCCGAAGGAGACCAGACCGCCTTCCGTATGTTCTTTGGCTATTATTATCCAAAGGCAAAAACTTTCATGCTGAGCCTGATTGACAGCGAGGAAGATGTGAACGATCTGGTCCAGAATCTTTTCGTCAAGCTTTGGATGATCCGTTCTTCTCTCGGCAAGTTGCGTTCTGCCGGTGCATATATATATAAGATGTGTCGGAATGCAGCCATCGATTACGGCCGGACCCATAAGGTCAGGATCCCTTTTACCGATTCAACGGAAGCGCCTGAGACATACGCGCTGGACGAAGAGTATTTTGCCAAAGAACGACAGCTGCAAATCGACAAAGCCGTTGACCGTATGCCGTATAAACGCAGGGAGGTCTTCTTACTTTCCAGAAAGGAGGGTATGTCGAACGAACAGATTGCCAAAGACTTGGGGATCTCAAAGAAAACCGTTGAGAACCACATCAACGCGGTACTGAAAGAACTTCGCAAGATTTCTTCTTGCATCGCCGTCTTTTTGTAAAATGATTTGGGGGCAAAGCTCCGTTTTTTCGTCTTATTAGCAAATGAATGACAATATGGCGAAATCAAGTCTTTTTCCCGGATGGGATGAAATAGACGGTTCTTCTATCTCCCAGGAAGAAATAGAAGCCGCTTACCAGGAGGTAATGGCAAGGGCTTCCGCGTTGGAAGACTATCTGAAAGAACAGCATCGCAGACAGCGCGTTTTTTGGAGACGGTCCCTGCTGGCGGTTGCCGCCGCAGTGGCTTTAATCCTGGTACCGCTCTTCTCGATCCGATATGCACGGAACGCTGCGGCGGGTGGACCGGAGCCCGTCCGTTATCTGCAATGTGCCACTGCCTGCGGAGAAACCCGTGACGTGGAACTCCCGGATCACTCTCATGTCACCCTCAACGCCCAGTCCGTGCTTATCTATCCAGAGTCTTTCGGGGAAGAACGCCGGGTATTCCTTTCCGGTGAAGCCGTATTCGATGTCACGGCCTCCCCGGAATCTCCTTTTGACGTCCAGACCTCAGATATTACGGTCCGTGTTCACGGGACTCGTTTTAATGTAAACGCTTATTTTGATTCGCCCCGCGTTACGGCGACCCTCAACAGGGGCGCCATATCGGTCTGGCCCAATTATTCTCCGGAACGCATCGTCGAATTGAAAGCGGACCAGCAGTTCTCCTATGAACCCGCGACCGGCGCCATCACGACAGCCAACGTAATATCCAGAGAATCCCTGGCCTGGACAGATGGAGACCTCTATTTCCGTTCCGCGTCCATTCATGACATCATCCGCGTCGTTGAACGCCATTACGGGGTACAGGTCTATCTCTCCACGGATAAATATGACAACGCCATCATCACGGCCCGGTTCGTCCACGGCGAAACTGTTGACCAGCTGATGGATGCCATCTGCGGCGTTGTCCCCCACATGAAATACACTCATACCGACCAATCTATTTATATTCAGTAAAGCATAACTGACCTATGAGAAAGACAAGACTGCTTGTCTGTACGCTGATGGGCCTTCTGCTTTGCTTGGCGGTGCATGCCCAGGAACCGGTCGTCTCGTTTCCCCAGAAACAGATGACGCTGGCGGAGGCATTGGCCGTCGTTGAGCAACAAAGCGGATTATCCATTGCGTACAACGAAAACCTGCTGGATCTGGGAAAGGTGGTTTCCACCCCGAGCGGAAATCCCCTTTCCGAGGTTCTGCGCCTTCTGCTGGAGGATACCGGAGCTGAAGCGCGCATTAGCGGAAAGATTATCCTCATCGTTGAAAAACTGAGAACTGCCCCCCCCTCCTCGCCTGAAACGTACTCCGGTATCGTCCGTGACAGCGCCGGGCCGCTCGCCGGGGCCGTCATTCAGGTTCAAGGAAGCGGGACGGCCGTCATCTCTTCCGTGGACGGTGCTTTTTCCATTGAGGCCGTCAAAGGGAGCGTGCTCGTCATCAGCATGCTCGGCTACAAAGACGCCACCTACACCACTGGTACCCGGACCCAGGGCATCATCATCGAACTCGTTGACGACGCCATCATGATGGAAGAATCCGTTGTCGTGGGTTATGGCTCGATGCAGCGGCGCGACATCACCTCCGCCATCTCCACCTACAAGCCCTCCGAAGAAGGAGAACGGCAGGTGCTGAGTCCGGATGCCATGCTTCAGGGCCGCATCCCCGGCGTTAACGTAACGGCAGCTTCCGGAACCCCGGGCGGCAAGACCCGCGTAAGTATCCGCGGTATCGGCTCCCTGACGGCAGGAAACGAGCCGCTGTATGTGATTGACGGCGTTCCGATGAGTAACACATCTGGAGATGCCGGAGCCTACGGCGGAGAATCCCTTTCGGGCCTGTCTGATATCAATCCGGCCGACATCGAATCCGTCCAGGTCCTGAAAGATGCAGCCTCAGCCGCCATCTACGGCTCCCGGGGCACGAACGGCGTCATCATCATCACCACCAAGAAAGGAGCGAAAGGCGCACCGAAACTGAGCGCCGACGCATCCTACGGATTAAGCTGGCTGCCCAACCTGTCCAAGCTGAAAGTCGCCGATGCCGATCTGTATCTCGAGGTCCAGAACGAAGCGATTGACAACTACAATCTGCAAACCGGCAGCGCCGTTGCCCGGCTGGAGAATCCCTATCCCGGCAAGCCGCAGTTTGACTGGATCGACATGGTTTTTCGCGTAGCCCAGAGCTGGAACGCGTCCGTCGCCGTTTCCGGCGGTTCTGATACGGGCAATTATTATATTTCCGCGAGTGCCAAACAGAACGAAGGAGTCGGAATCGGCAGCCTGTATGAAAAGTACTCGGTGAAAGCCAATGTCAACAGCGACGTCAAGCCCTGGCTCTCCGTAGGTGCCAATCTGAGTTTCAATTACACGAATGCCAACCGCGTCCCGGACGGTTCCATCGGTACTTCGATGCTGACCCACGGTCTTGAGCACCGCCCCTGGGACACACCTTTCAAGCCAGACGGTTCCTACACCATCATCAACGCGGAACTGCTGCATTATAATCTGCTCCAGGCCATCAATGAGCAGAAGGTTTACAACAAGACCTACCGGACCTACGGATCGGCCTATGCCAAGTTCAACTTCACGCCGAATCTACATTTCAAAACCAGTTTCGGCGGTGATTTCATGGCGGCAGAAGACCATGTCTATTTTTCATCCGACCACATGTACGGCAACTCCGTAGGTGTGCTGACCGATTCCAGAAAGGATTTTACCTCCATCGTCATCGACAACATCCTCGATTTCCATCACGATTTCGGCGGTTTGGCTTTCGATGCCATGTTGGGCCATTCCTTCCAGTTGGATAACACCTCGACGGCCAAGCAGAAAGGCCAGGGCTTCCCCTCCAAATCCTTTGACGTCAATTCCGTCGCCGCAGAATTTCCGGAGGTGACCAGCGGCCTTTCGACCTGGGGTTTGCAATCCTTCATGATGCGATACACCTTAAACTGGAAAAACCGCTATTTGCTTACAGTGAACGCCCGTTATGACGGTTCATCGAAATTCGCTCCCGAACACCGCTACGGTTTTTTCCCGTCGGTTTCGCTGGGATGGAACCTGTCTGAAGAGCCTTTCTGGACATGGAACGGAACGAATGCTAAAATCCGCGCCAGCTACGGTGCGACGGGCAACCAGGGAGGCATCGGTACCTACGCCTACCAATCCCTGGCCAACGGCGGCTACAACTATTTGAACCAGAACGGTCTGGCTGTCATGACCCAGGGAAACCCCGATCTCGAATGGGAGAAGGCTGACCAGTATGACTTTGGAACGGACCTGTCCTTCTTCTCCGGTGCCCTCACCATCACGGCCGACGCCTTCCTGAAGGACACCCGCAACCTGCTTTACAGCAAGCCGGTATCAGCAACGACCGGGTTTACCAATTATACCTGTAACATCGGTTCCATGCGCAACAAGGGTATTGAGCTGGCCATCGGCGGCAATCTCGGCAAACGGGACTTCCACTGGAAGGGCGATTTCAACATCTCCTTCGTCCGCAACGAACTGACTTCCCTGATCGGGGATGACGAGATTCTCCGCACCGATGATTATCATGCCTTGAAGGTCGGCGAAGAAGTCGGCGCTTTTTACCTGATCAAGATGAACGGAATCTACCAAAGCGACGAAGAGGTTCCGACCTATCTGTATGACAATTACGGCGTCCGGGCCGGCGACTGCATCTACGAAGATGTTAACGGGCCAAAGGGCAACGGTCCTGACGGCGACATCACGTCGGCCGACGACAGCCAGTTCGTCGGATCGCCGAATCCGAAATTCACCGGCGGTTTCAGCAACAGTTTCACCTGGAAAGGATGGGATGCCGGCATCTTCTTCACCTTCTCCTATGGCGCCAAACT
>JAEEIJ010000032.1 GCA_016281315.1 Bacteroidales bacterium
AATTGCCTCCAGATGAACGCCTTCTGCGTGGTGTCCGACTCCGGCACCCTGCCCGAGGAGAGCAGCTTCTTCACCAGCATCGGCCATCCCTTCCCGGCCGTGTGCATCCGCACCTCCACCGAGCGTCCGGAAGCGCTGGACAAGGGGTGCTTCGTTCTGAGCGGCATCGACACCAAGGGCCTGCTGCAGAGCGTCGATGTGGCCGTGGAGCTCATCCGCGACGGCAACCCCGGCATCCCCGTGCCCGACTACGTGGACGAGAACGTCTCCACCAAGGTGGTGCGGATCATTCAGTCCTACACTGGTGTGGTGAATAAAATGGTTTGGAGGAAGTTTTAACCTGCCCGGAGATCGCGGAGATTCAGCCCGGCTGATACGAACCAAGCTAGATGCAGCGATTTCTGGGTTTTTATAACAATTGTATGTTTGAACTGAAACCCTTACCTTACGCACAGGATGCGCTGGAGCCTGTGATCAGCGCTCAGACGTTGTCGTTCCATTATGGAAAGCATCTGAAGGCCTATGTGGACAATCTGAACAAGCTGCTCCCCGGAAGCGGCTTGGAGGGGGAGTCCCTGGAGGAGATTATTCGCAAGTCCTCCGGTGCCGTCTTCAACAATGCCGGTCAGATTCTGAACCACGACCTTTATTTCGGGCAGTTTGCTGCCAAGCCTTCATCATCGGCCCCGACCGGCGCGTTGGCCGCTCAGATTGAGAAGCAGTGGGGCTCCTTTGCCGCCTTCCAGGATGAGTTCGTCGCCAAGGGCATCTCCCTCTTCGGCTCCGGCTGGGTCTGGCTCGCTGCCGCTCCGGACGGCACCCTCTCCATCATTCAGTGTCCCGGTGCCGATAACCCCGTGGCCCACGGCCTTAAGCCCATCCTCACCTTCGATGTCTGGGAGCACGCCTACTATCTGGACTACCAGAACCGCCGCGCAGACCACCTGAAGGCCTTGTGGGGAATTGTGGACTGGGGTGTGATTGAGATGAGGTTTGCCTAATTGCTTTAAGTGAAACTCACTAAGAATGCGGGATGCGATTGCGTTTCCCGTACTATTTCTATCGGCCCGGCGAGGAGCTCCACGAGGAGATGATTACCGCGACGGGATTCCTTGAATACGATTGATATCGGCCCGTATTATGCGATTCTGCCGTCCGTTTTATTTAATGGGTAACGTTGCCGTCGCATTCCCATCGGCCAGTGACATACAATCGGGGCTCTTGAATCTGGCGGCGTGATAGTCGAATGGAAAGACGGGACGTGTGAAGAGTTAGGGGAGGCAGATCATACACATTCCGTGTAAATTTTTCTAAAAAATCGTTATCTTTGCAGAACCCGCCCAATGGGGCGAGGAAAGGATATGGTTCGAGACACGCGTAAGATCGTTCAGGCGCTTAATTACATTGCCTGTTCGCAATTGGGACACACCGTCAATTGTATGAAGGCCTACAAGCTTCTGTGGCTTGCAGACCGTTATCATCTGCGGCATTATGGCCGTACGATCAGCGGGGATGTTTATTACGCTTTGCCGCACGGACCGGTCCCGATGGACGCGATGAATGTGGTGGAAGGGAAGCCGACGAATCTTGCAGACGGGACGAATGGCGTGGCATATATCAGAAAGAGTAAACGCTATAGCATTATCTCTCTTGCCGCGCCGAAGATGGATGTGTTCTCTGAGTCGGATAAAGAGGCGCTGGATCTTGTCATTGAGGCCTATGGCAAAAAGACCTGGACGGAACTCTCCGATTTCTCCCACACCTTCCCGGAATGGAAAGAGTATGAATCCAGACTTGTCAATCCTTATCTCAAGAAGGGGTATCAGATTGATATGAGCCTATTTTTCGAGAACCGGAAAAAAGAAGACGCTCTGTTTCGCGAGCCCAAGGAGTTACTTGAACTGACCAAAGAGTTGTACCTGGAGTCGGCCTAAGTTATGGATTTGCCGGGTGCACTTTTAGCGCAAAGTGTCGTGGAAGGAAAGATCTATTTCTTCCGCGACACTTGTCCTATCGGCATAAAGGGACATATGCACGTCTGCATCAAGATTCACGACAAAGTGTATATCTTCTCGTCCTGCACCACTCAAATGGCGACGGTTCGCAGGAGAACGGAGTTGATGGGCGTCAGCCTGGAAACTTATCCCTGTTTTAAGAAGGACAAGGTCAATAAGTTTGATGCGGAACTAACCTTTGTCAACTGCAACGAGGTGTACGAGTGCACCACTGAGGAGTTTTCTCAGTATTTGGCCGACCATTCCGTAATTCCTTTTGACGGGGTCATTGATGCTGCCGGGATGGCGTCTATCGCTAAGGGTATTAAGCTCAGTAAGACCGTCGCCAAGGAAATCCAAGATTTGTTTTAGAGATGCTAATCACTCAGAAATTACTCGATAACCTCACCGCCCAGGCCAAGGCTTCGCCGCGGCTAAGGATGAACTTGGACCTTCGCAACTCTCCAGAAGACAAGTCCCAGCGGATGCTGAATGCGCTGGAGCCGGGGACGCCGCTGCCGATACATCGGCACACCCAATCTTCCGAGACGGTGGTGTGCCTCCGGGGGCATTTGCGTGAGGTGTTTTACAACGCCGCGGGGGAGGTGACGGAGGTCATCGACCTCAAGCCGGAAGGGGAGTGCGTCGCCCTCAACATCCCCATCGGCCAATGGCATACGGTGGAGGTCCTGGAGAGCGGCACGGTAATCCTGGAATGTAAAGACGGCCCCTACGAACCCGCCAGGCCTGAGGACCTGCGGTAGGTGTCTCGCCTTTGAATATCCATTGAACGGCCGGTGCATTAGCATCGGCCGTTTTTTGAAACGGATAATCTGGTTATCATCTTGATGTAATAGGTAACTTTGCTTGTACATTTTTTGGCAAAGGTAAATGGACATTTTTTCGTAAAGTAAAATGTACATCTTAGCCTTAAAATGCAAAGGCATCCATAACTTTGTAAATCACGACAAATACAAAGGCTATGGATG
>JAEEIJ010000007.1 GCA_016281315.1 Bacteroidales bacterium
CGGCGCCACATCTTGAGCTGGGCGGCAGTCATAATGGTGGGCGGGCACCAGGTGCTCTTATTGTCGATTTCACTCAGGTCGCGGCCGCCGTTGCGGGCAAAGGAAATATTTGCCGCCGATGTATTTAGCAGGGTTTTGCTGCCGTCGGAGAGTGTGAGGATAACCTTATATCCGGCAGAGAACGTTGTGGGCCAGATGGTCATGTAGTAATCTCCTGCAGGGAAGGCGGCTTCATCTCCTTCGGCATTTTTGTAGTTGAGGGTTACACTCTTCCCGCCCGCATTGGAAAGATCCACTTTGGGCGCGCCCTCGCCGTCGTAATAATAGTGGTTGGTACCGCTGATACTCTCATCATTGTTGCCCGTCAAATATACTGAAGCAACGTCGGAACGGGTGAGCGTAATTTTTACCAGAGAGAACTGATTCTTAAAGGAGAGATTAACTGTGCCACTGGCTTCCGCCGTGGAGACCAGTCCGGCAGGATCCACACAGCGGCCTTCCTTCACGGTCTGGGTTCCGGGAATTTTGATGCTGATACGGGTGTTCTCCGTGCTCAGGTTCGTGGCTGCAGCATAGGGTGCGACAGCATAATAAGTGGCAGCACTAGCCGCGCTCCCGGAGAAACTGGCGCTCTTCCCGTCCGCCGAGACACTGCTGGCGGTAAATTCATTGAGGGAAGCTCCGTCAAAAATGGCAATCTTATCCGTATTCTCCCACAGAATGAACTGTCCGCTGATATTGGACTTAGTCTCTTCAATAACGGCGGAGAAGACCATGGGAACTTTGTTATCCACCACCACTTCTTCCTCCTGGTCCTTCGAATCCGGAGTGAGGGCGTCCTTTTCCCTGTCGCATGCAATAAACGCCGTAGCGGCAAGGCCGATGATGAAATAAAGGCTGAACTTTTTCATGATTCTCTGCTGTTAATGATTAATCTTCAGGATCCCAAGCGCCGGCAGCGTCAAGGGTGTTAATGATTTCTCGGCTGCCATCCAGGATTGGCTGTTCCACCGAAAGCCGCAATGCTTCAGATTCCGGAGGAAAATAAGTCACCCGAGCATTTACGGGATTGGATTTAATTTTCATGATATTATTGTTTTACTTGCTTCTAAAGGATAAAGAGGCCATCCGGGTCCCATCCGCCAAAACCATCCAACCCGCCAATCTCTTCGCGGGAGGCCGAATAACTGTCCGTGAGCACCGCAGATTCAGGCGTGATATGGTACGATACGCACTGCGGGGAGCTGTATTTTTCCACGCTTGAGGGGGTTTGCACTTTTTTACTCATATCTGTCTGATTTTCTGCCGATTACACCTAGTTTAGCGCTTGGTGTGTGCGTACACACAACTACAAAGATACGCATAATATTTTGATTTGCAATCATTTTTGTGTGCTCACACAGTTTTTCTCCGGCGAATCTGGCCCCCATTCCTGCCCAAAAGGGCGTTTTCGGGCAGCGTTCAGCGCCGCCGGCCGCAATTATAGAATTTCTATTATAGGATTTGTATAATTGGGCATTCGTAGCTACTTTTTATGTATCTTTGCTCCTGAAATGAATGTTAAGATTCTCAGTGGCTCTCATCTGAAACTGCTGGCGGTCATCAGTATGCTGGCGGACCACCTGGCCGCTTTCTGGTGGCACTCGTGGCCGGAGTTCCAGACGGTGCTGTTTACTATCGGCCACCGGGCTGTCACGCCTTTCGTGCTGCTGAGGCTGGTGGGAAGGATAGCCTTCCCGCTGTTCTGTTTCCTCATCGTGGAAGGATTCCTGCACACGCGGGACCGCAGGCGCTACGGAATCAACCTGGGCGTGTTCGCACTGCTGTCGGAGATTCCCTGGAATCTGGTGCACGGCGGATGGCTGTTCCCCACGCAGAACGTATTCTTCACGCTGCTGCTGGGCTATCTGGGCCTCTGCGCCATCGAACGTTTCCGCGAGAACAAGGGGGCGCTGGCGGCATCGCTCATCGGCCTTTTTGTCGTATCCATCTTCCTGCGGGCCGACTATGGCTGCAGCGGCTACGGCTTCATCCTCCTGCTGTATGCGCTTCGGGAGCAGAAACTGCTGCAGGCGGTTGTCGGCTCCTGCGTGCTGGGGACCAAGTGGATTGCCGGCATGGCCTTTATCCCCATCAACATGTACAATGGACAGCGGGGCTTCGTGAAGGGTCCCGTGTGGAAATACGCCTTCTATCTGTTCTACCCGCTTCACTTGCTGGCCATCTGGTGGCTAGCCGCTCATTATGGCCGATAATTACCTGGAAAATCGCGCCCGCGAGGTGGCGGAGCGCCGTCCCAAACTGGTGCGCACGCACCCCTCGCTGGAGTCGCTTCTAAAGCGCAACCGCAGTTACCGCGGCTACGACGCCTCGCATCCCGTGACGGAAGCCGACCTGCTGCGTCTGCTGGAAGTAGTCCCGTGGGTGGGCTCCGGCATGAATGCACAGCCGCTGCGGTTCAGGCTGGTGTCCGGCGCTGCCGCGTCGCTGGCGCATCCCCTGGTTACCCTGGGAGGCGCCCTGCCGGAAGAGCATTTGCCGCATCCCGGAGAGGAGCCTGCCGCTTACATTGTGGTGTGCTCAGCGGCTTCGGGCCGGGTGGTGGACATAGACCTGGGCATTGCCGCGCAGAGTATCCTGCTGCGGGCCGTGGAGAACGGTCTGGGGGGCATATTCATTTTGAACTTCCGGGCGGATCGGTTGCAGGAAGCCCTGGCGCTTCCCCTGACGCCCATCGCGGTCATCGGCATCGGCAAACCCCTGGAACGCGTGTTCCTCATCCCCGCCTCCGAGGGCGACTCACTCTCCTACTATCGCAAAGACGGCGCCCACTTCGTTCCCAAACTGGGGGTGAAGGATCTGCTGCTGTAGCGCTATTCTGCGCCCAGCAGCAGCATCTTTTTGATAATGCCGAAGAGTTTGTAGGGCATGTAGCGGAACGGGAGATCCACGTTGGTGGGGGAAGATATTACAGCGCGCTCATGGCTGAAGGCCAGGAAACTGCGCTCGCTGTGGTAGCTGCCCATGCCGGAGTTGCCCACGCCGCCGAAAGGAATCTTGCTGTTGGCGATGTGCATGATGGTGTCGTTGATGCACGCGCCGCCGGAAGTGGTCCGGCCGATGACATCCCACCCGTTCGCAGAGGATCCGAAATAGTAGAACGCGAGGGGCTTTTCGCGGGCGTTCACGAAATCAATCACCTCTGCACGGTCCTTGAAAGTAAGGATGGGGAAAATGGGGCCAAAGATTTCCTCCCGCATCACGGGAGCGTCGGGCGATACGCCGTCCAGCAGGGTGGGCTCCATCCAGAGACGTTCCCTGTCCCTGCGGCCGCCGGCGACAACTTTCCCGTCCTTCAAATAACCCTCCAGGCGGTCGAAGGCGCTGTCCTTGACGATGTGCACAAACTTGTCGGAGTGTTCCGTTCCGTCCGGATAGAGGTATTTCAAAGCCTCCTTGAATGCCTCAATGAAGGCATCTTTGATATCCTCGTGCAGGAAAAGATAGTCCGGCGCGATGCAGGTCTGTCCGCTGTTGAGGCACTTGCCCCAGGCGATGCGACGGGCGGCAATCTTAAGGTCCGCGTCCCTGTCCACGATGCACGGGCTCTTGCCGCCGAGTTCCAGTACCATGGGCGTGAGGTATTTGGACTGCGCCTCCATGGCGATGCGGCCGAGGGACGGGCTTCCGGTGAGGAAAACCAGGTCATAGCGGTGCCGGAAGAGTTCCCCGTTCACCAGGCGGTTGCCCTGGACCACGGCGATATATTCCTCCGCGAACGTATCCCGAATGAAATCTTCCAGCACCTTGGACACCGTGGGTACGTACGGCGAAGGCTTCAGGATGGCGGTGCAGCCGGCGGCGATGCAGCCCACCAGCGGGTTCAGCAGCAGCTGCACGGGGTAGTTCCACGGGCTCACGATGAGCGTGCAGCCCAGGGGTTCGCGCACGATGTAGCTGGCCGATGGCATCACGGTGGGAGGCGTGGGTTTCTTCTGCCGACGGGACCATCGGCCTATCTTACGGATGGCCTCCCCTATCTCCCCGTACACCAGCCCGAGTTCCGTCATGAAGGCTTCCTCATAGCTCTTGTGCAGGTCCTGCCAGAGGGCGTCCGTCAGCGGCTTTTCCCACTTCCTGAGCCCCTTATCGAAGGCCTTCAACTGCTCCTTCCGCCACTTGACATCCCTTGTGGTGCCGGTGGCAAAGAACGCCCGCTGCTTTTCAACCAGTTCCTGAATGCGCTCTGCGCTTGTGTTTTCCAGTGCCATTGTATTATCCGTTAATCCTTGCAAAGATAGTGATAATCCCGCGGTTTCGACAGATGTTGGCAGAACAATATTGATATGGTAAAATATATTATGTATTAAATGGAGAATTTGCATATAAAACATAAAATATTTATCTTTGTCACATGCTTAGAGAATTATCGAATACGGAAATCATTTCCCTGATGGGTCAAAGGTTGAAGCAATACCGCCTCAACCTTGCGATAACCCAGAGGGAAATGTCGATGGGAACCGGAGTCTCCCTTCCCACCATTCAGAGACTGGAAGCCGGAAACGCCCCCAACGTTACCATGGCCACCGTACTCACATTGATGAGATATTTGGGAATCATCGACAACGCCGACAATCTGATTCCCCTTCAACCCGAATCGCCCTACGCCATCAAGGCAAGACAGAGAATAAGACATGGCAAAGATTAAAAACATAAGAAACTCCATACGGGTGCTCCTTTGGGGAGAAGAAATAGGAACCTTGACGTGGAATCAGGGGAAAAAGCAGTCTTACTTTTTCTTCTCTCCCGCATACTTTAACCAGGCATATGACCTGTGCCCGATAACGCACCCGAAGGGAGACAACTCCACCAGGCAGGCCATATACGGCCCGTCCATGAGAGGTACGGACCCTTCGGACAGAATCTATCAGGGACTGCCTCCCTTTCTGGCCGATTCCCTGCCGGACACCTGGGGCAACCTAATCTTTGAAAAGTGGTTCAACGACAACGGGATTCCCGAGCCCGAAAAGACACCCATTTCGAAGTTGTCGTTCATAGGGAACCGTGCCATGGGAGCGTTTGAGTTCGCCCCCATGATGGACCCCGGCTTTTACAAGGACAAGGAAATAGACATTGCCGAACTCTATAAGGAATCCCTCATCATAGAAGAGGAGTTGTCCCGCAAATCCGTCAGGGAGGATGATGCCACCATCAACAACATAGCCGCTCTGGGGACATCTGCCGGCGGAAGCCGGAAGAAGGCTATCATATCCATCGCGCCGGACGGGACAATTCATTCCGGGAAAACCTCCACAGACAAGGACTGGAAGCATTGTATCATCAAATTCAATGAACCAAGATATACGTTCAGCGAGATAGAGAAGACCTACTATGATATGGCCATCGAAGCAAAGATTCCCATGATGGAGTCCCAGCTGATGGCCATTGACGGCATCAACCATTTTCTGACAGAAAGATTCGACCGGAAAAACGGCCGAAAGATTGTCACGCAAACGCTCGCCGCCATCAATCCGGATGCCAACAGTTATGAGGACCTCTTCAGGACTTGCAGGGCCATCGGCATTCCGCCCGCCGAAATGACGAACCTTTTCAGACAGACGGCCTTCAATTTCCTGATGAACAACACGGATGACCACAAAAAGAACTTCTCCTTCCTGATGGACGAGCATTCCAAATGGCATTTAAGTCCCGCATATGACATCACGTTCATTATTGCGGAAAATGCCATTTTTCCCGAAAGAACACACTGCATGTCGCTTCGGGGAAAGTATACGGGCATTACTGAAAACGACCTCATCCTGTTTGCCGTCCAGAACGACATCAAGGCGCCTGAAACCATCATCAGCGATATCCGGAACGTCTCCTTGAAGTTTGAGGACTATGCCAAGGCCAACGGCATCAACGGTTACTATACCGAAATGATTTCAAATACCCTGAATGAACTCGGAAGGGGAAAATAAATCAAAAAAGAGGCGGTCTCTACCATGATTGGAGAAACAGAACTCTGTGATATTCAGTTTGAAATGACCGCCAAAGGGAACCTCCACCTCTGGGCCACCATCCGTGGCGACAGACGAAAGATTGTCATCACCCACAACAAGCCCCTTTACAAGGAAATCGTGGACAATGGATTCAATCTGATGTCAAAAGAAAAGAAAGCCCAAATCTTCCAGCAGGCTTTCGGCAAACTGGTTTAGCGTTTCCAGCCGGCGTAAGGGTTGCGGTCCACGGTTATTAAGGCTGTAATTTCCCACATACTGTCTTCAACGTAACCTTTGTCGCGGCGGGGATATCACATTCAAAGCCTACGATGCTTAAGCCCTTCGCGCAAGGAAGAAAATCTTCCGGATCGAGTCCTATAGTGTCTTTGTTCAAAGGCCATATTCTCCAGTGGAGAGGTATGCTGGTATCGGCAGATGAGAGTTTCATTTCGACCCCCTCCTTGGAAAGGATAATGCCGTCCGGACACAAGGTGACTGCTGCCGGTGTGACCCAGTTCCATCGAATGTGCGCTGGAGCAGCCCCCGTTTCCAGCACATCGACTACTTCGAGTCTGCTGCCATTAACGATTGCTACGGTTCTTTCCGCATGTGAAAGATCTTCTGCAAAGATCTCTCCCATATCTATGCTCGCGCCCTGATAGTCAGGAGAATCCATACACTTCACCAGGTGTGCCTTGCCACTAATCTTGTGCTTTTTCCCGTTTACCGTCAGCGTGTTGTGGGAGGTGTTCCGATAAGAGAAGAAGTCCCAAATAACCTCGCTACGCTTCTTCCCGTTGTCCTTCCACCACTTCTCGGTAGCTGCATAAGAGGGGCGCGGGGGATCACATGCCCAACGTGTTCCGTATGCATC
>JAEEIJ010000033.1 GCA_016281315.1 Bacteroidales bacterium
CCCCTATTCGTTTGGATGGTGTAAGGTGGCGGGCGTCTTCCACGGGTGTGGCAAGACCCCGGCAGGGCAGTAGCTACGCCCTGCCGGGTGCCGCCGGCGGCGATGAACCCCGGGACCGTCCGGCAAGGCGAGTCCGTCCGTAAGTGTGCCGCCAGCGGCGTTTCCGGTTAGCTCGCATGATTGGAACGGCCATGAATGAACACATCACAAGCCAGAGAATAAGGAAGAGCACAACGAAACGCGAACAGCACAGCCAAGATGGCGCCTGCCCCGTCTGGGTCGGGCTCGACGTGTCCAAGGCCACTCTCGCGGTCAACGCGGGAGCGTGCTTCGAGGGCACCGCCGACAACACGCGGCAGGGCATCGGACGACTTGTCCGGGACCTGTCGAAGCGTTGTCCCGGGGGATGCGTCCTCCGCTTCTGCATGGAACACACCGGCCCGTGCGCCGAGGATGCCTGGAGGGTCCTCGGCGGTCTCGGGCAGGAGGTTTGCATGCTGGATCCCGCCAAGGTCCGACACTACGCCAAGGCCTGCGGCATTGCCGCGAAAACGGACCCCATCGACGCGGCCGTGATACGCCGCTACGCCGAGCAGACGCGTCCGGAACCCACGCCGCGACCTTCGAAGGAACGGTTGGCCCTCCGGGAGCAGACGGGCACAAGGGAGTTCCTGGTGCGGCAACGGGCCAGATGCGTCCAACGCCTGGAGTGCGCCAGGGACGGGACTTGCCGGGAGGTTCTCCGGCGGGAGATCCGCTCGCTCGACGTGCGCATCGCCCGCCTCGACAAGGAGATTGGCGACCTCGTCGCAAGCGACGCCGAACTGAAGGCCCTCTCGGAAGGGTTGCAGGACATCCAGGGCGTCGGGGAAGTGACGGCGAGGCTGGTCGTGGCGCTCGTCCCCGAACTCGGGACGCTCGGGCGCCGGCATGCCGCCTCGCTGGCGGGCCTGGCGCCGCATCCGCGTGAAAGCGGGCTGTGGCACGGGTTGCGCAAAACCGGCGGGGGGCGGAAAGGCGTCCGCACGGCGCTCTACATGGCTGCCCTGACCGGGATGCGCTTCAATCCCGAACTCCGGCGCATCCACGAGCGCTTGTCCAAGGAGGCGGGCAAGCCGTTCAAAGTGGCGATGGTCGCCGTCATGAGAAAGCTGTTCGTCCGCATGGACGCCGTAGCCGCCCGCGTGAAGAGGGAAATGGCCGAGCGCTGATCTTCCGGCCAACACGGGGCACGGCCGCCATGGCCGCAGGAACCGCTTTGCGCCATGCCAAGCGGAATGGAAGAGACTTGCGCCGCGCGGGAAGGCACCTTGCGGGGTCGCCGCCGGGAAGGGTTGTGAACAGCCGGGCAAACGGCCCCGCGCCCCAACGCTGGGGGGCGTTGGCCCGGTTGTTTGCAACCCGTCGCATCCGTCGCGGAGCACGGTGGAACACCATCATCCCAGATGTTGCAGGATATTCAAAGCATGGCAGTGAAACATAATTGACTTATGGGGAATGGATGGCTACCGGCGAGTTTTTGAGAGGAAAATCATTCCGTGCGACGAGAGCTTCGAGTGGGTGACAAGACGGCTGACGGGACGCTGGCCATCATTGCCGAGGACAGTCTGTGCTTCCAAGTGGATGCCTTGTCGCGCGGGAACCACAGCCTTCGGACGCTTTCCAAAAAGTTGCTTGACGAGTGGATTGGCGGGTTGGAGAGGAATCCTGGCGCATCACCCGAGGAATTGCGTGACGAATTGGTGGGGAAATCGGACATTGACCGTTTTGAATATGGCTATCGGTCCACGCTTTTCAAGTTGGCCCAGATGGCGTTGGGTTTGGTGACAGTGGTTCATTCCGGTAAATCTGATGAATCTGTCGGTTGTGGAGACCGTCTGACTGTCGCGTTGAAGCTGTATGCTCGGGAGCGGGGGGCTTCGGGGCCAACGGGATGGGGGTCATATGACGAGTGGACGCATGGGGTGAGGGGCGAGTTCGCGAAAGTGAACGAGGGATTGGTGGGGGAGGCGGGGTTCGATTACGGGGCGTACATCCGGAAATACGGGATTTCGTGGCAGGTGGCGAACACGAAGTTCAGCGGGCACGGGGAGGCGGAGCAGCGGGCGGTGCTGGGGTTCCTGCGGGAGCAGAAGGAGTCGCCGAAGGCGGTGTCGTGGTATCTGGACGAGGGGAACCGGCTGAAGGCGGGCGGGGTGGTGGTGTCGGGGATGGGGGCGAAGACGGTGCTGTATTTCCTGTCGGAGCTGCATCCGGGGGAGTTCGCGGCGTGGACGGAGCCGACGTTCGAGACGCTGGCGTTCCTGGGGCTGCACAAGGGGGCGGTTCCGAAGGTGTTGACGATGGAGAGCTACGAGGATTGCAAGTGGAAGCAGCGGCGGATCGTGGAGCGGATGGGGGAGCTGGGGATCGGGAAGGCGTCGGACGACGGGAGCGCGGCGGACTACCGGACGGTCAACGAGTTTTTGTGGTGGGTGAAGGAGAATCAGGAAGCGGTGCAGGAGGAAGCGATGAAGAGTGCATTGAAGCCGGTGAAGTCGGGCGAGACGCTGCGGCACGGGACGAGGAAGCTCGAAGACGCGTTTGCGGGTGACGGGATGCTGAAGCGGCTGGCGGCGGCGCTGCGGACGAAGCCGTTCGCGATTCTGGCGGGTCATTCGGGGACGGGGAAGAGCCAGCTGGTGAGGCGTCTGGCCTACATGACGTGCAACAACGAGCGGCTGGCGAAGGAGGGGGAGGGGAAGACGGCGCCGGGGAATTTCTGCATGGTGCAGGTGAAGCCGAACTGGCACGATTCGACGGATTTGCTGGGGTATTATTCGGAGATGGGGGGGCGGCATTTCGTGAACACGCCGTTCGTGGAGTTCGTGTGCAAGGCGCACGCGTATCCCGAGACGCCGTTTTTCGTGTGCCTGGACGAGATGAACCTGGCGCCGGTGGAGCAGTATTTCGCGGAATACCTGAGCGCGATCGAGAGCATGGAGCGGAAGGGGGGCGTCTGGGTGACGGATCCGATCGTGGAGGTGGACGGGGCCGGGGAGACCGACGAAAACGGGCGGCCAAAGGCAGATTGGGACATCCTCGGCCAAGTGATGAAGGGGGCGGCTTCGACCGAGGCGGCGGAATGGATCGCGGCGCACGGTCTGACGATTCCGAAGAACTTGTTCGTGGTGGGGACGGTGAACATGGACGAGACGACGTGCCAGTTCTCGCGGAAGGTGCTGGACCGGGCGATGACGCTGCTGATGAACGAGGTGAAGTTCGGGAGCATGGCGGCGAGCAAGAAGGCGTCGGAGGAGGAGCTGCTGGACGAGGCGGGGATCGGGTTCTTCCTGGACGGGGACGTGCGGGGCGAGGTGGGGGCGATCGAGAGCGGACTGCTGGACGGCATCAACGAGCCGCTGGCGAACACGGCGTTCATGGTGGCGTACCGGTTCGCCAACGAATACGCGCTCTACGAGGCGGCATGGGCGAAGCTGAAGGGCGTCAATCTCACGTCGGCTGCGGAGGAAGACAAGAAGAAGCTGGCTTCCGAGGCGCTCGACCAGGTGGTGCTGATGAAGCTGCTGCCGCGCATCCACGGGGAGCGTTCCGCGGTGAAGGCGATCTTTGAGGGAGGCAAGAAAGATGGCAAGGAGACGCCGGGACTCAAGGGCAAACTGCCCGAGGGCGGTCTGAGCGTCAGAATGATGGACGACATTCTCGCCCGCGGCGACGAATATCTCACCTTCTGGCCGTAAAGGGGAGGGGTTCGCTATTATCAAAAACATGCCATTTTTGATAATAACATCCCCGTTATTATCATGAGAGGATAATAACGAGATAAACATGAGAAAGGGGTGAATGAGAATGAAAATAGAAGATTTTATTGCCGGGAAGAGCATAAAATGCTACAAGTACTCTTGTTTTGTTCCTTCATTGATCAACCATGAATGGACGTGGGAGGCGCAGGATTTAACTTGTTCGTTGGAAAAGGCCGCTAAGGCTCTTGCATCGTTGGACGCATGCTCTCAATTTGTGCCGGATATCGATCTTTTCATTCGAATGCACATCGTGCGTGAAGCGAGTGCCTCAAGCCGGATCGAGGGAACGCAAACAGAAATGGAAGAGGCCATTCTGCCCGAGACCTCCATTGAAGAAGAACGTCGCAATGACTGGCGCGAAGTCAACAACTACGTGGATGCAATGGCTTCGTCCATTGACGCGTTGAAGACATTGCCCTTGTCGATGCGTCTTTTGCGCGAGGCCCACAGGCGGTTGCTGAGCGGAGTGCGGGGAGAACATAAGTCTCCCGGCGAAATCCGCACAAGCCAGAATTGGATCGGCGGGCACTCCATTTCGACGGCAAGGTTCATTCCTCCGGCGCCGGAGTTCGTTCCGGATTTGTTGGGCGATTTGGAGAAATTCTGGCACAATGAGGATATCAAGGCGTCCCATCTGGTCCGATGTGCGATCAGCCATTATCAATTTGAATCGATTCACCCGTTCTTGGATGGCAGCGGGCGTGTCGGGCGCTTGCTCATTCCGTTCTACCTTATGTGCAACCACGAACTCTCCAGCCCTTCATTGTATATTTCCGCATATTTCGAACACAATCGCGACATGTATTATGATGCATTGGCAAAAGTTCGCACGGATAACGATCTGATTGGATGGGTGCTGTTCTTCTTGGAGGCCATCAAGGAGACCGCCCAGATAGGGTGCGACAAGTTCAAGCGTATTTTTGCCTTGCGGGACGAAATGAACGAATATTCCCAATCATGTGCAAATACAGCATTGATGCAAAAGCTTTTTAAACGTCTTTACAGTTTCCCGAGAATGACGATCAACCAAGTTTCCGAATCGATTGGATGTAGCTATCTGGCGGCCAATCGAATGGTGAAAAAATTAGAGAAAGATGGTCTCCTGGTGCCGGCGACAGATGCGAAGAGAAACGTCATATACGATTTCAGAAGATATCTGGAAATCTTCAAGACCTGAGGGCGGATGGCGCAGAACGTGGCAGAAGTATTTCGCGCGGTAGTGCCGTCGGTCGGGCTCGTCCTCAAGGCGAGGGCGGACATAGGCGACAAGCAGGAGGCCTATCGGCGACGAATCCTGGAGGATTACCCGGGGGACGAGTCGAAGGTCCTCACGGAGTATTCCGCCAATGCGGACTGTATGTTCAACTTCGCGGGCGGGGCCGCATCGGAGGACCTCCCGTATGCGGAAGGCGGCGAAAAGGTGAAGCGCCTTCCGGTCTTCTTCGAGACGCGCTACTTCTTCCGGGGCGACTTCAAGCCCGTTGACGGTCGCCGGGTCCGCGACGTGCGCGTGGAGCATCGCATGGCGAGCGTGGCGGACGCCTTCTCCTTCGACGAGGGCGTCCTGGTCGGCGCGCTCGACTTCATCAACGAGCCCGGACTGTTCCGGCTCGACCTGCGTATCGCGTTCGACAACGGAGAGGAGCGGACCATCCGGCTGGAGTTCATGGTCGTGTCCGTCAAGATGAACGTCGCGCGCGACTACTCCGAGATTGTCGAAACCATCGAGAAGGAAAAGCCGAACATCGTGCGGGCGTTCCTGAGCAAGACGTTCTGGGGGGCAGCGCTCGACCGCGGGGGCGAACCCGATGACAGGAGTTGGTACGACATCCTCGTGGAGGTGTTCGACTACTACGAGAGCGCCTGTCGCCGGATTGTCGGCAATCCGCACCGCCGCTACGAGGCGACGGCGGACTGGAGGCGGGTGGACCGCGTGAAACGGTGGTCCCCACAACTGGCCAACCGCTACAACCGGCTGGACGACGACAGGCGGGCGCATGAGTTCTTCCGGACGGAACGGCTGGTCGCGGAGAGCGACACGCCCGAGAACCGGTTCGTGCTGCACACCCTGAAGGAACTCAGGCGGCGGCTGGTGGATTTCGGCGACAGGCTGAAAGACATGACGACGGTATCGCAGACGTGGAAGGACGGCATCGGTGACCGCGCCCGGCATCTGGAACGGCTGGCGCACCATCCGTTCTTCCGGGGCGTGTCGGCGTTCGAGGGATTCCGCCAGCAGAGCCTCGTGCTTCAGAAGAGCGCCGGGTATGCGCAGATCCTGACGGCCTGGCTCAAGCTGAAATCGGCGCTGCGGCCGGGTGGCGACGACCTCAACGTGGGGTACCGCCCCATCAGCACGCTGTACGAGTTCTGGTGCTTCCTCAAGATGCGGGACATGCTGGCGGAGCGGTTCGGCGAACCAACGGGCCAGAGCTGGGAGGGCACGTCGCCGGAGGATGTCCTGAACGCGCCGGAACTGACTGACGAATATGGCGGGGACGGCCAGCTCTGCAAGATCGACGTCACATTTGCCGACGGAGACCGGACCTGTCTGCTATCCTACCAGAAGACATACCTTGCGAAGGAGTGCGAGGACGGCGGGACGATGGCCGGCCTCAACCCGCAGCGTCCCGACATCGTGCTGTCCATCGTGGAGGGCGAATCGACATTCACCTATCTGTTCGACGCGAAATATCGCATCTGGACAAAGGGCCACAACGGCGAGGAGATTGACGCCTCGCCACGTGCGGCCATCGACGACATGCATCGGTACCGCGACGCCATTCTCTACCGCCTGCAAAAGGCCGAGGTCAGACACGAGGTCATCGGGGCGTATGTGCTATACCCCGGACGGCCGGAGCCGCATCTTTGCAAGGAATACGACGAGTCGATCGCGCGGGAGAACATCGGCGCGATTCCGCTCCTGCCGGGGCATCTTGACAAGCTGAAACGCCGGATGGACGAGATTCTCGGCAAAAAGGATGCGCATGGGCATCTTGACTCGGCGTTCCCCACGCGCGGCACGACAGCGGTTGTCGCCACGAACGAGACGGAATATCTGGCAAAAGACGTTGTCTATGGTACATACCACTCCGGGCAACTGGAATGGATTCAAAAGAATCGGCTCTACAACATGCCGTTGGACAAGGCGGCGGAAATCGGCATTGCAGACGAGGCTTCCGCCAAGGCCAAGTCGATGCTTTTCCTCGTTTCCGGGGCGCAGGGGCATCGGGAGAAGCCGAGCGTGTTCCGCATCAGGCGGGGGAGTGCGCGGAAGATGACGCGGGCGGAGCTTGAGGAGCGGCATGGTTATCGGAAGGGGGCGCCGGAGGAGGCGAAGAAGGAGTATTGGGTCTGGGAGCTGGAGGGGTGAGATGGGGAGGACTGTGTGGGGTGAAGTGGTTTGGGATTTTTCGAGGAATTTCTAGGGTTTCCAGAGGGGCTAGGGCGAATCAAGAAATGGCGTAGCGGCAAGGGGAGGGCTCGGCTTCGTCCGGGCCGGGGCCGGAGGGCGTGAGAAGGACGAACCATAGGCGTGCCTTGCGCGCGGCCGCGACGAAGCGCGGCCCTCCCGGGAATGGCTGCACTATTGGTGAAAATGTTCGAGATTTTCTAGAAAATGCGGGAAATATCGGGGGGAGCGGGGCAGAGCGAACGGTTGGCGGGGGAAGTGTGCAAGGATGGTCGATATTATCGATTTTTTTGAAATTTTCGATATTTTCGACAAGACTGGAATTGCTCTTGGGCGGAAGGGGAGGGGGAGAGGGGCGGAAAAGGGGGCGTCGGGGTGAAAAAATTTTTGCGCCGGGGGAGGGGAGGGGGGATGAAAATGGGGAAAATGTTCGGGAAAACGGGAAAAAATGGGGATGAAAAAAATTTTTGGAAAAGTGTTGACATGGGGTTTTGCCTGCGTATAATTCGACCCCGTTCGCCGCTACGAGGGTGCGAGGCATCGGGGTAGGGACGGACGCGGCCCGGTCCGGGCCGGAAGATCTCTGAAAGCAGAAAGACGTTCATGCAATGCCGCTTCGAGACAGGAGCGGCAAGGTAAGTACAAACAGCTTGTGTTCAGTCAAAGGTCATTTCTTTGACCCGGCGAAGGCCGAGAGGTTGGAGCCGGCTAGAAGGATCACTTGGGCCGAAGCCGCCGGAAGGCGGCGGAGAGCCCGTTCCATTTCATTATGGAGAGTTTGATCCTGGCTCAGAACGAACGCTGGCGGCGTGGATTAGGCATGCAAGTCGAGCGAGAATCTGGGAGTTCAAGTTTTCGGACGAGGACTTCCGGAGGAAAGCGGCGGAAGGGTGAGTACAACATGGACAATCCATCTCCAAGATGGGCATAGCCTCCCGAAAGGGGGGATAATGCCGAATGTGGCGAGCCGGGGCATCCCGGCGGAGCTAAAGGCGGGGACCGCAAGGCCTGCCGCTTGGAGCCGGGTCCGTGCGCTATCAGCTTGTTGGCGGGGTAACGGCCCACCAAGGCGATGACGGCTAGCTGGTCTGAGAGGATGGTCAGCCACACTGGGACTGAGATACTGCCCAGACTCCTACGGGAGGCTGCAGTCGAGAATCATTCGCAATGGGCGGAAGCCTGACGGTGCGACGTCGCGTGGAGGACGGAGGTCTTCGGATTGTAAACTCCTTTTGTGAGGGATAAACGAGTGCGAGGCGAACAGCCTTGCGCGGTGATAGTACCTCAAGAATAAGAGACGGCTAACTCTGTGCCAGCAGCCGCGGTAATACAGAGGTCTCGAGCGTTGTTCGGATTTACTGGGCGTAAAGGGAGCGTAGGCGGCCTGGTGTGTCGAATGTGAAATCCCGCCACTCAAGGGCGGAACGGCATTCGAAACTGCCGGGCTGGAGTACCGGAGAGGAAGGCGGAATTCTTGGTGTAGCGGTGAAATGCGTAGATATCAAGAAGAACACCGATGGCGAAGGCAGCCTTCTGGACGGATACTGACGCTGAGGCTCTAAAGTCAGGGGAGCAAACAGGATTAGATACCCTGGTAGTCCTGACCCTAAACGGTGCGCACTTGGTGTGCGGGGAATTGTCCCTCCGCGCGCCGAAGCCAACGCGATAAGTGCGCCGCCTGGGGAGTACGGCCGCAAGGTTAAAACTCAAAGGAATTGACGGGGACCCGCACAAGCGGTGGAGCATGTGGCTTAATTCGATGCAACGCGAAGAACCTTACCTGGACTTGACATGCAGGTGGTAGGACCCTGAAAGGGGGACGACGGTAGCAATACCGAGCCTGCACAGGTGCTGCATGGCTGTCGTCAGCTCGTGCTGTGAGGTGTTGGGTTAAG
>JAEEIJ010000034.1 GCA_016281315.1 Bacteroidales bacterium
CACGTTCAGCTCCCGGGCCAGATAACCGGCCACGGCGGTGCCGTCCTCCTCCGGCCTGGCGTCCACCAGCGAGAGCTGGGAGACCAGGCGGCGCACGGTGACGGACGCCTTCACGAAGAGGGAGTCGTCCGAGACAACCGGAATGTCATTCTTCAGCAGTTCCGTGGCGATGTCCGACCCGTCCCTGTTCAGGCGCACCAGCACGGCTATATCGGCATACTTCGCTCCCGTTTCCCGGAGCGAGTGAACCGTCCGGACGATCTCCGCCAGCTGGTCCTGGGTAAAACAGACCTCCACGGACCCCTCCGAAGCATCCTTGAAACAGACTTTCTGCGCGACATCCTTATAGATGCGGCCGATGGCGTCCGTCTCCAGTAAGCGGTCTAAGGATTCCGCGGCGGCCGCGAAAAAGCGGTTGTTGAAGTCCACGATGGCCCGGCAGGTGCGCCAGTTGCCGTCCAGGACTTCCTCTTGGAGCTGAGAGAAAGTGGCGCCCACCCGCTCGCTGAGCAGTTTCCAGTCACTCCCCCGCCAGCGGTAAATACTCTGCTTGACGTCGCCCACCACCAGGGAATCGCTCCCGGAAGCGACGGCGTTTTCCAGCAGCGGACGGAAGTTGTCCCACTGAACCTGGGAGGTATCCTGAAACTCATCCAGCAGGAAATCGTCGAAGCGTACGCCCAGCTTCTCATAGATGAAGGGCGCATCCGTGCCGTCGATGATGCCTTTGAGGATGGAGTTGCTGTCGTCCAGCGACAGGAGATTGTTCTCCTTCTGGACGGCCACGAAAGCCTCCCTGAGCTCCGCGGCAACCCCCAAACTATAAAGCTGGTTCAAAATGATGAGAGCCGTATTGTATTCTTTGAAGGGCTTGTCAAAACAGTCCAGGAACGCTTTGAGCGGGGCATCCAGGGCATCGCCCAGCTGATCCAGGAGATGTGCGTTCTTTTTGGCGAACCACTGGTCTTTGTCCGGCGCCTTGTTCACAAGACCGTCTTTCGGACGGCCCACGATGCCTTGCGGCTGCACGTAATCCAGCAGGTTTTTCATCCACCCGCGGTTGCTCTCCGCAGGATCGACGCCGCGCTCTTCCAGTACTTTCAGGCAGACCGCTGCAGCAGCACCCACGCGCGCTTCGAACGCATCCCGCACCGCCTTGCAGGTGTCCCGGATGCCTTTTATGGACTCCCGCGGAAGGTCTTTCCCTTCCGGAAGGTCCCGCAGCCCGCCGGCCATCTTCGTCAGGGAGTTTTCCAGGGAGAAGTAGCCTTTCTGTTCCAATTGCTCCTGTACACTGTCCTGCAGCCAGTCCAGAAGGCCCCGGTCCCCTTCCGTGAGGCCGTCCAGCACGCGGTCCACGCTTTCCGTCACCAGCGCGTCCCGGTCCAGCTGCACCTGATAGGTGGTGAACTGGCCGATCTCGCGGGAAAAGGCGCGGAGGGTCTGCTGGAAAAAACGGTCGATGGTGGAAACGGCGAAGGACGAATAGTCGTTCAGGATGGCGCCCAGCTGCCGGGCGGCCCGGGCCTGGATGGCGCCCTGCGGCAGGCCCAGTTCCTTCTGGAGATACTCCCGGTAAGGGGATCGCTGCGGATCCGCCGCAAGGATACTCAGTTCCTGGAGGATGCGCCGCTTCATCTCGTCCGTAGCCTTGTTCGTAAAGGTGACGGCCAGGACGTGACGGTACGCGTCCGCCTTATCGCTCGCGATGAGCAGACGGATGTATTCCCTTGCCAGTGCGTATGTCTTGCCGGAACCGGCCGACGCTTTGAGAACCTTCAACATACCTTACAAAGATAGGCATTTTTGCAGTCAAGGACAAATTTGTTAAAATTTCTGAAAAATTTATTGCAATTCAATAAATAATTATTATCTTTGCGGTAGAAACCTAATTCTGACGCACTATGATAGCAATCTGGTGGGCTGAACTCAGCCCGGTAATGAGAATCCTGTGGGCCGTCACCCTTTCGGCCTCGCTCATTTTCATCATCCAAAGCATCCTCACTTTCGTGGGTGCGGATGCGGATTCCTCCTTCGACACGGATGTGGACCTGTCAGGGGACGGAAGCGACCTGTCCAACATCGACGGCGGCTCCAACCTCTACACCTTCCGCAATTTCGTGAACTTCATCCTGGGCTTCGGCTGGAGCGCCATCCTGCTGCAGAACAGCATCGCCTCCGTGCCGCTGCTCATCCTGGTGTCCGTCATTGTCGGCATCGCGCTCGTTGTCGCCGTGATGTACCTGTTCAAATGGCTCGCGAGTATGCAGCAGAGCGGGAACATCGACGTGAACAAATCGGCCAAAGGCTGCGAAGGCACCGTCTACCTTACCATCCCGGCCGCGCGGGCGGGCGAAGGAAAGGTCCAGATCTCCATCAATGGCGCCGTGCGTGAGTACGATGCCGTTACGGAAAGCGACAGCGCCCTCAAGTCCGGCACGCCCATCCGGGTGGTCGACGTAGTGAATGCCAGCACCCTCCTTGTAGAAGAAACCAACTCATATACCATTTAAATTATGCCACAGATCGTTCTTATCCTCATCCTCGTGGCCGTGGTGTTCGTCACCCTGGCCGCCATCCTCAAGCGCTATCGCCGCTGCCCCTCGGACAAAGTTCTGGTGATCTACGGTAAGACCAGCCGGAAGTCATCGGCCAAATGTATCCACGGCGGCGCCGCCTTCATCTGGCCCGTCTTCCAGGATTACGCCTACCTGGACCTCAAGCCCATCTCCATCGAATGCAACCTGCAGAACGCCCTGTCCAAGCAGAACATCCGCGTGGACGTTCCCTGCCGCTTCACCGTGGGTATCTCCACCGAACCCGAGGTGATGACCAACGCCGCCGAGCGCCTTCTGGGCCTCTCGACGGACAGCATCCAGAGCATCGCCACGGATATCCTCTTCGGCCAGCTGCGTCTGGTGATCGCCACAATGGACATCGAAGAAATCAACTCCGACCGCGATAAGTTCCTCGCGAGCGTCTCGGCCAACGTGGAGGCGGAACTCCGCAAGATCGGCCTGAAGCTCATCAACGTGAACGTCACCGATATCCGCGACGAGAGCGGCTATATCGAGGCCCTCGGTAAGGAAGCCGCCGCAAAGGCCATCAACGACGCCAAGAAGAGCGTGGCCGAGCAGAACCGTTACGGTGAAACCGGTAAGGCGATGGCCGACAAAGACACCCGCGTGAACGTTGCCGCGGCCGATGCCGACGCCGTGAAGGGTGAAAACAACGCCAAGATCGAAATCGCGAACTCCGACGCCCTGCGCCGTCAGAAGACCGCCGAGGCAGACCGTCTGGCCGTGGCCGCGGAAAAGGTCCAGGCCGCAAAAGCCCTCGAGGAAGCCTACCAGAGCGAGCGCGACGCCGAACTGGCCCGCGCCGAACGCGAACAGGCCACCCAGAAGGCCAACATCGTGGTGGCTGCGGAGATCGACAAGCAGAAGAAGATCATAGAGGCCGAGGCTGAAGCCGAGCAGATCCGCCGCAAGGCGAAGGGTGAGGCCGACGCCATCTTCGCCAAGATGGACGCCCAGGCCCGTGGCGTGCTGGAAATCCTCACCAAGCAGGCCGACGGTTTCAAGAGCATGGTCTCCGCCGCGGAAGGCGACGCCCAGAAGGCCGTCCTGATGATGATCGCCGACAAACTGCCCGATCTGGTGAAGACCCAGGTGGAGGCCGTCAAGGGCATCAACATCGACAAGGTCACCGTGTGGGACACCGGTAGCGGCGAGAACGGCAAGACCGCCACGTCCAACTTCATCTCAGGGATGATGAAGAGCGTTCCCCCGCTTGAGGACCTCTTCAAGATGGCCGGTATGGAACTGCCTTCCTACCTGAAGGGTACGCCCAAGGCCGATGAACAGCCTCAGCCCGAGGCCGAAAAGTAAGCGCTTATGCCGATCATCACCAATATTGATGTTATGCTGGCCCGCCGGAAAATGTCCTCCGGCGAGCTGGCGGAGAAAGTCGGCATCACCCCCGCCAATCTTTCCATCCTCAAGTGCGGCAAGGCAAAGGCCATCCGCCTAAGCACGATGGACGCCATTTGCCAGGCCCTGGACTGCCAGCCCGGCGATATCCTCGAGTATCGCGCGGAAGAATAAGAAGTACACTATTGCAAGAGCCCGGTGTTTGAAGCATCGGGCTTTTTTTATATCTTTGCGTCTATGAACACACACGTAGTGATAATGGCCGGCGGCATCGGGAGCAGGCTCTGGCCGCTCTCCACGCCGGAAGTCCCGAAACAGTTTATCGATGTGCTGGGCGTAGGCCGCAGCCTGCTGCAGCTCACGGCGGACCGCTTTGCGCCCCTCGCCAAACCGGAGAACATCTGGGTGGTCACCGGAGCGCCTTACGTGGACCTGGTCCGGCAGCAGCTGCCCAAAGTGCCCGCAGACCAGATTCTCGCCGAGCCCGAGGGCCGCAATACGGCCCCCTGCATTGCCTATGCCTCCTGGAAGGTTCAGAAGAAAGACCCCGAGGCGAACATCGTCGTCACCCCGGCCGATGCCATCGTGATGAACACGGAAGACTTCGTGGCCGTTATCGGCAAGGCGCTGGAATTCACTGCGGAAAGGGACGCCATCGTCACCGTAGGCATCACCCCCACCCGTCCGGAGACCGGCTACGGCTACATCCACGCCGCGGAGGCCCTGCACGGGCAGATCACCAAGGTGAGCGAGTTCCGCGAGAAGCCGGACCTGGACACGGCCATCGGCTACCTCAATGACGGACATTACTTCTGGAACGCCGGCATCTTCGTATGGAACGTGGGAACCATCATCGGCGAGCTGAAGGCCTATGCTCCGCAAATCGCTCAGATTATGGACGCCCTCGCGCCGTCCTTCTTTACCCACAGGGAGGCCGATGAACTCAAA
>JAEEIJ010000008.1 GCA_016281315.1 Bacteroidales bacterium
AAAAGAAGTACTTTTTTCATGACTAATAGCTTATTGTGGTTTGACTGCCAGGTTTTATGCAAATATACAGATTTTCGCTTAACTACGTATTGTTCCGGCCGATAAATTCCACCACCAGGCGCACCACTTCAGAGCGGCGTCGGTTGATGGTGTGGTTTTCGCCCTCCACAACAATGAGTTCGGCGCCGGAGCCGTAAGTTTCCAGATAGCGCTCGCTGCACCACATGGGTACTATAGTGTCTTTGGTGCCGTGGAGTATACGCACAGGCCCTTTATAGGCCGATGCCGTTCCGTAGATATCCAGCTTCTGGGTTTCCAGCAGGTACTGCCGCCCAAGTTTCATGAAGCCCCAGCAGCGCACGAACTCCGGCGGGTCTGCCGGGTCGAAGCGGGCATTGAAGAACTTGCCACCCTGGCAGGCCTCCTTGATAACAGACCCGGGGGCGATGAGCACCATCCGCTCCGGTCCCTCCCCCCGCTCGGCCAGCCTTCCGGCTGTCATGGAGGCCACTACCCCGCCCTGGGAATGCCCCAGGAAGCTTACCGAGCTCACATACGGCAGCCCCTTCACATAGCTGTACACCGCCATCGCATCGGCAATCTCCTTTTCCACCGTCATGTCCTGCATGCGGCCCTGGCTCTTTCCGTGACCGTTGAAGTCGAAGCGGATGGAGCCGATGCCGGCCTTCGCAAGGCCCTTGGCTATTGCCGGCATGGGATTGTAGTCCTTGCTGGAGAAAATCCCGTGCATGAGGATTACCATGGGGCAGCTGTCCGTTTCGGGGTTGAAGCGGGCGGGAAGGCTCACCTTGCAGGATATCTTTCCCTGCGGACCGTAAATCTGCGGTGCCTTCGCCCTCATAGAGGCAGGTATTGCAACAAGCAGCAAACTAAGAAACAACGCCTTCATATTCAATTGTTTTATCCGATGTCGCGAATATACTGTTTTTCGCGTAATAACGCATAATTCCGGCCGATAAATTCTGCGCGATGCATGCGGGCGGCCCCGACATTTCGTGTGAGCCGCTTTCCGGAGGATCGGGTGCCGGATATCCATGAAATTGGGATTCTAGGGCGCTGCGGGTGGATATCCGGACGGGGTTTTGCGGGTTTTGGGCGGTTTGGGTGCCGGATATCCACGGAATCGGCCTTCTAGGGGGTTCGGGATGGATATCTGGCAGGGAGGCGGCGGGGTTCTGGCGGTCCGGGGTGCCGGATATCCACGAAAAAGGCCTTGCAGGGAGTTCTACGTGGATATCTGGCTGAGGGCTTGCGGGTTTCTGGCGGTTTGGGTGCCGGATATCCACGAAAACGGGCTTCCAGAGGGTTCGGGATGGATATCTGGCAGGGAGGAGGCGGGGTTCTGGCGGTTTGGGTGCCGGATATCCATGAAATTGGGCTTCTAGGGCGCTGCGGGTGGATATCCGGACGGGGTTTGGCGGGTTTTGGGCGGTTTGCGTGCCGGATATCCACGAAATCGACCTTCCAGGGGGTTCGGGATGGATATCTGGACAGAGGGGATAGGGACGGGTGCGGAAGGTCCCCCCCAAAGGAACTACTTTCGCCAAAAATTCGTATATTGCGAAGCTTAAAGAACAAACACACTTATGAAAAGACTTCCCAGCATATTTCTTCTTGCCGCACTACTGACCACCTTCTCCTGCGGCACAACAAACAATTCCAGCGTAAATGACGGCAACAAATACGTTCCCTACGACCAGCGCGAAGGCGAAGAGGCCGTGGTGTACTTCACCCGCAACCTGTCGGCCGAAGGGCTGATTGCCGCATACGAAAAGGTGAACGGCGAAATAACAGGCAAGGTGGGCGTGAAACTGCACACCGGGGAAAAGAACGGTCCCAACATTATCCCGCACGAGTGGGTGGAAGCGCTCCTAAAAAAGGACCTGCCGGAAGCCAGCATCATCGAGACCAACACCTATTACCAGGGAGACCGCTACACGACGGATCAGCATCGGCAAACCCTGCAGGTAAACGGATGGACGTTCTGCCCGGTGGACATCCTTGACGAGGAAGATACCCTTACCCTTCCGGTGAAAGGCGGCAAATGGTTCAGCCGGATGGCGGTTGGCAGCCACCTTACGAATTACGATTCAATGGTTGCGCTCACCCACTTCAAAGGCCACACCCAGGGCGGATTCGGCGGCTCCAACAAGAATATCGGAATCGGGTGTGCCGATGGCCGCATCGGCAAGGCCTGGATCCACACCACCCCCGGGCAGCCCAACCAGTGGGACATCGCGGAGGAGGAATTCATGGAAAGGATGACGGAGAGCACCAAGGCAACCATAGACTATTTCGGCCCCCACGTCACGTACGTGAACGTCATGCGCAACATGTCGGTTTCCTGCGACTGCGAGGGCGTAATGGCCGCCCCGGTGGTAACTCCCAACGTGGGAATCCTCTCCTCCACCGACATCCTTGCCGTGGACCAGGCCTGCGTGGACATCGTCTATGCCATGACTGCCGATGAGCACCACGACCTTGTGGAGCGCATCGAATCCCGCCACGGCCTTCGACAGCTCTCCTACATGAAGGAGCTGGGAATGGGCCACGACCGCTATATCCTCATCGACCTGGACAACGGCGGCAAGCGCATCACCGCTGCCGATGCCGCCAAGGGCCTCAAGCCTTTCGTCCGTGAATAAACCATGATTTACAATTCGCTCACACAGCTCATAGGCCGCACTCCCCTGCTGGAGGTTTCCGGCTACGAAGGCCAGAAAGCAACGCTGCTTCTGAAGCTAGAATATTTCAATCCGGGCGGCTCGGTTAAGGACCGTATCGCCCTTGCCATGATAGAAGACGCGGAGCAGCGCGGCATCCTCAAGCCCGGGGCCACCATCATAGAGCCCACCAGCGGCAACACCGGCGTGGGCCTCGCCTGGGTTGGCACGTCCAAAGGCTATAAGGTGGTCCTCACCATGCCGGAGACGATGAGCCAGGAGCGCCGCAGCCTTCTCAAGGCCCTCGGGGCCACTCTGGTGCTCACACCGGGGGCAGAGGGCATGAAGGGCGCAATAGCCAGGGCGGAAGCCCTCAGGGATTCCACCCCGGG
>JAEEIJ010000035.1 GCA_016281315.1 Bacteroidales bacterium
CATTAACTCCTGCTCCAACAGGGGGGCCATTAACGTCAACTATGACGGATCGTGGGAAAAGACGCAAAGAAATATGTCCGCTGTCGGAGGTATTATCGGAAAACAAGGTTACGGCCTCTCCAATGCAAAAGTTACTTTCAGCTCCAACCGAGGCCCCATTACGGTTACCGGAAACAGCCATATTGCCGTAGGCGGCATCACCGGATCTTCGGGATCTATGCGTGGAAGCAGAGTTTACAATACAGCTCCAATCAACGTACGATGCAAGAAGGGCTTTGTAGGAGGCCTGCTTGGTTTTGCGGACGGAAGTTCTCAGTATCAGTACATCCGTACTTCCTATTGCGAGGCTGACATTACTGCTGAGAATATATGGAATACGGACCGCACCGTAGTATCCGTCGGCGGCCTTATCGGCTACTTTGCTACCGGCGCAACAGGAAGCTATCCGAGCCTTATCCCTTATTCCAGTGATTCACAGCGTTGTCACTATACCGGCAACATCGTTTCTACCTCTTCGATGAAGGTGGGTATGGTCATAGGTCAGATTGGCGGCGATAATGAAAAGGTGTTCGGCACTTCAGAGACTCCGATTCTGGTAACCGGTACCCTCTATCGCTGGGGCGTTGATTATGATACCGCAATGAGCGAGCCGTTGACAATTCACGCCGGTAATGTTGAGGATTACGCTATCGGTTCCAGGGCCGGCACGGTGACCATCTATGTAGAAAGCCCCACGCCTGCCCCCGCCAACCTCACCCTGATGAGCTTCAACATCCGTGAAGGAAGCAACTGGAGCGATCGCAAGAGCCCCATCGTGTCCATGATTAACGGCGAGAGTCCCGACATCATCGGCCTGCAGGAAGTCAAGGATGTGGACGTGTTTGATCTCGTGAAGATAGGTGGAAAGCAACCGTGGGATTACCTGACAGATAATCTCGGTTCTTACACCGGCTACCGCTACAGTGACAAAACCAACGCTATTCTTTACAAGACCAGCACGGTGGAAATGAGCGACTTCGGTCACTTCTGGCTGCGCGACAGCTATTCTTCTGAAGGGAACAGCTGGGACGGCTATGAAAGGACCGTCCTCTACGCCACGGTTCGGGAAAAAGCGACAGGCAGGTATTTCTTTTACCTGACCACCCATTTCCCGATGAACGACAGCAATGACGGATGGGTAAAAAGCACCGCGCTTTTGGAAAGCCGAATAGCTGCTCTCAATACCAACAATTATCCTGTCATTCTGATGGGAGACTTCAATTGTGTTATCGGGAATGCTTGCTGGGATAGCATCAAAACGTGGATGAATAACACCCGGTATTCCGCAGCCTCGATTGTAAGCACGGATAATCAAAACCTTTACACCTATAATGCTTTCGGGGACAGCGGCAAAGCACGCAACAAGGTGGATCATATCTGGGTAAGCAAATCCATCACGGTGGATTCTTATGTTACCCTCACCAACGCCGTGCGCAGTTACGGCGGATATACCACCAATGGGGAGACCTTCCTGTCCGACCACTATCCCGTCATCTCCCATATCTCCTAAAACGCCAGGGCTATGAAACAATATGTAGAACCCAGCTGTGAGATATTGGCCCTGGACCCGGTCGCCGTGGTCTGTGGGTCCTTTGACAGCGTCGATAACACGGAAATCTTTACCATTGAAGATTTTGAGATTATTTAATCCGATGGACATGAAAACATACGAATCACCTGCCACCGGCGTCATTGAAGTGATTCATCGAAGTGTATTATGCGCTTCCTTTGATTCCAATCATATGACGGAGATACTGTTGACTGAAGATCCCGAAGAAATCTGATGCTGGCATCGCTCTTAACGGCGTGGCTGCTCTTTGCAGGCCTCCTGCAGCAAGCCTCGCAGAACGTCGAAATAGCCCCGTCCCTGGTGATGAACCAGGGATGGGTGCCCTATCCGGCCTATGCCGACAGGCAGGGCTGGGAGGGATTCCTGGGCGAATATCGGGAGCCGCTCATCAAGAAGGGGGAGGCCTGTCTGGGCTATCAGTGGCTGGAAATCACTGACGATGACTATCTGGCCTACGACCGCTTCGACGACCGTCACGCCAGCGAAGACAAATTGGAAGCCAACCGGGATGCCCTGAGCTATCTCTTCATCGCCGAACTGGCGGAAGGGAAGGGCCGGTTTATCCCGGACATCGTAAAAGGCGTATCCTGGTGCTGTCGGACCAAGTCCTGGGCGGTGGTCACCCACCTCAAGAAATATCAGAAAAGCCTGAGCCCGGTTCCTGATCCCAATGACCAGATTATCGAACTCTATTCCGGGAATTTCTCCCAACTGCTCTCCTGGATTCACTATTATCTGGGGGATGCGCTGGGACCGGATTTGAAGAGCAAGCTTCGTGCGGAGATTTACAGGCGTACGCTGGATCCCTTCCTACAGCGGGACGACTTCATGTGGATGGGCTTCGTGCCGTGGCCGGGAAAGAAACTGAACAATTGGAACCCCTGGTGCAATCAGAACGTCCTGCTGTGCTATATGCTGCTGGAAAACGACCGGGAAATCCTGGCCAATGTGGTAGAGCGGTCCATTCGTTCGGTTGACCTGTGGCTGGATTCCCTGCCGGAGGACGGCGCCTGCGATGAAGGTACAACATACTGGTACAAGTCCGTAGGTCATTTCCTCGCTTATCTGGAGCATCTGCAACGTATTACCGGCGGGGCGGTAACCCTTTGGGACCATCCTTTCCTGAGAAAGCTGGGTGAATTCATCGTCAATGCCGATATAGGCGACTGCTGGCAAGTGAATTTTGCCGATGGAACCCCGTCCCGAAGGCCCATCTCCTACTGGATTTACCGCTATGCGCGCGCCATCGGCAACCAGTTGATGAAAGACTATGCCGTAAGTAGTTTCCACCACTACGGGAATGATCCCGTGGACGTGGACTGGGCGCTGTTCTATCAGAGTTTGGAAGGTGTCCGTGCCACGCGCGAAATAAAGGCGCTCCAGGCTCCTGAGATTAAGCACACCCCGTTTGTATACTATCCCCAGACGGACATCTGCTTTGCCCGTGCCGGGAAAGGATTTCTGGCGGCCAAGGGCGGCAACAACGGCGAGCGTCATAATCACAACGACGTCGGTACCTGCATCTATTTCTATGATGCCAGGCCCGTGCTGGTGGATGCAGGCATAGGCTATTATGAGAAATATACCTTCGGCCCGTATCGTTACGTCAAAAATTGGTTTGTCCAGAGTGGCTGGCACAACCTGCCCGTGGTGAACGGCTGCGAGCAGCCTTTCGGAGAGCAGTACACTTCTTCCGGCAGCCGGGCCAGCCGTTTCTTCCGGAGCTATTCCACCGACATTGCAGGGGCTTATCCGGATTCGGCGGAAGTGAAATCCTGGAAGATTTCTTATCGGCTCAAGCGCGGCGGCGGGCTTGTCATCAAGGAGAGGTTCTCCTTGAAGGAAACATCGGCCCCTACTGTCCTTCAATTCCTGGTGTACGGAGAACCCGTGTTGAAGGAAGAAGGCCGGATTGAGCTGCTTTCGGGCGTGGTGATGCACTACGACCCTTCCCAGTTCCAGGCTTCCGTGGAAGAAAAATCCATGGAGGGACTGGGATTCAGCGACCGCTTCGGGAAGAGCCTTTACCGGATCAAACTGACGGCTACTCAGCTGAAGTTGAAGGGAACGTACCGGATTAAATTGCTTCCCCTCCCTAACGAGTCGCTTCCTAAAATGACGGAAAGGGTGGTGGAGACGGCTAAAGCGCAGTTCGCGCAGCTGTCGGCCCGTTTGAACGAGGATGCCACGCCCCGTTCTATTCAGCCTGACGGCTGTGTCAAGGATGGGACCGTAGGCTCCTGGACCAGCGGCTTTTTCTCCGGCTCCCTCTGGATGCTTTACAAACTTAGTGGAGATTTGGAAGTGCTGGAACTGGCCCGGAAAGAGACGGCCAAGCTTTCGGATGTGCTGGATTATCCCCTAAGCCACGACATCGGTTTCCAGGTGAACTGCAGCTACGGAAATGCCTATCGCATTACCGGGGATGAGCAGTACCTGCCGCTGATTTCCGATGCGGCCAATGCCTTGTCCGGCCGTTTCAACCCCACGGTGGGCGCTACGCTCAGCTGGCAGCCCGGGGAAAAGGGCGAATACCCGGTAATCATAGACAATATGATGAACCTGGAACTGCTGGAGTATGCCTCCAAGCTGTTCCACCGGGATTTCCTGCAGAATATTGCCATTGCGCATGCTGAAACGACGCTCTCCAACCATTTCCGTCCGGATGCCACCTGCTGGCACCTGCTGGACTACAACCCGCGCACCGGGGAGGTGCTCCGCCGGGCCACCGTGCAGGGCTACTCCGATGACAGCGTATGGGCGCGGGGCCAGGCGTGGGCGCTATACGGATATACGATGATGTATAGGGAGACCGGCAGACCGGAATTCCTGGGACAGGCCGAAAAAGTGGCCCACATGCTTTTGGGTAGGTTGCCCCATAATGGGATACCCTATTGGGACTTCAGTGACCCGGAGATTCCGGGTACGTTCCGCGATGCATCGGCCGGCGCCATTATGAGCTCGGCTTTCGTGGAACTGAGCACCATCACCCGGGACAGGGAACTGGCGAAAGCCTGCCGGCGGATGGCCGAAATACAAGTTCGGGCCCTGGCTTCGGCCGAATACCTGGCTCAGGTCGGGACCAACTGCGGATTCCTGCTCAAACACAGCGTGGGGAACCTTCCCGGCGGTTCGGAAATAGACGTGCCGCTCCCGTATGCGGATTATTACTTTTTGGAAGCATTATATAGACTAAATACTTTAAAATAAAAACATTATGAAGAAAATCATCTTTGCCTTTTCAGCTCTTGCGCTGATTGGTGCGTTTGTTTTCTCCTGCAAGAAGCCGGAACCCGAAAAGGTGGTTCTGAATGCTCCTGTGATTTCCGCCGAAATGAGCGGTGATGCTGTCTCGGTTTCCTGGAATCCGGTGACCAATGCTACCGGTTATAAAGTGGAATACAAGAAGGCTTCAGATGCGGAATTCGCCCTGGCAGGGTCGCCCACTTACGGACCCTTCCTGGTAACCGGATTCGACTTCGGAAATACCTATGAGTTCCGTGTGAAAGCTACCTGCGGTGAGGTGGAGAGCCCCTATTCCAACGTGGTTTCCGTGGAAGTGGCCAAGTACCTTTCCAAGCCGGTGATTGCGGTCACTCCCGGAATTGGCTTCCTGAATGTGGAATGGCAGGCCGTGGAAGGTGCCGCTTCCTACCAGGTAGAGTATAAATTGGCTCTCGCAAGCGAATATACGGTGGGTTATACAGGAGACGAGACCTCCTATAAAATAACCAGTCTGGAAAGCGGGGTGGCCTACGACGTACGCGTAGGTGTCATTGCGGAGGGATACTCCATGTCTTATTCCGACGTGACCACCATTTCTACCACGGCGGCGCCGTCTACCATCATTGCCAATGCGGATCAACTCATTGCCTGGCTAGGCAGTATCTCCGGGGAAACCACGGATGTGGCAGCCCTGACGGCCGATATCGATATGACCGGCAAAACAATCACCAGCGCTCCCGGTTTCTTCGGTGAACTGCAAGGGCAGGGATTCGCCATTAAGAACCTCCAGTCCAGCGTTCCCCTCTTTGCTGTGAACAACGGCAGAATCACCGACCTTGTGATTGACGAATCCTGCGTCTTTACGGTTGGATGCAATATCTTCGGTACACTGGTTGGAGAAGATGGCCATGGCACTTATGAGAATGTCAAGAACAAAGCCAATGTTACGTACACGGCCAGTGCCGATGTTAATAGTGAACTCATTATCGGCGGCCTTGTGGGCAAATCCGACGGCGGCAGTTTTAAAAACTGCTCCAACAGCGGTGCGGTAAAGATTGAGGCGCCCGGCCACAAACATCAGGCTGTGGGACTTGGTGGTCTGGTGGGCTTTGCGGAGTCCGCCGTGTTTGAAGGCTGCATTAACCGCGGCCCTGTTTCGCTGACGGCCGATTATGGTGATCCAAGGACATCCTTGTCTGGATATAACCCGAATAACGGTGGCGGCGGTATCAATGTCGGCGGAATTCTCGGTGGCGGATACGATTATGGTTCCGCATACTTCTGCACCTTCAAGGAATGCGAAAATGAAGCGGCCGGAGCCATTACCGTCAGCCACACGAAGATTGACGCTCTGGCGAGTGTCGACAACAGCGGCTATATGGCTGCCGGAGGTATCCTGGGACGGGCTCGCGGTAATATGAAGAACTGCAAGAACTTTGCTCCAGTTAATGTTACTGCGACCACTAGCGACCGTGCCAGTATCAAACTGCGGAACTTCTGTATCGAAGTGGGTGGTATGGCCGGTTTGGGACTCTGGGCTATCAGTTTTGAATCCTGCTCCAACAACGGGAATATTGACGTTGTTTATGACGGAAAATATAACGGGAACCGTAACAGGAGTTCGGTCGGTGGCATATGTGGCTGGCAGGATTATGACGCAGCAGATGCTTCGGAAGGGGAGGCAGACATCTTTGGCTATTATTGCAAACAGAGGGGGAATATTACGGTGAACAGTAATGGCGTTGTGGCTGTCGGCGGTATCTTTGGTTTCAGTGGAAAGCAGATTGGCAATACTGTTTACGACAGCTGCACAATTACTTACAGCGGGACCCAGGGGTATGTGGGCGGCCTGGTAGGCGTCGTTCAAGATAATCCGGAAAGTTATTCCATTAAGTCCAGTTCTTGTGCTGCAACGATTATAGCCGAAGACATTGATGGCGTGGATGATAAATACTTTACGGTTGGTGGTCTTATTGGCGGCTGGTGCAGAACCTCTGCCAATCAGAGTTGGAGTTGCCTAACGGCTAGAGACGGAAAGCCTTGTTCTTTCAGCGGCTCGGTTTCCTCTACCACTATTTCCCGGGTAGGCACCGTTGTCGGCTACATCGCTACCCCCAGTGGCACCTTAAGGTTCGGCGATGCGGACAATAAGATTCCGGTTTCCGGTACCTTCGCCAAGAAGGATGTCCCCGCCGTTGCCATCAGCAGCGAAAACGTGGAGACCTATGCCATTGGCGCCGACGAGGGTGTGGAAGTAGCAATGAATGTGGAGTATGCTGCTCCCGCAGCTGAATAAACTGTTCTCTCTCCTTTGCTGCATCACACTCTTTTGTGCCTGCGGCAAAGGGGATACCCCGGATGAAGACGGCTTCAAGTACGAAGCCGTCTTCATCGGGGATTCCATTACGGCCAATTGGATTCGGGAGGACAGGGGGCATCCGGATTTCTTCCGTGACCATAACTATCTGGGCATGGGCTATTCCGGGAAGACCACGGACTACCTGAAACGGCTTTTCAAGGCTTCTGTGATTGACAAGCATCCCCGTCAGGCGGTGATTTCCGGCGGGACCAACGACATTGCGCAGAACGACGGCCGATACGTGTCCAACGAGGAAATCCGCGACAACATTGCCGCCATGGCGGCGGAGGCATCGGCCAAGGGCATCCGCGTGGTGCTGACCTCCGTCACACCCAGCAAGGGTTTCACCTGGTCCTCTTCCGTTTCCCATCCGGAGGTCACCATCGTGGAGCTCAACAAGCTCATCAAGGCCCTCGCGGATGAAAAAGGCTACGCCTACGCGGATTATCACTCCGCCCTGACGGACGCCGGCGGCGGCCTGCCATCGGCCCTTTCCTCCGACGGCACCCACCCCAACAAGGACGGCTACACCATCATGGAAGGAGTCATCCTCCCCATCCTCCAGGCCTGTCCCTCCGCGGACTAAGCTTCCGCATTTTTACTGAAAAGCAGCCGAGATTCTCTCCCGGCAGCATTTTTTTTGCGGGAAAGATTTCTTATTTTTGTAGGAATATGAAACTTTTTGTAGGAATATGAAACAATTCTTTCTGACAGTACTCATGATGCTTTTCGCCGTGGGCATGCAGGCGAAAGTCATCCTGCCGCCGGTTATGGGCGACAACATGGTCCTTCAGCAGCAGACGTCCGCGGCCATTTTCGGCAAGGCGGAACCGGGTAAAAAAGTGTCCGTCAAGACTTCCTGGGACCGCAAAACCGTCCGTACGGTGGCGGATTCCCAGACCGGAAAGTGGCTGGTTTACGTTCAGACTCCCGCTGCGGGCGGCCCGTATGAGATAACCATCTCCGACGGCGACAAGACCGTTCTCCACGATGTAATGATCGGCGAAGTCTGGTTTGCATCCGGCCAGTCCAATATGGAGATGCCCATGAAGGGCTACGCCTCGCAGCCCGCGAAAGACGGCACCAAGTATATCGTCAGTGCTAAGGCCTCCCGTCCCATCCGCATCTGCAACATCGAAAGGCGTTCCTGCCTGAGCGTGCAGGACAGCTGCGCGGGCGCCTGGAACAAGAACACGCCGGATGTCGTTGCCAAAACCAGCGCCACCGCCTATTTCTTTGCCGACGCCCTCCAGAATGCACTGGACATCCCCGTGGGCATTATCGTGAGTTCCTGGGGCGGCAGCAGCATCGAGACCTGGATCAAGCGGGAGGTCTTCGAGAAGGAGTATCCCCACATAGACCTTGGGCATCTGGACGGCGTGCATCCCATCAACAGTGCGTCCAAGGATCCGTGCCTGCTCTACAACGGGCAGGTGGCGCCGCTCATTCCCTTCACTTTCAAGGGAATCATCTGGTATCAGGGGGAAACGAACCGTGGCCGGGCCGATGAATACGTGAACCTCCAGCGTTCCTACGTAAAGATGATGCGGGAGGATTTCCAGGTGCCGGACGCCTCTTTCTACTGCGTCCAGATTGCCCCTTATCCCTACGGCAATGACCGCAAGACCCGCAGCGGCTATTTCTGCGAAGCGCAGCAGAAGTCCGTGGAAGGCATGGAGCATGCCGGGTATGTGACCACCGTGGACATCGGCGAACACGGCACCATCCATCCCTGCCGCAAGCAGGAAGTGGGGCAGCGCCTGGCCTGGCTGGCCCTCCAGAAGGATTATGGGATGGATACCATCGAAGCCGTCGCTCCCAAATACAAGGGCGCGGAGTTCCGCGAGGGAAAGGCTTTCATTGAAATGACCGTGGGCAGCGGAGGACTCTCCCCGATGGGGGCCGATATCCCCGGCTTCGAAATCGCCGGGCCGGACCACCGTTTCGTGGACGCCAGGGCCATGCGGGATTCCAAGAACAAGCGCATGGTGGTCGTCTGGAGCGATGACGTGGCCGAACCCGTCGCCGTCCGCTACTGCTGGCGCAACTGGACCGTCGGCGGCCTTTACAACAACTTCGGCATACCCGCCGGTCCCTTCCGTACGGACGACTGGCCCATAAACCCTGCAGACTGGGGAGAATAGCATAGTATGAAACGCCTCTCTTCCATCATCCTGGCCCTGAGTCTCCTTGTGCTGCCTGCGGCGGCACAGGATATCAGCCTCGGCAAAACCTTGCAGGTGTCGCCGGAGATGCTGGAGGCGAAGGCAGTGTACCTGCGGGCGGAAGACGTGGATACCTTCTGCGACATCCGCCTGAACGGGCAGTACGTGGGTTCCACCAGCAACCGTTTCCGCCGCTGGGAATGGGATGTGAAACCCTTCCTCCATGCGGGAGACAACGCGCTGGAGGGCGTTTTTCATGATGCCGTTGCCATCTCCGAAAAGAAAAATGCCGAACTGGACCATCCCGTGCCCATGAGCGGCGTGGGTTTCGTACCCCATCTGAACCTGATCCGGAAGTCCATCTACCAGGGCGGCTGGGACTGGGGGCCGGAGTGCCTGTACACGGGATTCGCCGGCCCGGTGGACCTGATTCCGGTAAATGTAGCCCGGTTGGATTACCTCCGCTGCACGCAGGACCATTCGCGGAAAGGCCGCGTCACCGTAACCCTCGTCGCGGAAATCACCTCCCCGAAGGGCGGAAAGGCCGATGTAAGCTTCTCCTTCGGCCCGCAAACCAAACACCGGAAGGTCACGCTTTCGAAGGGCGTCAACACCGTCTCCCAGCGCTTTACCGTCTGCAAACCCCGGCTCTGGTGGCCCGCGGGGATGGGCGATCAGCCCCTCTATCCCGCCAGCGTAAAGGCCGATGGCCAGACGCTCTCTAAGCAAATCGGCCTTCGCACCGTGGAGGTGGGGGAGAACCTCGCTGTCAAGGTGAATGGCCGGCCGATGTTCGCCAAAGGGGCCAACTGGATACCCTGCGATACGTCGGAGCAGGCCCAGACGCCGGAGCGTTACAAGGATCTGCTCACCTCCGCGAAAGAGGCGAATATGAACATGATCCGCCTCTGGGGCGGCGGGAAGTTCGAAAAGGACTGCTTCTATGACCTCTGTGACTCCCTAGGCCTTCTCATCTGGCACGATTTCATGTTCGCCTGCGCCATGTATCCGGCAACGGACGAATTCCTGGGGGAGGTTCGAGAGGAGATTACCCATCAGATTAAGCGGCTGCAGAGCCATCCGTCCATCGCCCTCTGGTGCGGGGACAACGAAGGAATAGACAATTATAACAAGCGGATTTGGAAGAAGAATCCGCAGCTGTATATGGCCGAATACCAGGCGCTCGTAGACCTGCGGGGAGACCTGGTGGCTTCATTTGATCCGGAACGGCTCTACTGGCCAACTTCGCCCTGCGGCGGCCCCGGAGACTTGCAGACCAACGGCTGGAATGACGATTCCAAGGGTGACATGCACCTCTGGAGCGTTTCCAAGAACGCCCGGCCGCTGAGCGACTACTATAAATACCGTCCCCGCTTTATGTCGGAGTTCGGCCATTCCTGCTTCTCCGGGCTGCTTTCCACCCTGGAGGAACAGAAGGCCCGGATGCGGGAAAAAGGCGGGTATGAGAATATGTTGCAGCGGATTCAGAATCTGTTCAATCCCTGCTCTTCATCGGACCTGGTGTACCTGTCCCAGCTGGAACAGGCCATAGGGCTGGAAACCGCCGCGTCCTGGTGGCAGTCCCTGCCGGAATGCAACGGCATTCTGGTATGGCAGCTCAATGACATCTGGGCCGGACCGTCCTGGGCCACGCTGGAATATGACGGCAGCTGGAAGCCGGCGCATTATCACCTGAAGCGTCTTTTTGCCCCCGACGCCCCCCGTGATCCGTCAGTATTCCCGGACCTCAAGAGCGTTCCGGATGCCCACGTGAGCTGGAAATCTTTCCGGCGGGACGGGCTGTGGGTGATTTCCCTCACAACGGACAAACCCGCCTACTTCGTATGGCTTGAAGCCCCCGGAGTCAAGCGTTTTTCGGATAACAGCTTCAGTCTGATGCCCGGTGAAACCAAGGAGGTTACCGTTGAGGAACTTCTCGGAGATTTGAAGGTAACGCACCTGGCGGAACATACTTCCCCCCGGCGGGAAATCCTGCTGAAAGACTGGGAGTTCCGGAAGGAAGGCCAGCCCTGGAAAAAGGTCTGTGTGCCCCATGACTGGGCCATCGCCGGACCTTTCGACCCGCAGAACGATGCCTGGAAACCCGGTTATACCGGCGGCCTGCCCTGGGTGGGCCTGGGCTGGTACCGGACCACTTTTTCCGTTCCGGAAGGGAAAAAGGCCACCCTGCTCTTCGACGGTGCCATGAGCCACGCCACCGTCTATGTGAACGGCAAGGAAATCTACTCCTGGCCCAACGGCTACAGCGCTGTACCGGTGGACGTGTCCGATGCCGTCAAGCCCGGGGAACCCAACACGCTGGAAGTGCGGCTGCGGAATCTGCCCGACGCTTCCCGCTGGTATCCCGGTGCCGGTCTCTACAGGAATGTCCACCTCATCCTCACCAACCCCGTACACATCCCTGTCTGGGGCACGCGCATCACTACGCCGCAGGTGTCGGCCACAAAAGCTATGGTGCACATTGAAACTACGGTGGAGGGGGCCGAAGGGAAAGCGGTTGAGGTGAAGACCGCCATTCTGCGCGGAGACGAAGTCGTAGCCGAGGGTGCGCGGGAAATATCCATCTCGAATCCCGCCCTCTGGTCTCCGGAAACGCCTAATCTCTATAAGGCGGTTACCAGCGTCTTTGTGGACGGGGTGAAAACCGACGAATACGAAAGTTCCTTCGGCATCCGCAAGGCGGAATTCATCGACGGGAAGGGCTTCTTCCTGAACGGCGTTCCCACGAAGTTCAAGGGCGTATGCCTGCACCACGACCAAGGTCCGCTGGGCACTGCGGTGAGCGTTCCGGCCCTCCGTCATCAGCTGCAGATGCTCAAGGACATGGGCTGCAACGCCATCCGCACCTCCCACAACCAGCCTGCACCGGAGCTGGTGCAACTCTGCGATGAAATGGGCTTTATGATGATGGTGGAGGCCTTCGACGAATGGAAGAGCGCCAAGTGCGAAAACGGCTATCACAAATACTTCGACCAGTGGGCCGAAAAAGACCTCACGGGCCTCATCCGCTGCTTCCGCAACAACCCCAGCGTCATTCTCTGGAGCACGGGGAACGAGGTATGCCAGGTGAAAGACAATCCCAAGGAGGGCCTCGCCGAGGCGAAGTTCCTGACGGAAATCTGCCACCGGGAAGACCCCACCCGTCCCGTGACGGTGGGCATGCACATGTGGCATCGCTTCCTGAAAAAGGAATGGCGGGATGCCTTCGACCTCATCGGCGTCAATTATCATCCCTGGAAGTTCCTGGAGCTGAAGGAAACCATCGGCCCGCGTTCCATTCTGGGCGTGGAGAGCGGCTCCACCATCAGCTCCCGCGGGGTGTACCACCTGCCCGCCGTGAAGACGCGGGACATGGTGCTGAGTGCGGACCAGCAGTGCTCCTCCTATGATCTGGAGTCCTGCCGATGGTCCAACACCCCGGACTGTGATATTGCCATGCACGAGGATTATCCCTGGGCCATCGGCCAGTTCGTCTGGACCGGCTTCGACTATCTGGGCGAACCTACGCCCTATGAGGACGACCACTGGCCCAACCACAGTTCCATGTTCGGCACCGTGGACCTGGCCTCCATTCCCAAGGACCGCTATTATCTCTTCCGCAGCGTCTGGAATACAACTGAGCACACGCTTCATATACTGCCTCACTGGAACTGGGAGGATGGTCAGACGGTGCCGGTATTCATTTACACGGATTCCCCTTCGGCCGAGCTGTTCCTGAACGGGAAGAGCCTGGGTATAAAGACCAAGTTAATGCCCAAACAGAAGACCACCGGAGACCGGGAGGAGGATGTTGAATCCCGCTACCGCCTGCGTTGGGACGTCCCGTTCACGCCCGGGGAACTGATGGCAGTGTCGCTTGGAGCATCCGGCGAACCCTTCGACACGGCATACGTCCGTACTGCCGGGGCACCTGCAGCCGTAAAACTGGAATATGACGGCCGCCGAATCAAGGCCGACGGTGAGGACCTCGCCTACGTAACGGTGAGTATAGTTGATGCCGATGGCAACTTGTGCCCCCTGGCGGACTCCGAGGTTACGTTCTCCGTTACCGGCCCCGGCACTTTCCGCGCCTGCGCCAACGGCGATCCCACCTGCATAGAGCCTTTCCAGGGCCCTGCGATGCACGCCTTCAACGGAAAACTCACCGCCATCGTACAGTCCTCGGCCGACGAAGCGGGGAAGATTTATCTCCACGCCGCTTCTCCCGGCTTAAATGACTCCACCCTCACCATCCGCTCGCGGTATTGACAGAATATGAAACACGCCTTTAACTGGGTTCTCTTCCTGTTGTGTATGTCGTGGGCCGCGGCGTGCAAGGTGCCCGTCACCGTCTGCGGGGAAATCCGGGAGGACCGCAAGGACGACCTCATCTGGGAGAACGAATACAGCGGTTACAGGGCTTTCGGCCCGGCGCTGCAGGCAAAGGGAGAGCGGGCTTTCGGCTATGACATCTTCACCAAGAGCGTCACTTATCCCGTCCTGCACGAACGCTATGAAAAGGCCTTGGGGCCGGAGAAGATCTCCTTCCACCTGGACCATGGGGACGGGATGGATTCCTACGGCGTGGGTCCCACGCTGGGTTGCGGAACCGCTGCGCTGGTGGATTCCTCCGGCATTGTCTATCCCTGGTGCTGGAAAGAGGCCGAAATCCTGAAAAACGGCCCCCGGCGCTTCCAGGTGCGGCTTACCTATCCGCCCGTCGTGGTAAACGGCAGGGAAGTGGTGGAGCACCGGCTCATCACCCTGGACAGCGGAAAACGGATGAACCGCGTGGAGATTACCTACGCCGGCCTGGACGCCCCCTGTCCGATTGTCGTGGGCATCGTGGTCCACGCCGAGAATCCCGACGGCTGGTATGCCGGGGATAAGGTGCTGGCCGTGGCCGACCTGGGCGACCGCAACATCGGGGAGAACGGCGAAATGTACTGCGGGGCCTTCCTCCCGGGCGGATTCGACCGTTCCGGTTTCGTGCCTTTTGAAGAACCCGCCGGGCAGGCAATCGGCCACGTGCTGGGTTACAGCACCTACAAGCCCGGTACCCCCTTCACCTATTATTTCGGCAGCGGCTGGTCCAAGGCCGGAATCGACGGACTGGATGAATGGATTAAACTCCTGAACCGATAGTGCGATTCTTCGCGGAAAATGTTATATTTGTGGTATGAACACAAAGCATTTTCTGGCGTTCGACTGCGGGGCCACGAGCGGAAGGGCTGTGCTGGCCACTTTCAAAGAAGACGGCCGCTTCGAAATGGAGGAGGTGTACCGCTTCCCCAGCGGCATCATCGAACAGGGCGGGAAGTACTACTGGGACATCCTCGCCATCTACCAGCACTTCGTCCAGTGCCTGGATCAGCTGGAGCGCAAGGGCGTGCGGCCAGATTCCATCGGCATCGACACCTGGGGCGTGGATTTCGGCTTCGTGGCCGATGACGGCTCGCTCCTTGGGAACCCCCGTGCCTACCGTGACCCCTACACCGACGGCATCCCAGAGAAAGTCTATGAGACCGTCCCGCGGGAAGAGCTCTATGCCGCCACGGGCATCCAGATTATGAATTTCAACTCGATTTTCCAGCTGTACGCCCAGGCGCGGGAGAGCTTCGCGCCGCTGCGGTATGCCCGGAACATCCTCTTTATTCCGGACCTGCTGAGCTATCTGCTCACCGGGAAGAAGGTGTGTGAATACACCATCGCTTCCACCTCCGGAATGATGGACCAGGCGAGCCGCCAGTTCAACAAGGGCCTGCTGGAGAAGCTGGGCCTCAGGACGGACGTGCTCCTGCCGGTCATCCAGCCCGGCGGGGAAATCGGCCGGTACCGCGGCATTCCCGTGGTGGCCGTGGCGGGGCACGATACGGCATCGGCCATCGCGGCTGTCCCGGCGGAGGGCGAAAACTTCGCCTACCTTTCCAGCGGCACCTGGAGCCTGATGGGTATCGAGGTTCCCGCCCCTATTATCAGCGAGGAAAGCGCCCGGCTCAACTTTACCAACGAAGGGGGCATCGAGGGAACCACGCGTTTCCTGAAGAACATCACCGGGATGTGGCTGCTGGAGCAGTGCCGGAAGGTCTGGAAGGGGGAGGGAAAGGATTACTCCTACGCGCAGCTGCAGGAGATGGCCCTCTCGGAAAAGGACTTCCCGGGACGCATCCAACCGGACGACCCGCGCTTTGCCAACCCGGAGAATATGGTGGAAGAAATCGGAGCGGATCCTACCGACGCCCAGATCGTCTCCTGCATCTACCATTCTCTGGCGGAGCGCTACAAGGAGGTCCTGGCGATGCTGCAGGGCTTCGCTCCTTTCAAGATCGACAAACTCCACATCATCGGCGGCGGCAGCGCCAACGACCTCCTGAACCAGTGGACGGCCGATGCCATCGGCCTTCCCGTCATCGCCGGTCCCACCGAGGCCACGGCCATCGGCAACATTCTGATGCAGGCCCGCTCCGCCGGCCTCGTGAAAGACCGCTGGGAGATGCGCCGTCTCATCGCCGAAACCTTTACCCTGAAAACTTTTAACCCTTCATAGTTATGAACGAAGCACAAATCCTGAAGGCTTACGAAATTGCCAAGGAGCGTTATGCCGCCATTGGCGTAGATACCGACAAAGCCATAGAGATCCTGGAGAAGACCCCCATTTCCCTGCACTGCTGGCAGACCGACGACGTGGTGGGCTTCGAGCGGAACCAGGCCCTTTCCGGCGGCATCCAGACCACCGGCAATTACCCCGGCCGGGCACGCAATATCGACGAAGTACGGGCCGATGTCCTCTTCGCCAAGAGCCTCATCGCCGGCAACCACCGTCTGAACCTGCACGAGATCTACGGGGACTTCGGCGGCAAGTTCGTAGACCGCGACCAGGTGGGCCCCGAGCATTTCCAAAGCTGGATCCAGTGGGCGAAGGAGAACAACCTGAAGCTGGATTTCAACTCCACCTCCTTCTCCCATCCCAAGAGCGGAGACCTTTCCCTGTCCAATCCCGACCCCGCCATCCGCGCGTTCTGGATCGAGCACACCAAACGCTGCCGCAGGATTGCGGACGCGATGGGCAAGGCCCAGGGAGACCCCTGCATTATGAACATCTGGGTGCACGACGGCTCCAAGGACCAGACGGTGGAGCGCAAGCGCTACAGGGAGATCTTCGCCCAGAGCCTGGACGAAATCCTGAAGGAAGAGCTTCCCGGGATGAAGACCTGCCTGGAGGCGAAGCTCTTCGGGATCGGCCTGGAAAGCTACACCGTGGGCTCCCACGACTTCGTGGCCGGCTACTGCGCCACCCGCAAACTGATGTATACCCTGGATACGGGCCATTACGAGATGACGGAGAATGTCTCCGACATGGTGGCGAGTCTCCTCCTCTTCGTTCCCGAGCTGATGCTCCACGTGAGCCGCCCCATCCGCTGGGACTCGGACCACGTGACCATTATGAACGACCAGACGCTGGACCTCTTCAAGGAGATCGTGCGGGCCGATGCCCTGAACCGCGCGCACATCGGCCTGGATTACTTCGACGCCGCCATCAACCGCATCGGCGCCTATGTGATCGGGACCCGCGCCACGCAGAAGTGCCTGCTGAGCGCCCTTCTGGAGCCGCTCGCCAAGCTCCGCGAATACGAGGACGCCGGCAAGGGCTTCCAGCGGCTCGCCCTCCTGGAAGAAGCCAAGACGCTGCCCTTCGGCGCCGTGTTCGACTACTTCAATTATAAGAACGGCGTTCCGGTGGGCCCTGCCTTCATTCCGGAAATCGAAAAGTACGAGAAAGACGTAACCTCCAAACGATGAGTATCCTTCACAAGAGGCCTTTGCTGAAGGCCGAGATCGACAAGGTGGCCGAGGTAGCCGGCTATCTCTGGCAGAAAGGCTGGGCGGAGCGCAACGGCGGCAACATTACCGTGAACGTCACCGAATGGGCGGACGCCGCGATGCAGGCCCTGCCGGCCATCAGTGAGCCGCGCCCCATCGGCAAAACCCTGCCCCACCTGAAGGGCTGCTGGTTCTATTGCAAGGGCACCGGCAAACGGATGCGGGACCTCGCGCGGGACCCGATGGGGAACGGCTCCCTTATCCGCATTACGCCGGACTGCGCGCATTACGAGATTGTGGCCGATGCCCCCGTGGCGCCCACCTCGGAGCTGCCCTCGCACCTGGCCGTGCACGATTACCTGCTCGCGAAGGGTTCGACCTACCGGGCCTCCCTGCACACCCATCCCATCGAGCTGGTGGCCCTCACCCACAGCCGCAAATGGCTGGAGAAGGACGCCGCCACCCGGATGCTCTGGTCGATGATTCCGGAGACCAAGGCCTTCTGCCCGCGCGGGCTGGGGATGGTCCCGTATATGCTTCCCTCCAGCGTGGATCTGGCCGATGCCACCATCAAGGCCATCGACGAGGATTACGACGTGGTGATGTGGGAAAAGCACGGCGTCTTTGCCGTGGACGTTTCCGTGATGGACGCCTTCGACCAGGTGGACGTGCTGAACAAGGCCGCCCAGATCTATATCGCGGCGAAGAATATGGGCTTCGAACCCGAAGGGATGAGCGATGCCCAGCTCAAGGAGATGACGGCCGCCTTCGGCCTGCCGAAGTAGCCCGCCCTCTTGTCTAAAAAAAGATTTTTGTAACTTTGCAAGGATAATTAATAACGCAATTACTATGGGAGCATTTCACGCATACGACATCCGCGGCATCTACAACGTGGATTTCGACAAAGAGGTCGCCTATAAAGTGGGCTATTTCCTTCCGGCGCTTCTGAAGGCCGACAAAGTCCTGGTGGGCCGCGACTGCCGCCTCTCCGGGCAGGAGATTCACGACTACCTCATCAAGGGTATCACGGACGCCGGGGCCGATGTAGACGATATCGGCTACAGCAGCACCCCGCTGGTATATTTCGGCACGGCCAACTACGGCTACAAAGCTTCCGTACAGATTACCGCCAGCCACAATCCCCGTGAGTACAACGGGATGAAGGTGAGCCGTGAAAACGCCCTTCCCGTGGGCCTGGACACGGGTCTCGGCCAGATCAAGCAGTGGATCGACGAAGGCCGTCCCACCCCGCCCGCCGCGAAGAAGGGAACGGTGAAGGAAATCGACATCAAGCCGGACTACATCAAGTTCCTGAAGAAATACAAGGGCGACTATTCGAACCTGAAGATCGCCTTCGACCTCTCCAACGGAATGAGCACCCTCTTCGCCAAGGAGATCTACAAGGGTGAAGACGCCAGCTTCCTCTTCGACGAAATGGACGGTTCCTTCCCCAACCACGAGCCCAATCCGCTGGTGGCGAAGAACGTGGAGCCTTTGAGGAAACTCGTGGCCGATATCAAGGCCGATGTAGGCGTGATCTACGACGGCGACGCAGACCGCGTGATGTTCGTCGATGACAAGGCCCGTTTCGTCCCGCCGGATCTGGTGATTGCGATGATGGCCCGTTACTTCTGCGACGAGCGCGGCGAAAAGAATCCGCGCGTGCTGCAGGAAATCCGCTCCAGCAAGGCCGTGGCCGAATACCTTTCCAAGAATTATAACGCGGATGTGCACACCTGGCGCGTGGGCCGTGCCTTCGCGGCGCCCAAGCTCCGCGAGATCGACGGCCTGTGGGGCGGGGAACTCGCCGGCCACTACTATTTCAAGGACTTCTTCTACAGCGACAGCGGGATGCTGGCCAGCATCATCGTGCTGCGCATCGTGAGCGCGCTCAAGAAGAAGGGTATCTCCCTGAGCAAGGAAATCGACGACCTCACCTGCTATGAGAACTCCGGTGAGATCAATTATAAGGTAGAGGACAAGAAGGGCGCGATGGACGCCGTGAAGGCCCATTTCGAGTCCCGCGAGAAACCCACCAAGGTGATGGACTTCGACGGTTACCGCCTGGAATTCCCCGAATGGTGGTTCAACATCCGTCCTTCCAACACGGAACCTTACCTGCGCTTCATCTGCGAGGCCACCACGAAGGAACGCCTCCTGGAAAAGATCGCCGAGGCCGATGAAATCATCGTCGGGCAGTTCGGCGGCAAACGTTAACGGATGAGGAAAACGCTCTGCATACTGCTGGCCGCCCTCTGCGGTCTCTCTCTCTCGGCCCAGGAAAATGACCGCGAGGCGGATTCCCTGCGCTATGCCTACGGCCGGCAGCAGGTGAAAAACAGCACCCGGCAAAGCGGGACGGCCTATGCGGATACCCTTGACACCGGCAGCCCCGGCGTGAAGGTGGTCCTGTACAACAACGGCACCTACCGCTTCGTGAAGGATCCCGCCAGGATGGCCCAGGAAAAGGTGTTTACCGAGAACTGGGACACCCACGCCGTGGATCCCTACCGGGAGAACCCGGACAAACTGCCGGAGCGTTTCTCCCTCTGGATCGTGGATACGCTGGATTCCTATGTCTGTCCTAACGTTACACGGCCTCGTTCGAAGTTCGGCTACCGTCACGGCCGCCGGCACCAGGGCATCGATCTGCCCTATCCCACGGGAACGCCGGTTCCCGCGGCCTTCGACGGCAAGGTGCGCATCTCACGCTATGTGGCTGGCTACGGCAACCTGGTGGTGATCCGTCACGCCAGCGGCATCGAGACCTTCTACGGACATCTTTCCGAACGGAAAGTGGAGGCCGGGGACTGGGTGAGCGCGGGAGATATCATCGGCCTGGGCGGCTCTACGGGCCGCTCCAGCGGGCCGCACCTGCACTTCGAGACGCGTTACCGCGGGGCCGCCTTCGACCCTGCCTGGCTCATCGATTTCGAGTCGGGGACGCTGCGGCACCGCCTGCTGAAGGTGCGTTCCTGGTATTTCAATCCCAACCAGCGGTACATTCAGGACGTGGATGACGAGGACGAGATTTTCCGCACGGACGAGGAAGACCGCCTTCTCGCGGAAGAACAGGCCAAGAAGGACGCCGCGGCCCGCGCCGCCGCGGAAGCCGCCGCGATGCGCTACCACACCATCCGCAGCGGCGACACCCTCTCCGGCATCGCCCGCAAGTACCACACGTCCGTGAACGAGCTCTGCCGCCTGAACGGCATCAAAACCACCACCGTCCTGCAGGTCGGCCGCAGGATCCGGGTGCATTAATTACTTTAACTTACTGTTGTAGCGGGGGTGAACCTTGCCGCGAAGGATGTTCTGCAGCTTGCTGGAGATCATCTTTTTGCGGATGGGGGCGGCGTGGTCGGTGAAGAGGTCGCCGTCCAGATGGGACAGCTCGTGCTGGATCATCCGGCAGGCGAAGTTGTCGAATTCCTCCGTGATTTCGTTCAGGCCTTCGTCATAATAACGAACCTTGATCTTCTTGGGGCGCACGATGTCGCAGTATACACCGGGGATGCTCAGGCAGCCTTCCGAATAGGTGGTTTTTTCTTCGCTCTCTTCCAGGATTTCCGGATTGATGAGCGTGCGGCGGAAGCCCTTCAGGTAGGGATAGGTCTCCGACACTACGTCGCCGTCTACGATCACCACGCGCTGGCTCACCCCGATCTGCGGGGCGGCCAGGCCGCAGCCATCGGCCACCACCAGGGTGTCCTTGAGGTCCTGGACCAGGGCGAGGATGCCCGCACGGTCGTTGAGGTCGGCCGGGGCCGAGGGGCGGCGCAGCACTTCTGCGCCATAGAGGTAGATGGGACGTATCATTTCTTTCTTCTGGTTCTGCTGCGGGACAGACTCTCGGGGACGTCGGCCGGGATGGGGACGCTGCCGTTCTGCCGGTCCAGGAAGCCCTGGAGGATGATGGCGGCCGATATTTTGTCCACCGACGCCTTGTTCCTGCGGTCCTTGGCCTTCATCCCGCCGTCGATCATCACCTGGTGCGCCAGCACGGAGGTGAAACGCTCGTCTTCGCGGGTGACGGGCACGCCCGGAAAGGCCTTCTCCAGCGTTTTCAAAAAGGCGTCCACGTGGGCCTGGGCCTCCGAGGGCCTGCCGTCCAGATTCACCGGATATCCCACTACAAAGCGCACGATTCTCTCTTTTTGCGCGTAAATTTTGAGATAATCTATTAACTTTGTAGAATCAACCGTATCCAGGGCGGAGGCAAAGATGCCCAGCGGGTCGCTGGCGGCAATGCCGGTGCGACGCAGTCCGTAATCGATGCCGAGGATTCTGTCCATACAGGGTGCAAATATACGAATTATTATGGAGAAACCCGATAATAAAAAGAACCGTCACTACCGTCTGTCGCTGCTGGACGCCTTCTCGCACGAGCGGATTTGGAGCCTCCGTTTCAGCCACAAGGCGATGGTGGCGGCCATCGTCTCGGCGGCTGTGCTGGCGGTGCTCGTTCTTTTCTGCCTGGTTGCCTTCACCCCGCTGCGCCTGCTCATCCCCGGCTATCCCAGTTCGGCTTCCCGCCGGCAGGCCGTGCAGAACGCCCTCCGCATCGACTCGCTGGAGACGAAAATCCTGCAGTGGGAGCTCTATTCGGAGAATCTGCGGCGCGTGGTCACGGGCGCGGAGCCCTTCAAGCTGGACAGCGTGGCCCTCGCCGGAACCCTGGTCACGAACGGGAAGGTGGATTCGGCCTTCCTCGCCTATAGGGACTCGCTTTTGCGGGCCGATGTAAAGGCCCAGGAGCAGTTCGGCGTGGATGACGAAGCCGCCCTGCGGCGGCGGAACCTCCCCATCGAGGCGCAGCTCTTCTACGTCCCGGTGAAGGGCGTGGTCTCGGACGGCTTCGACCTGGCCGTGCATCCCTGGGTGGACGTAACGGCCCCCGCCGGTTCGATGGTGATGGCCGTTTTGGGCGGCACCGTGGTCTATACCGGCTGGGAAGAGGAAGACGGTTACGTACTGGCTATCCAGCACAGCAGCGACATCCTGTCCATCTACAAGCACATCGAGAAACTGCTGCGGAAGGCCGGGGACCCCGTGAAAGCGGGAACCCCTGTTGGGGTGCTGGCCTCCTCCCAGTCCCTTACCAAGGGGGATCACCTGCACTTCGAACTCTGGTATGAGGGCGAGGCGGTGGATCCGGTTCAATTCATCAAGTTCTAGGAATGAAAACCATCGCGATATTAGGTTCCACCGGTTCCATCGGCACGCAGACGCTGGATGTAGTACGGCAGCATCCGGAGCGTTTCACCGTGTTTATGATTTCGGCCAACAACAACGCCGCGCTGCTGGTGGAGCAGGCCCTCTCGTTCCACGTGCCGCACGTGGTAATCTGCAATCCGGAGAAATACGGGGAGGTGCGCAGCGCCCTTCCCGCCTCTGTGCAGGTGCACCAGGGCATCGGGGCCGCCTGCGACCTCGTACAGGCCCCGGAGGTGGACGTGGTGGTGGCCGCGATGGTGGGATTCAGCGGGCTCAAGCCCACGCTCTCGGCCATCCGTGCCGGGAAAACCATCGCGCTGGCGAACAAGGAAACCCTCGTGGCGGCCGGTTCGCTCGTGATGGGGGAGGCCCGTCGGAGCGGAGCGTGCATCTATCCGGTGGACTCGGAGCATTCGGCCATCTTCCAGTGCCTCTCCGGCGCGCAGGGAAACCCGGTGGAAAGAATCCACCTCACGGCTTCCGGCGGCCCGTTCCGCACCTGGAGCCAGGCGCAGATTGCATCGGCCCGGAAAGAGGATGCGCTCAAGCACCCCAACTGGGAGATGGGCGCCAAGATCACCATCGATTCGGCCACGATGATGAACAAGGGCTTCGAGGTCATCGAGGCCAAGTGGCTGTTTGATGTTCCGGTGGAGAAGATCCACGTGGTGGTGCATCCCGAGTCCATCATCCATTCGATGGTGGAGTTCGCCGACGGTGCCGTCATCGCCCAGCTGGGGATGCCGGATATGCGGGTTCCCATCGCCCTGGCGCTCTCCTGGCCCGAGCGTCTTCCACTTGATGGGAAACGCTTGAATTTTAGCGACTTGAAGGGACTCAGTTTCTTTGAACCGGACCGGGAGAAGTTCCCTTGCCTGCAACTGGCTTTCGACGCCCTTGCGGCGGGCGGGAACATCCCCTGCGCGATGAACGCCGCCAATGAATATGCCGTCGCCGCTTTCCTGCGGGGAGCGATCGGCCTCTACGATATTCCCCGCTGCATCGACTTTGTGATGGGCCACGTGGATTACATCGCAAACCCGTCCCTGGACGATGTTTTCGTCACCCACGCGGTGGCGGCGAACAAGGCCGAAAACTATTTGCTGGGCGTATGAGGGCGTTGCAGGTGATTCTGGCCCTCTCGGCCCTCATCCTCTTCCACGAACTGGGGCATTTCCTGTGGGCGCGCCTTTTCCGTATCCGCGTGGAGAAGTTCTACCTGTTCTTCGACCTGGGCGGGTTCAAGCTGTTTTCCTTCAGGATAGGGGAGACCGAATACGGGATGGGCTGGCTGCCCCTGGGCGGCTACTGCAAAATCGCCGGGATGGTGGACGAATCCTTCGATACGGACGCCCTGAACAAGCCTCCGCAGCCCTGGGAGTTCCGCTCCAAGCCCGCCTGGCAGCGGCTGCTGGTGATGGCCGGGGGCGTGCTGAACAACTTCCTGCTGGCGCTGCTCGTATTCATCGGCATCCTGGCCGCCGTGGGACGCAATTATATGCCCAACGAGAGCCCCGTTTACGTGAATGAGCTGGGCGAACAGCTGGGCTTCCGCACCGGCGACCGCATCCTGCTCTTCGACGATTATGCGCCCACGGACTTTATGGACCTGCAGAGCGACCTGGCCCGCCGGCAGGTGCGGAAGGCCACCGTCCTCCGCGGGGCCGATACCCTGGATATTTACATCGACCAGTCCCTGATGGGGGAGGTCATCAATAGCCCCGGCGTCTTCGACGTCGCCCTGCCGTTCGTGGTGGACAGCGTGATGGCTTCGTCGGCCAATGCCGCCGCGGGGCTTCTTAAAGGGGACCGCATCGCAGCCGTACTGGGGACGGAGACGCCTTACCTTCAGGATGCGCAGAAGATTCTGCGGGCCCATCCCGGGGAAGTGGTTCCCGTAACGGTGGAGCGGGATGCATCGGCCTTTCTTGAGCTGCCCCTGCAGGTGGATTCCCTGGGGATGCTGGGCGTTTTCTTCCGCAATCCTTCCCTGAAGCACCGCGATTATACTTTTTTGGAGGCGATTCCCGCCGGTTGTGCCTGGGCCTGGGAGAGTGTGGCAGGATATTTGCGGGATTTGCGCCTTGTGGCGACGCCTTCCACCGGCGCCTATAAATCGGTGGGCAGTTTCGTCGCCATCGGCCAGGTGTTCCCCACCTCCTGGAACTGGCTGCAGTTCCTTTACATCCTGGCCCTGCTGTCCATTATGCTGGGCGTGATGAACCTGCTGCCCATTCCGGCGCTGGACGGCGGACATATGCTCATCTGCCTGTGGGAGATGATCACGGGGCGGAAACCCTCGGACAAATTCCTGGTGGTGGCGCAGATGGTGGGGATGGCGCTCCTGATCGGCCTGATGCTGCTGGCCTTCGGGAATGATATTGTAAGGTTAATACACTGAATATATGAAACGGATTCTTTGGGCCCTTCTGGCCTGTGTGCTGGTCCTTACCGGCTGTAAGGGCAAAGCCAAGCGCAACCTCCTTCCCAACGTGAGCGGAAAGGCAGGGGAGGTGCTGGTGGTCATCGAGAAGGCCGATTGGGAGGCCGAACTTGGCAGCGCCATCCGCGAGGCCCTGGGCAGCGATACCCCCTATCTGGCCCAGCGCGAGCCGCTGTTCTCCCTCTCCAACGTCCCTCCGGGCAGTTTTTCCAACAATATGTTCAAGGTGCACCGGAACATCCTGCTGGTCAGCATCAACCCGCAGGGGCTCAGCTTCGGCGTCCAGTACCACAACAACGTGTGGGCGCAGCCGCAGGCCGTAATCCAGATCAATGCGCCGTCATCGGCCGAGGCCCTGACCCTCTTTCAGGAAACCGCATCCAAGGCGGCCGAATTCTTCGAACAGAGCGAGCGCGACCGCATCATCGCCAACGCGAAGCTCTATGAGGAGCGGCAGCTGCGCGCGCCCGTGGAGAAAGTGACGGGCGGCATCCTCCATTTCCCTTCCGGCTATGTGTGCCGCAAGTACACGGACGATTTCGTGTGGATCGCCGACGAAAAACAGTACACCAACCAGACGGTCCTCGTGTATAAGTACCCGGCTACGGACGCGGCTTTCTCCCTGGAGGGAATCATTGCTGAAAGGGATGCCGTGATGAAGGCCAACGTGCCTGGTCCCAGTGCCGGATCCTATATGACCACCTCCCTGGCGCAGGAGCCTACGCTGCGCAGTCTCCGTTATCGCGGCCGCGCCTTCATGGAAACCCGCGGTTTCTGGGAAGTCCAGGGAGACTTTATGGGCGGTCCCTTCGTTTCGCACTCCTTCTATAGCCCTGACGGACAGTATATTATCGTACTGGAAGCCTTTGTTTATGCCCCCCGCTATGACAAGCGTCAGTACCTCCGTCAGGTGGAGTCGTTGCTCTACTCATTTGAGTGGGTAAAAGAAGATGAAAAATAATTTTGCAGGGTAAAAATTTATTGCTACCTTTGCAATCCCAAGTTTGGTGGGTTCGTATAACGGTTAGTACTCGGGATTTTCATTCCCGCAATAGGAGTTCGATTCTCCTACCCACTACCAAATATAAAAAAGTAAAATAATGGCAAACACTAAATCCGCCGCGCGTGCCGCCCGTC
>JAEEIJ010000036.1 GCA_016281315.1 Bacteroidales bacterium
CGAGCGTTGGCCGGGTGGTATGCTTACCAACTTCCCCACCATTCGCAAGGCCGTCAAGAAAATGAATACCATCGACAAGATGAAAGAGGACGGCACCTTCGAGAAACTCGCCAAGCGTGAGCGCCTCCAGGTGGAGCGTCAGCGGGCCAAGCTCGAGAAGAACCTCGGTTCCATCCGCGATATGAGCCGTCTGCCCAGCGCCCTCTTCGTCGTCGACGTCCAGAAGGAGGCCAATGCCGTGAAGGAAGCCGTCCGTCTGAACATCCCGGTAATCGCTATGGTGGATACTTGTTGCGATCCCACCCCCATTGACTATGTGATTCCGGCCAACGATGACGCCACCAAGTCCATCGAACTCGTTATGGACGTGATGTGCAAAGCCATCGCAGAGGGTCTGGAGGAGCGCAAGCTCGAGAAGGAGAAGGAAGACACCGCCGAGGTTGGCGCTGAGGCCGCCGAAGCAGAGGCTCCCGCCGCTCCCGTGAAGAAGCTCCGCGCCCGCCGCACCCCGAAGGCCGAGGCTCCCGCAGAGGAAGCCCCCAAGGCAGAAGAAGCTCCCGTCGCTGAGGCAGCTCCCGAGGCTCCCAAGGCCGAAGAAGAAGCTCCCGCTGCCGAATAAGTAACCGTTAAAAGCAAGTAAGAACTATGGCTATCGCATTAGCAGACATCAAGAAGTTGCGCGACATGACCAGCGCAGGTATGATGGATTGCAAGAAGGCCCTCGAAGAAGCCGCCGGCGACTTCAAGCGTGCCGTTGAAATCCTCCGCGAAAAAGGTAAGTCCACCCTGGCCAAGCGCGGTGAAAACGAAACCACCCAAGGTGCCGTTCTCAGCCGCCTCGCCGGTGGAAAGGCCGTTCTCGTGTGCCTGGGCTGCGAAACCGACTTCGTAGCCGCCACCCCGGACTTCAAGACCCTCGCCGGCAACATCGCCGACGCAGCCATCGCCGCTTTCCCGGCCGATGCCGAGGCCCTGAAGGCCGTCAAGCTTGCCGATGGTTACTCCATCGAGGAAGACATCACCAACCAGGCCGGTAAGACCGGTGAAAAGCACGTCCTCGCTTTCTACGGTGCGCTCGACGCCCCGTTCGTGAGCGAATACGTGCACTTCAACGGAAAGCTGGGCGCCATCGTGGCCTTCAGCAAGCAGGTTCCTTCCGAAATCGCCCGCGGCATCGCCATGCAGGTGGCTTCGATGAACCCTGTGGCCGTGGACCCCGCTTCCGTCCCTGCAGAAGTGATCGAATCCGAGAAGACCGTCGCCATCCAGAAGACCAAGGACGAACAGGTGCAGAAGGCCGTTGACGCCGCCCTCAAGAAGGCCGGCATCAACCCTGCGCACGTGGACAGCGAAGATCACATCGAGTCCAACACCGCCAAGGGCTGGCTCACTCCGGAACAGGCTCAGCAGGCCCGTGAAATCATCGCCAAGGTGGGCGCCGAAAAGGCTGCCTCCCTCCCCGAGCAGATGATTATGGGCATTGTCAACGGCCGTATCCAGAAGTTCCTGAAGGAGAACACCCTGATGGAGCAGGAGTACCAGCTGAGCGACGACAAGAGCACCGTGGCCGCCGCCCTCAAGGCCGCCGACCCCGAGGCCAAGGTCCTCGCCTTCAAGCGCTTCTCCCTGTCGGACTAATTCTTCCGACGGTTCACCCAAACGCCAGCCTTCCAAAGGTTGGCGTTTTTATTTGTTTATTCTGAAAAATGATATAACTTTGTGGAAAATGATATCAAAATGGAGACCGTAAGAGAAAGCGCCCTCATCAGATTAAGGCCGGATTTGATGGCCAGGGCAAAGCGTCAGGCCAAGCAGGAACATCTGTCCTTCAATGCGTTTGTGGAGAAGACGCTGGAAAAGGTCGTGGAACCGGAATGGCCGGTTCGTCCGCAGAAGATTTCGGACGAAATCTTAGGGATGGCCTGCATCCCGGCCGACTGGCGTCCCACGCAGGAAGAATTGGATGCGGATCCCCGTCTTGCACATATTTGGGAGGAAATGAGTTATGAAGGTTAAAGCATTCCTGGATACCAACATTCTGTTGGATTTGATACAGATTGGTCGGCCCTGTGCCCCGTATTCCCGTGAAATAATGCAAAGCGTATATGACGGGGATATGGAAGCCGTTATCACAACCCAGAGCATCATCGACACATCTTATACGGCACAAAAGGCCGGTATAACCCAATCCTTCTTAGATACCGTGAAACTATGGTGCACCTATGTCAATGTGGATCCCGTAGATGCTTTCGACGTTCGTTTTGCCATTAAGGATTACACGGGTGACTTCGAAGACGACGCCCAGTACTATCGGGCGCTGGATGCCTGTTGCGATGTGATAGTGACCTCAGACGAGAGCTTCCGTAAAAAGTACAACGGGAAAAACGAACACCTGAAACTAATGAGCCCCCAGGAGTTCGTTTCCAAAATGAAGCCCGCGGCTAAGCAGTCATAAAACGGAAGAACTCTTCCACGTCGGCCTTGGAAGGGAGGCGGACGATGTAGGCCGTATTGCCCAGGTCGTCGGAGAGGGCATCCGGCACGCGGGCGCACATACACATCTGTCCGCCGTAACGGGCCCACACCTCATCGTGGCCGTGGCTGTAGGAATGCACGTCGCGGCGGCCCACATAGCCGATGTAAGCGCTTTCCCCAAGGGGTTTGCGGGCCTCGTCGAAAGCGACCATATCGGCCCATATCTGATAGACGTCGGTCTGGTGCGCGAAGTTCATCATATCGGGCGTGTAGCCACCCGGTGGCCGCATATTCACTTCCAGACCCACGTAATCACCTTTCTTTCCCAGCCCCTCGCGGTCGCTCTCCAGCTGGAAGAACTCCAGATGCACGAAGCGACTCCGGATGCCGAAAGCCCTTACCGTGCGGCGGCCGATGGCGGCGAGTTTCGCCGGAACGGTCCGGTTGGTCCAGTAGCAGCAGTCCAGGTTGCCGTGCACGATATCCATCACGGGCGTAGGGAAGACGGTATTGTTCTCGAAAATGGGCTCTCCTTTTGAATTGTAGATGGCATCGTAGCTCACCAGAAGGCCGGTGATGAACTCTTCCACCACATAGTTCCCCATATCCTGGGCGTGCCGGCCCAGCCAGGCCTCCAACTCCGCCGTATCGCAGATCTTGGTGGTGCCGCCGGCGCCCATTCCGTTGTCCGGCTTGGCGATGACGGGATAGCCGGTCTTTCGCACGAAGGCCTTGATCTTATCGGTCCCCTCGGCCCCCTTGATCTGCCGCGCCGTGGGAATGCCGCCCAGGGCGTAGTACTTTTTCATCTCGCTCTTGTTCTTGATGGCGGCGATGCGGTCGTTCTGAATGCCCGTCGTGACGTTGAAGTCCGTCCTGAGGCGGGCGTCCTGCTCCAGCCACCACTCGTTGTTGGACTCGATCCAGTCGATTTTCCCCCACTTGTGGGCGAACCAGGCCACGGCCCGGTACATCTGTCCGTAGTCTTCCAGGTTCTGCACCTGATAGTAGTCGGTGATGCTGTTTTTCAGTTCCTGGGACAAGTGTTCGTAGGGGGTGTCGGCAATGGCCAGCACGTTTACGCCGTTGGCTTTGGCCCCGGCGCAGAAATGCCAGTAGGTGTCGGGGAAATGGGGAGAGATGAATACCAGATTCATAAAACTGTAGGACTTGTTTTCTTCCGAAACGCGGCGCATTGCGCCACGGGTGATTTCGAAGGCTTCGCCCCGGAGTTCGGCGGGCTTTCCTTCCTTTTTGATAATGTATCCGCCGTCGCGGAAAGTATAGAAACGGTGGCCCCAGCTGTCCGGGAAGGCGATGTCCTCGAAGAGGCGGAGGCCATCGATGCGGGCCCAGCGGACCTGCTCCAGATGGGGAATCAGGTTGATGTCCGTCAGGCCCAGGCCCTTGAGCCAGCGCCGATAGGCGGGGTCCACGGCTTCGCCCGGGTTTTCGGGGTGCGAATACACTTCTTCCGCGCAGTTCATACTGCCGGCGCTGCAGCCCAGCACAACGCCTTTAAAGCCTTTCAG
>JAEEIJ010000037.1 GCA_016281315.1 Bacteroidales bacterium
AAGGAGGACCTCTTCACCAATCCCGCCCTTTTCATCGGCTCCTACAAACGTTATCTGGACAAGATCAAGGTGAACAGCCAGGGGAACGATTCCCTGGATGTCACCCTCACGCTGGACGAGGAAACCAAGGCCCGTTTCCAGCTAAGGGACATCGTCTACGGGGAACTGCAAGGAAAAAGCGACTTCTCCGTGGATGAGAAGTCGCTTGGCGAAAAGTTTCTTGTAACGGATCTGCGTTAGTCTTTCACGCAGCGTACGCTCAGGTAAAGCGTCTCTTTGTCGCCGTGGGCCCAGCGGGCCTGCGGTTCTTTTTCATACAGATAGAGGTAGGTGCCCAGGCCGTCGTGTTCGTCGGCCGTCCAGAAGAAGGCGTAGTGGCCGTAGTGGTTCCAGGTATTGGCCTGGTCGTTCGTATCCACGTAGCCGGCCGGCAGGGCGTTGAAATTGTAGATGTTGGAGAATTGGACATCGGCATTGTAGGCCCACATCTCGTTGCCCTGGAACTTGGCGTCCACGATGAGATCCCCCGCTTTGATGACGCCTTCCGCATCGCCGAAAGAGGTCTTGAATTCCGTCACGGAGGGAAGGTGCCAGCCGGAAGGGCAGAGGGCCTGGGCTTCCGTCCAGCTGTACAGGCGGCCCATTCCGCGGTCCAGTACGTCGCAGTCGCGGAAACTCAGACCGGCCGAAGGGTCGTAGAGGTTGTTCGCCGTCCAGGTTTTGCCGGCGGCATTGATGGTCCAGTAGGTCTGTTCTCCGAAGCTGACGGGATTCAGGCCCAAGATGCCGGATACGACGGTGGAAGGCGTGACGGCATTGACGCGACAGTAATCCGACGTGCTGTAATAGCCCTTGGAGAAGGCATAGCAGTAGAGGGTATATTTTCCGTCTTCCTCCAGGTTCAGCGTATGCCGGAGCAGGGGGCTGTCTTTGTACTTTGTTTCAAGATTCGGGTCTGAAAGGTCGATCATCAGGGCGTTTCCGTCCACTTTCAGGGTGTCTTTGTCTCCGCTGTTGAGCTGCCAATACAGGCCGATGACGGGCTTTTCTCCATCCGGACCCACGATGGAGAGGATATCCGCCTGGATTTCCATCTGGCTTCCGCTGGCCAGATAGGCAGATGGCTGGGTGATGGCAAGACCGCTCAAGGAGGGGAGGGTGGTGGTGTCATTATCTTTCTTGCAGGCAGCCAGCGCCAGGATGGCAAGGAGGACGGCTATGGGGCTATACTTCATTGCGATTTGATATAATGGGCAAATATCGGTAAAATTTCGTAAATTCGCACAATAATCTTGCCAAGAAATGCGGAAATTCCTGCCGGTGTTGTTCCTTCTTTTTCTCGTGGCCTGCGGGCCCCGGGCACGCTATGTCCAGTTCTCGGGCTATGCGCAGGGAGGAACCTATACCGTAAAGGCGAATCTCTCCGGCGTCTCCGTGCCGGCCGATGAAATCCGCGACAGCATCGATGCGCTTCTCATCAGGATCGACACCACCCTTTCCGGCTACAACAAGCAGTCCCTGCTTTCCCGTTTCAATGCGGGAGAAGCCATTCCGTCCGCCCCGATGTTCCTGGAAATGTACCGCATCGCCTATGCATATTGGGCGCAATCCGGCGGAGCGCTGGACTGTGCCGCCGGGCCGCTCTATGATGCCTGGGGCTTCGGTTTCAGGAATCAGTCTTTCCCCTCGGAGGCCGATGTCATCGCGCTGAAGACCTCCTGCGGGTTCGGGAGGCTTCCGGAGGAACTGCCCGTCGCGGACGGCGTCATCGATCCCGCGGCCTGCGGCAGTCCCCGCCTCAATTTCAACGCCGTGGCGCAGGGTTACAGTTGTGACGTCATCGCCCGCTATCTGTATGGAATCGGCGTGAAGGATATGCTGGTGGACATCGGCGAAATCTGGTGCGACGGTCTCAATCCTGCAGGACAGCCCTGGTCCGTGGGCGTGCACAGGCCCGTGGAAGGCGCGGCCGATGAGGAACTGGAGGGCATCTGGCTCTCCGACGGAAAGCCCGCCGGCGTAGTGACCAGCGGCAATTACCGCAAGTTCTACGTGAAGGACGGCCGCAAGTATGCGCACACCGTGGATCCCCGCAGCGGCTATCCCGTGGAGCACGGCCTTCTGAGCGCCACCGTGGTTTCCCGGCGCAGCGCCGCTGAGGCCGATGCCGTGGCCACCTGGTGTATGGTGGTGGGCCTCGAGGAGGCGAAAGATATCATCGGCCGGGATGAATCCTTGGAAGGATATCTGATCTACGACGAAAACGGGACGATGCGCGAGTGGGCGTCTCCCGGTTTTACATTGAAGCAATAATCTCCAGCGTGCCCGTGAGCAGGCGGCACAGGCCGTCGGTGACCTCCAGCAGCAGCTGCGGGCAGAGCCCTGCGGCGGCAAGCGCCAGGACGATGACCGCCGACCACACCGTGAGCGTGGTGAGCGGAATGGCGAGAAGGTTCGTCAGGAGGAACCATTTCGGGAACGTGTGGAAGCGCAGCCAGGCGAGCGGCGCGGTGAAAACCTGGCAGGAGATGCTCATCGCCGCGGCTTTCCACATCCATCGGAAGGGATTGTACCGGCTCCCTTCCGGATACCACTTTTCCAGGACGGGATATAGCAGGAAGATGCCTGCCATCGCAAGGTAGGAGAGTTGGAAGCCCAGGCTGCGGATGACCCCGGGGTCCAGCACCAGCTGGATCAGCAGGGCCACGCAGAATACCCTCGTGGCCTTCCGGGGCCGTCCCAGGATCCGCAAGGTCTCATTCAGGCCGATGAAAAGGAAGGCCCGCACGATGGAAGGTCCGGCGCCGGTCATCAGGGTGAAGAAGCCCGCCCCGCCCAGGATGAGGAGGAAGCGGATGAGCTTGGCCGGCCGGCTCCCGCCCAGCGGTTTGGTAAGACTGTCGAAGAGGAGGTAAAGAATGCCCATATGGAGGCCCGAGAGGGCCAGCAGGTGCGAGGCGCCGCTCCTGCGGAAAGCCGCCACGGTCTCCGGGCTTAGGGAGCTTCGGTCGCCGGTGAGAAGGGCCTTCAGCAGGGGAGCGGTGCCCTCCGAAGGGAAGGCAAGCGAGCCGATGAACGCACGTAGCCGCCCGGCTGCGCCTGCGGCAAGGAGCTCCGGCGAGGCGGAAGCGCCCGGAACGGCGGCGTTCAGCGCGCAGAAAACGCCCAGGAGCAGGAACGTGCCCAGGAGGATCCCGACGGCCGGTTTTTCGGGCAGTCGCCGCAGCCGGTCCCTCAGCAGGACGGGCAGGGTCAAGAAGGGGAGGAGCAAAGCGGCCGCTATCCCGCCGGCAGCCGCAGCTGCCGCCGTTCCGCCCGCGACGCCCGCCGTGAAGCAGAGTGAAAGCGCCTCTATGTTTTTCCCTCTTTCCACTTGTGCGAAATTACTAATAATTTCGTATCTTTGTAAGGTTATACCGGAACAAAACTTAACGCTATATGATTATTCTCGTTATCAACTGCGGCTCTTCCAGCATCAAGTATCAGCTGCTGGATATGAAGAGCGACGACGTCTTCGATGTCATCGCCAAGGGTATCGCAGAAAAAATCGGCCTTCCCGCCGGCATTCTCCAGTACGCCCCCACGGGCAAGGAAAAGATTGTCTCCGACGTTCCCATCCCGGACCACAAAGTGGGTATGCAGCTCATCCTGAAGGCCCTCACGGACCCGAAGACCGGCGTGCTGAAGTCCCTGGAGGACATCGAGGCGGTGGGACACCGCATCGTGCAGGGCGGCGATTTCTTCTCCGGCAGCGTGCTGGTGAACGATGACGTCCTGGACAAGATCGCCTTCTGCGCGGACTTCGCTCCGCTGCACAATCCGGCGCACCTGCTGGGCATCCACGCGATGCAGGAGGTGCTCCCCAGCGTGCCGCAGGTGGTTACCTTCGACACCGCTTTTCACCAGACAATGCCGTCCTACGCCTATATGTACGGCCTGCCTTACGAATACTATGAGAAATACCGCGTGCGCCGCTACGGTGCCCACGGCACGTCCCATCAGTTCGTGGCGGGCGTCGGCGCCAAACTCGCCGGGCTGGACATCAACAATTCGAAAATCATCACCTGCCACCTGGGCGCCGGCAGCAGCATCTGCGCCATCCAGAACGGCAAGTGCGTGGACACTTCCATGGGCTTCACGCCGCTGGAAGGGATGATTATGGGCACCCGCGTGGGCAACATCGACGCCAACGCCGTCCTCTATCTGGAGAAGAAACTGGGCGTGGATCCGGACGAGATGACGAACATTCTCAACCGCAAATCCGGCTTCCTGGGCATCTCCACCAAGACTTCGGACGCCCGTGAGCTGGATGAACTCGCAAACGGCGGAGATCCCAAGGCGAAACTCGTCTTCAAGAAGTTCACCTACGATATCATCAAGAACATCGGCTCCTATGTGGCCGCGATGAACGGGGTGGACCTCATCGTTTTCACGGGCGGTATCGGCGAGCACAACAGCCGCCTGCGCCGCCGCGTGCTGGAGAACTTCTCCTACCTGGGCCTCAAGGTGGACTACGAAGCCAACGTGGCCTGGGCGGAAGACGCCATCATCACCACGGAGGATTCCAAGGTGAAAGCCGCGCTCATCTGCACCAACGAAGAACTGGTGATAGCGCGCGATACCATGCATCTAGTACTTGAAAATCAGGAATAATGATTACCAATTTCAACCAACTGTTTACGGAGCTCAAGGCCAAGGGGATCTGTAAGCGGATGATTGCGGCCTGGGGCGTGGATTCCCACACCATCGAGGCCGCTTCCCTGGCCAGCGATATGGGTTTTGTGAAAGTGACCCTGGTGGGCGACGCAGACCTCATCGCAAAAGTCTGTTCGGAGTGCGGGATCGACGCCGCCAAGTTCGATGTGGTGGACATCAAGGATGAGCTGAAGGCGGTGGCCGAAGCCGTGCGGATGGTCCACGACGGGGAAGGGGATGTCCTGATGAAGGGTCTCTGCTCCACGGACAAGTTCCTGCGCGCCATCCTGAACAAGGAAGTGGGCCTTCTGCCCCCGAAGGGCCTCCTGAGCCACGTGGGCGTGATTGAGAACCCCAACTACCACAAGCTCATCTTCATCACCGATATGGCCGTGATTCCCGCGCCGGATTTCCGCCAGAAGGTGAAGATGGCCGGTTTTGTGACGGGAGTGGCCCGTTCCTTCGGCATCGCGATGCCCAAGATCGCCTTCATCGCCGCCTCGGAGCAGATGCTGGACAGTATGCCCGCCTGCATTGAAGGCGCGATGCTCGCCAAGATGTGCGACCGCGGCCAGATCAAAGCCATCGGCGACGGTCCGCTGGCCTTGGACGTGGCCATCGACAAAGAGTCCGTGGAAATCAAGAAACTGGTCTCGCCGGTGGCCGGGGATGCGGACTGCCTGCTCTTCCCCAACATCGAGAGCGCGAACGTGTTCTGGAAGACCAATTCCAAGCTCGCCGTGGGCGTGCGTCAGGCCGGGTTCCTGGTGGGCACCAAGGTGCCGTGCATCCTCGCCTCCCGCGCGGATTCCGTAGACGTGAAGTTAAATTCGATTGCTTCGGCAGTCATGTCAGTTAAATAAAAATGAGAAAGTACATTGTTGCCGGGAACTGGAAAATGAATACCACCGTTCCCGAAGGCGTGCAGCTCGCGAAGGACGTGGTGGCTGCCGCCAAAGACCTCCCCGCAAACGTTGAACTGGTGGTGGCTCCGCCGTTCACCCATCTGGCCCCTGTAGCGGAGGCCCTCAAGGGCTCCAAGGTGGCCCTGAGCGCCCAGAACTGCGCAGACCACGAGAAAGGCGCCTACACCGGCGAAGTGGCCGTTTCGATGCTCACTTCCATCGGCTGTAAGTACACCATCCTCGGGCACAGCGAACGACGTCAGTACTACGGTGAGACGGACGAGAAGCTGGTCGTGAAGACGCAGCTGGCCCTCGCCGCCGGCCTCAAGGTCATCCTCTGCGTGGGCGAGAACCTGGACGAACGCCAGGCCGGAAAGCACTTCGAGGTGGTATCGGCCCAGACCAAGGCCGTCCTCTACAACTTCACGGCCGAGGATCTGAAGAACATCGTCATCGCCTACGAACCTGTCTGGGCCATCGGCACCGGCCTCACCGCCACGCCCGCCCAGGCCGAGGAAATCCACGCCTGCATCCGTAACGTCATCGAGGAGAAGTTCGGCGCCTCTGTGGCCGATGATATGACCATCCTCTACGGCGGCTCCTGCAAGCCCTCCAACGCGAAGGAACTTTTCGCCGAGAAAGACATCGACGGCGGCCTCATCGGCGGCGCCGCGCTCAAGGCGGAAGACTTCCTGGGAATTGCGACGAGTTTTTAAGTTTTTGTAAATACAAAAAATATTGTTACCTTTGCGGGCTTTAAAAAACCGGCAAAGGTTTTTTGGTGCAATGGGGTGCTTGAGAAAGAGCACTGAGTAACACATTTTTATTCATAAAAACAATGAAGCATTTTACGCTTAAAGGCGAAATCCGCCAGAAAGGCAACAAGGCCGTCATCAAGGCTTTCCGCGCACAGGGTCTCGTTCCCTGCAACCTCTATGGAGAGGGCATCAAGGAAAACATCCTTTTCACCGTCAATGAGAAAGAGCTGAAGGGTCTCACCCACACGCCCGCTTCTTACATCGTGGATCTGGAACTGGGCGGCAAGAACTACACCGCCGTGGCTCACGAGTATCAGTGGCACCCGGTAGACGACAACTGCCTGCACGTGGATTTCCTCGCCGTCAGTGAGAAAAAGCCCATCGTGATCGCTGTTCCGCTGAACATCTTCGGTCACCCGAAGGGTGTGCAGGCCGGTGGTAAGTTCGTCCAGAGCGCCCGCAGCCTCAAGGTCTGCGGCCTGATGAAGGACCTCCCGGACCAGCTGGACATCGATGTCACTCCGCTGGAGCTGGACAAGAGGATGGTGGCCGGCGACCTCAAGTACGAAGGTCTCCAGATTGTCTCCGACAAGAACACCATCATCTGCCAGGTGAAGACCACCCGCGCCATGCAGCAGGCTGCTGTGGAGGCCGCGAAGAGTGGTGAAGCAGCCGCCGAGTAACGATGGACTACCTTGTTGTAGGACTGGGCAACATCGGGCCGGAATATGCCCGCACCCGGCACAACATGGGATTTATGGTATTGGATGCCTGGGCTCAGGCATCCAATGCCCTTTTTAAGACAGATCGCTACGGGGACGTGGCGGAAGTCTCATGGAAGGGCCGGTGGTTCGTGCTCCTGAAGCCTTCCACCTATATGAACCTGAGCGGGAATGCCGTCCGTTACTGGATGCAGAAACTCAATCTTCCCCTGGAAAACCTCATTGTCATTTCGGACGACCTGAACCTTCCCTTCGGCGCCATCCGGATGCGGGGCGGCGGTTCTTCCGGCGGCCACAACGGCCTGGAGGACATCACGGAAAAACTGGAGAGCGACGCCTGGACGCGGATCCGTCTGGGAATCGGCAACGAATTCTCCCGCGGCGCGCAGATCGACTACGTGCTGGGTGATCTTTCTCCGGAGGAGCTGGAACAGATCCCCGCTCTCGCGGCCCGCGTCGCGCAGGGAATCAAGGACTATTCCGCCGTCGGCCTGCAGCGGGCGATGAGCGCCTTGAATGTGCGGCCGAAAACGCAAAAAGAGCCCGAAAATACCCAAAATGCGGAAAAAAGTGGCTCTGAACTGCCTGAAATGTAAAAAAATCACAAAAAAATTTTGGGGGTTCAATTTTTTTTCTCTATCTTGCACAAAAGTTTGACACTTAACGTTTAACAACCAATTTAATAATCTTACAACTATGAAAAAGCTCGTTGACAAAATCAATGCTGCTTATGCAGAATTCGCAAAGAACGCTGAAGCTCAGGTAGTGAAGGGTAACAAAGCCGCCGGTGCCCGTGCCCGTAAGGCCGCCCTCGCCATCATGAAGGACCTCAAGGAGTTCCGCAAGGCCTCCGTGGAAGCTGCCAAGTAAGCTGGCGATTCCCGCAAATAAATAAGGACGACCGCAAGGCCGTCCTTATTTTTTATGCGCGCCGCGCGCGCTAGCGGATATCCATCGCGTAAGGCAGGCGGGCGTAGACCACGCCGGGCTCGCGGGCCTTGAGTGCGGAAACGGCCTTGCCCAGGCCCTCAAACGGCGTATCGGCGAGGATGGAGGGCTCTTCGGTACTGGAGCCGAAGGATAGCATCAGTTCCTGAATCCAGGTGAGGGGCTCGGGATAATCCACCACGCAGTATTCGTCGCTGGAGGTGTAATCCGCCAGGGCGGCGGCATAGGTGATGGCATCCTGCAGGGTGCCCAGTTCATCTACCAGGCCGATCCCAAGGGCATCGGCACCGGTCCAGACGCGGCCCTGGGCGATGGCGTCCACGGCGGCGGGCTCCATCCCGCGGCCATCGGCCACCAGGTTCACGAAACGCTCGTAGATGTCCTCCACCGAGGCCTGCATATAGGCGAGCTCCTGCGTGTCGAAGGGGCGCACCAGCGAGAACATATCGCTGTGCTTGTTGGATCCCACGGTTTCGATGCCCACGCCCACCTTCCTGGTGACGGCGGAGAATTCGGGAATCATCGAGAATACGCCGATGGATCCGGTGATGGAGGTGGGATTGGCATAAATCTTCTGGCAGCCGTTGGAGATCCAGTAACCGCCGGAAGCGGCGTAGTTGCCGTAGGAGGCCACCAGCGGCTTTTCTGCCTGCAGGAGGTCCAGCGCGGCGCGGATTTTCTCCGAGGCGCTCACGCTGCCGCCGGGGGAATTCACGCGGAGGACCACCGCCTTCACATTTTTGTCCTTGCGCAATTTGTCGATTACCTGCACGAAGCGGTCTCCGGCGATGTTCTGATAATCGTCCTTGCCGTCCACGATCTCGCCGTCCATATGGAGAACCGCCACCTGGTTGTGTCCGGGAATGCTCTGGATCTTGGAAAGCGTATAATCCACAAACGGAACCAGTTTCAGTTTCTTCGCATCGTCCACCTGCGCCAGGGTGCAGAGTTTTTCCAGCAGTTCCTCGTGGGAAACGAGGGCGTCCACCAGACCGTTTTCAAGGAAGTCTTCCGGGAGGTTCAGGGTGAGGTTGTCCACCAGGGCGTTGAATTTGTCCAGCGGAATCTCACGGGCCTGGGCGGCGACACCGCCGAAGCAACTCCACAGGGAATTGACCATCTGCTGGTTCTGCTCGCGGTTTTCGGGCGAGGCGGTGCTCCGGATGAACATTTCCCCGGCGCTCTTGTACTTGCCGTGGCGGATGAGCTGAACGTGTACGCCCAGTTTGTCCAGGATGTCCTTCAGGTACATCATCTGGGTGGATACGCCGATGAGCATATTGTTGCCGCCGTGATGTTTGCCCATATAGATCTTATCGGCCACCGTGGAGAGATAGTAGGACCCGTTGCCGGGGTTCTCCGTATAGGCGATGACGGGCTTCCCGCTGGTGCGGAAGTCCGCGAGGGCCTGCCGGAACTCCACTACATCGGCTACCCCGGCCGACATCCCGTCGGCGCGAAGGAGGACGTAGGGGATGGCAGGGTCGTCTGCGGCGGCCTTGAGGGCCTCCACGGCGTCACGAAGGCCCAGGGTTGGCACCATGACCATATTCCCGCTCATCATCATGGCCGATGTGGGCATCGGGTTCTCATCCGTCTGTTCGGCCAGATTGAAGCCGGAGAGGTCCACGTCCAGCACGCCGCTGCGGGGAGCGGTGGAGCCGCTGCCGGCGAAGGCTGCGCCGAAGAGGACAAGCATAAGGATGAAGCCGATGAGCTTGAGCACGATGTAGCCGCAGATAACGGCCAGCATTACCTTGACAAAATCTTTCATTGTACCAGATGGGTTGCCTGATTCCAGGCGATATTTTCTTTGTAATAATTATTCAGATACTCCGTCCCCATGGAGGGAAGGTACATCGAGAAGCCGCTGTGGATTTTGATGGGGAATCCGTACAAACTACTTCTCATAAACCATTCGGTATGTGCCTTGTACAGTACGCAGCGGTTCAGGGCCGCGGTGAGCTGCGCGTGTTCCTCCTCCGTGATACCCACCTTCAGGAGGATGTCCTCCAGGTCGTAGAAATAATGCCTTTCGAAGCGGAAATAGCCCTGCACCTTCTGGCTATCCCAATCCTCGCTTCCGTCCAGATTATCAAGTGCCGTGCGGTATTTGGCGAAGAGTGTAGTGCAGACATCGGCCAAATCCTCCATCTCCCGGGTGTCCACCAGCGAAATGGTGGCACTCCCGTTGGGGTTGTCATACTGGGCGAAATAATCCTCGCACACAGCGCGCGCATCGGGTGCACTGCCGCCCAGCAGGCGCTGGCCGATCTTTTTGTAGTCGAAGCCGTCGGCCAGGATCTCCGTCTGGGAGAAGCCCACCAGGTCTGCCTTTCCGCGCAGCCCCCAGGCCACTTCCACGCCGCCGCAGAGGCAGCAGTCCAGGAGCAGGTAGTCCAGTTTATAAGGGATGGCGCCGATGAACTCCTGCATATCGAGCTCCGTGGCGGTGGCGCCGTCGCCATCCTGGCCGATACTCCTGCGGCCGGGCACTGCAGCAGGCTCGCTGGGCGGACGGTTGTAATAATAGAATTTCACGGGCATCCAGCCGGTGGCGTGGGAGGAAACGGCCATCCCGTAACTCTTGGCCGGAAAACGGTTGCGGACCATCTGCAGGGCGTCGTGGATGACGTCGGCGGAAAAGAGACGGTCCGCATTCACCCAGCGGTGCAGCGTGTCGCAGCGCACGGAACCGTCCTCCAGGCGGGACATCCGGTACAGGACGGGGACGGTGACCTTGGCCCATTGCACCCGGGACAGCAGGACGAACACGTCCTTATCCTCCGGACGGCAGCCGGGAAGGTAGCCGTTTCTCATATCCTTCTGATCCTCCGAAATATAGGAATACAGGTCGTTATACCCGCCGGAGACCATCAGGAAGACCTTGTCGAAAGTATCTTCCGGAATGTCCGTACGGGGCACTACCTGGGAGGACCCGCTTCCGCCGGGGCGCAAATCGAAGTCGCCGTCCTTGTTGCAGGACAGCGCCGCGGCATAGGCCAGGGCCAGGAGGGATATGAGGACACGCACACGCATAATATAGATTACAAAGATAAAGATTATTTGTTAACTTTGTAAAAAATAGACTATGAGAAAGCTTTTTACCATAATGACGACTGCAGGTCTCGTTGCGCTCCTGAGCGCTTGCAACAATCCGGCCAAGGACGCGGATTTCAAGTATACCATCGACTCTTTTGCCGATCTGAAAGTAATGCGCTATCAGATTCCCGGCTGGGATAATCTGACGCTTCAGCAGAAGGAATATGCCTACTGGCTGTCGGAGGCCGCCAAATACGGCCGCGACATCCTCTGGGACCAGAACTGCAAGGAGAATCTCCGCGTCCGGCACGCCCTGGAGGCCATTTTGGAAACGGACGGCATCAATACCCGGGCGCCTGAATATGCGGACTTCCTGGTCTATGCCAAACGGGTTTTCTTCTCCAACGGTATTCACCATCATTATGCGGAGGATAAGTTTTTCCCGGCCTGTCCGCGGGAGTATTTCGCGGGGCTGATGGAGAAGGCCGGTGTGGCCGATGAAGGGCTCCTGGATATTATCTACGACCCTGCCATTTATCCGCAGCGCCGTTCCACCGATACCAGCGGAGACATCGTGGCGGCATCGGCCGTGAACTTCTACGACGGCGTCACGCGCGAGGAAGTGGAAGGCTATTACGCCAAACAGATGGATCCGAAGGACCCGCACCCCATCTCCTACGGCCTTAACACCAAGGTGGTGAAGGATGCGAACGGGAAGGTGGTCGAACTGCCCTGGAAGGTGGGCGGCATTTATTCCGCGGCCATCGGGAAGATCTGCGAGCAGCTCGCAAAGGCGCGCGAGGTGGCCGAAAATGACATCCAGAAGCGCGCCCTGGGCCTTCTCATTGAATACTATCAGACCGGCGACCTTCGCAAATGGGATGCCTTCAACATCGAATGGGTGAAAGATACCATCGGCACGGTGGACTTCATCAACGGCTTCATCGAGGACTACAACGACCCGCTGGGCCGCAAGGCCTCCTGGGAAGGCTATGTGAACATCAAGGATTTCGAAGCCTCCCGCCGCACGGAAACCCTGAGCGCCAACGCCCAGTGGTTCGAGGACAACTCGCCGGTGGATCCGCGTTTCAAGAAGGAAAAGGTGAAAGGCGTGAGCGCCAAGGTCATCAATGCGGTGTGCCTGGCCGGCGACAGCTATCCGTCCACTCCCATCGGCATCAACCTGCCCAACGCGGACTGGATCCGCAAGGAGCACGGCTCGAAGAGCGTCACCATCGCCAACATCACGCACACCTATGACTATTCGGCCCAGGAGATGCCCACCAGCACCCTTAAGGAGTTCGCCTACAGCGAGGAAGACATCGCCCTCTCGAAGAAGTGGGGTACCGTGGCCGATGAAATCCACACGGACCTCCACGAGTGCCTGGGACACGGCAGCGGCCAGCTCCTGCCCGGGGTGAGCGCCACCGCGATGGGCGAGTATGCATCGGCCCTGGAAGAGGCGCGCGCAGACCTCTTCGGCCTGTATTTCGCCGCGGATCCGAAGATGGTGGAACTGGGCATTATGCCCGATCCGGAGGCCTACAAGGCCGAATATGCCTCCTACATCCGCAACGGCCTGATGGTGCAGTTCACCCGCGTGGAGCTGGGCCGGCCGAATACGGAAGCCCATATGCAGAACCGCAAGCTCATCGCCGAATGGTGCTATGAGAAGGGCGCCGCGGACAAGGTGATCGAGAAGAAGGTGAAGGACGGCAAGACGTATTTCGTGGTGAACGATTACGAAAAACTGCGCGGTTTGTTCGCGGAGCTCCTCGCCGAAATCCAGCGGATCAAGAGCGAAGGCGACTATGAGGCCGGCAAGGCGCTCGTCGAGACCTACGCCGTCCATATTGACCCGGCGCTCCACAAGGAGGTGAAGGAACGCTATGAAGCCCTGAACCTCAAACCCTACGGCGGTTTCGTGAACCCGGACATCCGGCCCGTTCTGGCCGATGACGGCAGCATTGTCGACTATGAGCCGGTCTATACGGACGACTATCTGGGCCAGATGCTGGAATACGGGAAGAAGTACGGCGTACTGTGATCATTCAGGACTACAGGAATTATCTTCGCATCGAACGCAGGCTGTCGCCCAACACGGTGGCATCCTACTGCCGCGACGTGGAAGGCTTTTTCACCTGGTGCGACCTGGAGCCCCGCGCCGTCACGCCGGAGGACATCCGGAAATATCTGGGCGAGGTAACGGCAAAAGGCCTTTCCAAACGCAGCGCCGCCCGCCTGGTGAGTTCCTTAAGGAGTTTCTTCGACTGGTGCGTCCAGGAAGGGGACGTGAAGGACAATCCCTGCGACCGGGTGGATGCGCCCAAGTTGGGGAAATACCTGCCGGAAGTGCTCAGCGTGGCGGAAGTGGAGGCCCTGCTGGAATCGGTGGATCTGCGGAAACCCTTCGGCCGTCGGGACCGCGCCATCCTGGAAGTACTCTACGGCTGCGGCCTGCGGGTGAGCGAGGCGGCCGCCCTGCGCATCTCGCACGTGCACCTGGACGACGGTTTCGTGGACGTCATCGGCAAAGGCGACAAACAGCGCCTGGTTCCGCTGGGTGAAATGGCGGCCGATGCCATCCGCGCCTACCTCCCCACGCGCACGGACCCTGCGGCCCGCGCCTATGAGGATTACCTGTTTCTGAACCGCTTCGGGAAGCCCCTCAGCCGCATTTCCATCTTCAACCTGGTAAAGGAGCAGGCCCTTCTGGCCGGCATCCGCAAGGATATCTCTCCTCACAGTCTCCGTCACTCCTTCGCCACGCACCTCATCGAAAACGGGGCGGACTTAAGGATCGT
>JAEEIJ010000038.1 GCA_016281315.1 Bacteroidales bacterium
ACCGCCCGCTGGTACCGGAAGCACGATGCGCTGGAGGAGGCGCCCACGGGCCTTGCCGCGGCGATGGAGCCGCTGGTGATGATGATCCACAATATGGCGCGGGAGAACATCGGCGAGAAAGATTTCCGCCGTTATTCGCCCTACCTCTGCATGGCCTTCCTGTGGATCCTGCTGAACAACTTCCTGGGCATCCTTCCCTTCTTCCCCGGCGGGGCCAACCTCACCGGCAACATCGCCATCACCCTGGTCCTCGCCCTGTGCACCTTCTTCACGGTGAACTTCACGGGAACCAAACACTATTACAAAGAGATTTTCGCGCCCGACGTTCCGGGCTTCCTCAAACCCATTATGCCGGTCATCGAGGTGTTCAGCGCCCTGATGAAACCGGTGTCCCTCACCATCCGTCTTTTCGCCAATATGCTGGCGGGGCACATTATGATTCTGAGCATGGTGTGCATCATCTTCATCATGGCCAAGTACGGCCCGCTCCTGAGCGGGGGAATGACGGTGGTGAGCGTCCTTTTCGGCGTGTTCCTGGACGCGCTGGAATGCCTGGTGGCCTTTATCCAGGCCTACGTTTTTACGATGCTCTCCAGCATCTATATCGGCCTTGCAAGACAACAACATTAAACACCTGATACTATGATTCTTTCAGCTATGTTACTCCAAGCCGCCGCGGGCGCTGCCCTCGGCAAGGTGGGCGCCGCCATCGGTGCGGCCATCGCCGCCCTGGCGGGTGCCATCGGCATCGGCAAAATCGGCAAATCCACGATGGAATCCATTGCACGGCAGCCGGAAAGCGCGGGCAACCTCCGCTCCGCGATGATCATCGCCGCCGGTATGGTGGAAGGCGCCGCCCTTTTCGCCATCATCGTCTGCCTGCTGGCTATCGTACTGTAGTCTATGAGCCTCGTTACTCCTGACTTCGGCCTTCTTTTCTGGATGGTCGTCATCTTCGGAATCGTGTTCTTCCTCCTGGCGAAGTTCGGTTTCCCGATCATCACCGGTATGGTGGATGAGCGCAATGCCAAGATTTCCCAATCCCTCAAGGATGCCGATGAAATCTCCGCCAGGATGGCCTCGTGGAAGAAGGAGCAGGCCGAGATGATGGACCAGGCCCGCCGCGAACAGGCCGCCATCCTCAAGGAAGCCACCGAGACGAAGGCCAGGATCGTGGCCGATGCGAAAGCGGAGGCCCGGGCGGAGGCGGAGAAACTCATCGCCGACGCCAAGGTCCAGATTGCGGCCGAGAAAGAGAGCGCCCTGCGCGACGTGCGCAAGGAAGTGGCCCTCCTGAGCGTGCAGGTGGCCGAAAAAGTCCTTCGGCAGGAACTCTCCGACGAAGGCAGCCAGCGCGCCTACCTGGACCGTCTGGTGGATGAGGCATCCGAAAAAACCGTCCGCTCGTGAACCGCAGCATCGTCGTCAGCCGCTACGCCACCGCCCTGGTGAAATACGTCCGGGAAACCGGGCGCGGGGAGATCGTGTGCTCCGAGGCCGAAGCCCTGGAGCGCGCCCTCTACGGGGTCCCCGACCTCCGGCGGATGGTGACGGCTTCCGAGGATGTGGTATCGTCCTTCGACAAGAAAAAACTCCTGCAGACCGCTCTGGGAGGCCGGTTCTCGAATGAGATGAGCCGCTTCCTGACACTCCTCAACCGCAACGGCCGGATGGAGCTGGTGGAGGATATCCTGCGGGACTTTGTGAAAATGTACCGGCGCAGCGTCGGCATCCGGAAGGCGCACCTGGTGACGGTGCGGGAGCCCTCCGATCGCCTGCTGCAGCGCATCCGCGCCCTGGTGCGGCAGAGGACCGGCGACGACGTAATTATTGAGGCGGAGGTGGATCCTTCCCTTGTGGGCGGGTTTGTCCTGGACCTGGACGACGCTCTGCTGGACGCCAGCGTCAAACGGCAGCTGGAGCGTCTCGGCGAACAGTTTATTGAACGAAACAGAAGAATTATCTGATGGCAACTTCTTTGAAACCCTCGGAAGTGAGCGACATCCTGCTGGGTCAGCTCAAGGATATGAAAAACGACCTCCAGTTCGAGGAGATCGGCAAGGCCCTGCAGGTGAGCGACGGCGTGGTGCGCGTCTACGGCCTGGACAAGGCCGAAGCCGGTGAGCTGCTGGACTGCGGCAACGGCGTGATGGGCGTGGTGATGAACCTGGAGACCGACAATGTGGGCGCCGTCCTGATGGGCCCCACGGACCAGCTGAAGGAAGGGATGGTGGTGCGCCGGACGGGCCGCATCGCCTCCATCGGCGTTTGTGACGCGCTGCTGGGCCGCGTGGTGGATCCCCTGGGCAATCCCCTGGACGGGCTGGGCCCGGTGGACGGGGAGAAGGTGGATATGCCGCTGGAGCGAAAGGCTCCCGGCGTCATCTACCGCCAGCCGGTGTCGGAGCCGCTCCAGACGGGGCTCAAGGCCATCGACGCGATGATTCCCATCGGCCGCGGCCAGCGCGAACTCATCATCGGCGACCGCCAGACGGGAAAGACCGCCATCGCCATCGACACCATCATCAACCAGCGTTCCTGCTATGAGGCCGGGGAGCCGGTGTACTGCATTTACGTAGCCATCGGCCAGAAGGGTTCCACTGTTGCTTCCATCGTCAAGACCCTGCGCGAGCACGGGGCGATGGATTACACCGTGGTGGTGGCGGCTACGGCGGCCGATCCTGCCGCGCTGCAGTATTATGCGCCTTTCTCCGGGGCGGCCATCGGCGAGTATTTCCGCGACACGGGCCGGCACGCGCTGGTGGTCTACGACGACCTTTCCAAGCAGGCGGTGGCCTACCGCGAGGTGTCCCTGATCCTGCGCCGCCCTTCCGGCCGCGAGGCCTATCCGGGCGATATTTTCTACCTGCACAGCCGTCTGCTGGAGCGGGCCGC
>JAEEIJ010000039.1 GCA_016281315.1 Bacteroidales bacterium
CGACACCCTCATCGCCTGCATCGGCGGCGGCAGCAACGCAGCCGGCACCATCTACCACTATATGGACGATGAACGCGTGAAAATTGTGCTCGCCGAAGCCGGCGGTCACGGATGGCAGACGGACCACACCGCCGCCACCATCCACAAGGGCACGACCGGCATTCTACACGGATCGAAGATGCTCGTGATGCAGAACGACGACGGCCAGATCGAAGAGGCCTTCACCATCTCGGCCGGGCTGGACTATCCCGGCGTCGGCCCGATGCATTGCCACATGGCCCGAAGCGGACGCACCAACGTCTTGAGTATCAACGACGACGAAGCCATTCGCGCCGGCTACGAGCTGACCCGCATGGAGGGCATCATCCCCGCCATCGAGTCGGCACACGCGCTGGCGGTGCTCCCCAAGCTCGAGTTCCGCAAGGACGAAGTCGTGGTGCTCACCGTGAGCGGACGCGGCGACAAAGACGTCGAAACCTATCTCAAAAACAAATCAATGGCAGGAGAATATGGAAACTTTTAAGTTCAACACCGTAAGCCGCACCGTCCTGGGCGATCTCTTCACGCCCGTCGGCGTCTATCTGCGACTGCGCGACCTCTATCCCCAAAGCGCGCTGATGGAGTGCTCCGACTATCACGACGCCACACATTCGCGCTCGTTCATCGGCATTGACCCTCTGGCCTCCGTCGCCGTAGCCCACGGAGAAGCCTGCGTGAAATATCCCGACGGCACAACAAAAACACACGAAGTCACCGAGGATTTTAGCCCTTCTGACGCCATACACGCTCTCATCGACAACATCAACATTCAGGGCGAGGACAAGGAACTCTTCGGACTCTTCGGCTACACCTCGTTCAACAGCGTGCGCTATCTCGAACCCATCGACGTGAAGGACGAGACGCAGGAGAAGAACGACGCGCCCGACATCCTCTACATCCTCTTCCGCACGGTGATTGCCTTCGACCACCACAGCAACCGCCTCACGGCAGCCACGCTGGGATCGGAGGAGACGCTCGACGAAGTGCTGCGCATGATGAACAGGAGCAACGTGCAGACCTATGACTTCCACCCCGACGGCGAAGCCAGCTCCACCCTCACCGACGAAGAGCACAAGGCCAACATCCGCAGGGGCATCGCACACTGCAAGCGCGGCGACGTGTTCCAGATTGTACTTTCGCGCCGTTTCATCCAGAAATATCACGGCGACGACTTCAAACTCTATCGCGCCCTGAGGAGCATCAATCCGAGCCCCTACCTCTTCTATTTCGACTTCGGAGGCTTCCGCATCTTCGGCTCTTCGCCCGAGACGCATTGCCGCATCGAAGGCCGTCGTGCTTACATCGACCCCATCGCCGGCACCACACGTCGCACGGGCGACGCCGAAGCCGATCGCAAAGGCGCAGAATTCCTGCGCAACGACCCCAAGGAGAATGCCGAACACGTGATGCTGGTGGATCTGGCCCGCAACGACCTCAGCCGCAACTGTCACGACGTGAAGGTGGATTTCTACAAGGATTTGCAGTATTATTCCCACGTGATTCATCTCGTCTCACGCGTGTCGGGCACTCTGAACGAAGGCGCCGATCCCGTGAAGGCCTTCATGGACACTTTCCCCGCCGGCACGCTGAGCGGAGCGCCCAAAGTGCGCGCCATGCAGCTGATTTCGGCTTACGAGCCACACAACAGAGGCGCTTACGGCGGTTGCATCGGCGTTATCGGCCTCGACGGATCGCTCAATCAGGCCATCACGATACGCACTTTCGTGGCCCGCGGCGGCGAACTGTGGTTCCAGGCCGGAGGCGGCATCGTGGCCCGCAGCAACGAGGAATATGAACTGCAGGAAGTAAACAACAAACTGGGCGCTCTGCGCCGCGCCATCTCGTTGGCGGAAAAGATGTAGGAAACAGCTATGAAAACAGTCATTATCGACAACTACGACTCCTTCACCTACAACCTGAGTCATCTGGTGAAGGAACTGGGCGCGGAAGTCAGCGTCGTGCGCAACGACCGCTTCAATCTCGGCGACATCGACGCCTTCGACAAAATCATCCTGAGTCCCGGTCCGGGCATCCCATCAGAAGCAGGACTGCTGCTCGACGTCATCCGCCGTTACGCCGGCAGGAAACCCATTCTGGGCGTCTGCCTCGGACATCAGGCCATCGGCGAAGCCTTCGGCGGCATGCTGGAGAATCTCTCGGAGGTGTTTCACGGCGTCGCCACACCCTGTCACATCATCGCGGAAGATCCTCTCTTCAAGGGCATTGCACCGGATTTTGAGGTGGGACGCTACCACTCGTGGGTAGTCTCCAGGGAGAACTTCCCCGACTGCCTTGAAGTCACCGCCGTCAGCGACGAGGGTCAGGTGATGGCGCTGCGCCACCGTACGATGGAGATTCACGGCATACAGTTTCACCCCGAAAGCGTGCTCACACCCGAAGGACGCATCATCATCCAAAACTTCCTGGCACTATGAAAGAACTGCTCTACAAACTGCTCAACCACGAATGCCTCACA
>JAEEIJ010000040.1 GCA_016281315.1 Bacteroidales bacterium
CCGAGGCCGTCCACCGCTACGTGGGAGACGCCGACCAGAGCGACGACCTCACGATGATGGGGATTCAGTTCGGCGGTGTGAAGTAACAAGAAAAGCCATCCAGGCCCAAAGGCCTAAATGGCTTTTCTGCGGTGCGGACGAGGCTCGAACTCGCGACCCCCGGCGTGACAGGCCGGTATTCTAAACCGACTGAACTACCGCACCAAGTTTTCAGTGAACTTCCCTTTCGGGATTGCAAAGGTACAACCTTTTTTTGATTCTGCAATACCTTTCCGCAAAAAAATCCTACCTTTGTATGCTATGTCCGAAATCCCGCAGCAAAACTGGTACGCCATCAAGGTTTTCTTCAACAAGGTCTTCGAAATGGAAGCCCTGCTGGAGGGCGTGAAGGACACGGAAACCTTCCTGCCGGTGGACAAGGTGCAGCTGAAGGGAAAGGAGCATTTGCTGGCCCGGAAGCGCATCGCGGAGAAAAAGGACGGGGGCCGTTACATCCAGGAAGGCCCCGTCATCTATCAGCGGGTGCCGATGGTCACCTCCCTCATCTTCGTTCACACCCCGGCGGAGCAGCTCCCGGAGATCGAGAACAGGCTCGTCGACGAGAACCTCATCGACAAGCGCGGCTTCATTTATAAATCGGCCGATAAAAAGACCTACGCCGTCATCCCGGACCGGCAGATGACCTCCTTCCGCCTCGTCGTCGCGCAGGGCAGCGAGGGGCTGGGCTTTTTCAGCGCCGACGACATCACCCGCTTCAAGGAGGGGAAACGCGTCCGCGTGAAGGAAGGGCCGCTGAAGGGCACGGAAGGCTATATCAAGCGCATCCGGCGGGACCGGCGGCTGGTGGTGGGCATCGACGGCGTGGTGGCGGTGGCCACCTCGTTCATTCCGCCGGAAATGTTGGAAATCGTCGAGGAATAGATTATCTTTGTCGATATGATTCATTTCCCTGAGAATACCGCCGTAGGACCGTACAAAGTCCAGCGGCTCATCAAAGAAAGCGACTATAATGCCAGTTATCTGGCGGCCGATAATAAAGGCGCCCAGTTCTTCATCAAGTTCTTCGACCTGGAACTGGTGCCCGAGCGGCTGATGGAAGACGGCGCGGTGCTGGAAATCCGCAACTGCCGGCTCATCAAGCATCCCAACATCATCTCCTACGTCACCGACGGCGTGCTGGAGCACGAGGGCAAGAAGTACCCCTTCATCGTCACTCCGTTCTTCCGCGGGCACCTGCTCTCGGAGGTGCTCAAGGCCCGCCGCACGTTCACATCGGCCCAGGCAAAGGCCCTCATCCTCCCCGTGCTGGACGGCCTGTCCTACCTACACCGGGAGCTGAACCTCTGCCACAACGACATCTGCCCCCACAACATCCTGCTGGAGGACCAGGGCGACGGCACCGTGGTGCCCAAGATCATCGACCTGGGCCACACCTGCGAGATGGTGATGGGCGCTCCCCCGTTCCCGGTGGAAGACCTCTACACGCAATATATGGCCCCGGAGGCCCTCAAGGGCATCTTCACGGACAGCAGCGACGTCTTTTCGGCCGGCGCCCTCCTCTTCGCGATGGTGGACGGCAAGGCTCCCTGGGAGTGCGACACCAAACGGGCCGAAACCTACGCGCAGCGCAAGGCTAAGGTCCAGGAGGCCAGAAAGGCCGATCTGATCCTGCCGATGGAGATGGACGAGCTCCTCTCCAAGGTCTGCGCATCGGCCCTCGGAAGGCCCCGCAGCCAGCGTCCCACGGCGTCGGACCTCATCAGTCTCCTCGTCGGCGAAAAGGCGAGCGGGGATGCGCGGGAGGCATCGGCCGATCAGGAAGAAGTCTCCGAAAGCGGCTTCAAGGTCCAGCGGAACACGCCCGGCAAAGGCGGATTCGCGGAGGTGGCCGGAATGGAAGCCCTCAAGGAAGACCTCTACAAACGCGTGATCTGGGTCCTCAAGGACAAGGAAAAGGCCGAAAAATACCGCCTCACGCCCCCGAACGGAATGCTCCTCTTCGGCCCTCCCGGCTGCGGAAAGACCTTCTTCGCGCAGAAATTCGCGGAGGAATCGGGCTTCAACTACCTGCTGGTGAACGGCTCGGACCTGGGCAGCATCTACGTCCACGGCACCCAGGGGAAGATCGCGGACCTCTTCAAGGAGGCCGAAAAGAACGCCCCCACCGTCATCTGCTTCGACGAATTCGACGCCTTCGTGCCCAACCGCGGCAGTCAGGACGCCTCCCATAAGGCCGACGAAGTGAACGAGTTCCTCTCCCAGCTGAACAACTGCGCCCAGCGCGGGATTTTCGTCATCGGCACCACCAACCGGATGGAGCTGATAGACCCCGCCGTGCTGCGGAAAGGGCGCCTGGACCTCCACGTGGAGATTCCCGCCCCGGACCTGGAAACCCGCAAGAAGATGTTCCAGATCCACCTGAAGGACCGTCCGCAGGAAAAGAACTTGAACCTGGACCACCTGGCCAGCCTCACGGAAGGCTACGCCTCCTCGGACATCGCCTTCCTGGTGAACGAGGCCGCGATGGTGGCCGCCCTCTCGGACGAACTCATCAGCGAGAAGCACCTGGAAGACTCCATCCGTAACAACCCCTCGTCGCTGGGCAAGGAGCATCGGCAGACGAAAATCGGCTTTTAATCCCTATGGCAACGAGAAAAGAGGAAATCGCGGCCTATCTGCAGGCCCAGGGCCTGAAGCCCAAGGTGGAGGACTTCGGCGTGTACTTCCAGTACAAGATGCGCAACTTCTGGTTCCTCACGGACGACGAAGACGAGCAGTACCTCCGGCTGGTGATGCCCGGCATTATGGACGTGGACAAAAACAACCTGGACGACGTCCTGAAAGCCTGCAACAAGGTTACCAAGGACGTGAAGATCGCCAAATGCTTCGTCAGCGAAAACAGCGACGTCTGGATTGCCTGCGAGCAACTGCTGGACGTGGATCCCAGGTTCGAGGACATCATCCCGCGCTCGCTCCGGATCATGATCGGGGCCTATAACTCCTTCCTGGATGAAATAGACTCATAAAAAAACCGGTCCTCACGGGCCGGTTTTTTAATGAGACTTACTGGAAATTAGTAGGTGACGACGGGAGCCAGTTCCTTGGCGGCGTCGATGTACTTCTGGATTTCCTTCTCTACGGGAGTGCGCTTGCAAAGGTGCTTTGCTTCGTTCACTTCCAGCATCTTGGCGGCCAGGTTGGCGGCGTTGCGGTTACGGAGTTCCTTCACGGTGTCCACACCGGCGGCTTCCAGCAGTTCGGAGAACTGAGGGCCTACGCCCTTGATGCGGAAGAGGTCTGCGTGGTTCACCCAGGTGAGGATGAGGTCTCCGCGGATGCCGGTCTTGTCTTCCAGCTCTTTGCGGCCTTTAGGGCAGGAGCCCTTCTCGAGAAGCTGATCTACGGTTTCGATGCCCACGGCGATGAGTTTCTCCGCGTACACAGGGCCGATCCCCTGGATGTCAATGATTTTGTAAGCCATAGTTGTTTAATTATTAGGTGGTTAAACTCTTTCCAATCTCAAAGATAAGCATTATTTCTTAGAAAAAAAGAAAATTTTGCATATATTTGCAAGGGTAAACGATATATATGGAGAACTTTCCGCTCGATACCGAAAAAATTTACCTTTCGTCGGATATGCTCACGCTTGAGGGCGAGGGCGGAACGGAAACACGCTCGATGACCGAATGGCTGCAGCGGGATCCCGTGCGCATTCATCGGCTCATCATCAAGGAAAAGCTTCTCCACGTGGACCAGATGGAGGTCTTCGCGCCCCTGGTTTCCAAGCTTCGGCGGGCGGATTATGAATACTACCGCCGCATCACCGGTCTCAAGATGCTCATCGACTTCCCCGGCTTCAACTCGGAAGTGGAAGCGCGCATCCCCTACGATACGGATCCCATCGCTTTCTACAAATGGTGGCGCAAGGGCAAGAACGAACAGCGCGTCTATCTTTCCCCCGCCTACCAGTTCAAGCTGTTCCAGAAAGTGATGCATATGGAGCCCAAGGTGATGCTCAAGAAAGATATCGACTTCGTTAAAACCTTCTAGATGAGCCAATTGTACAAGGTGGCCCATCCAGCGGCACTGCTTTCCTACCTCTTCGAAATCTTCCCGGACCGTTCGCGCACGACGGTCAAGAACCTGTTGGGGAAGGGGCAGGTCCTGGTGAACGGGGAGGCCTGCACCGCCTTCGATCGGCCTTTAAAGGCGGGCGACAAAATCACCGTCCTGCCCAAGGGCATCTCCATCGCGCGTTCCATCAAGGCCGATGCCCGCGAGGAAGTGGAGAAAGCCGGCGTGCAGATCCTCTTCGAGGACGAGCACTACATCGTGGTGGACAAGCCCTCCGGGATGCTCACCGTGGCCACCGGCAAGGAAAACAATACGCTCTACAGGCTGCTGAACGCCTATGTGAAGGTGAACGCCCGGATGCAGCGGAAGGAAGATCTCATCTCCGGCCGGGAGCCGGACCGCTCCACCGCCAAGATCTGGATCGTCCACCGCCTGGACCGCGGCACCTCCGGCGTGCTGGTCTTCGCCAAGACCGAACGGGCGAAGGACATCCTGCAGAGCAAATGGAAGGAACTGGTTTCCCAGCGCGCCTATGTCGCCTGGCTGGAAGGCCTGGTGGAGAAGGACCGCGGCGTGGTTCAGAGTTGGCTTTTGGAGAATGACAAATCCCTGAAAATGAATTCCTTCCCGGAAGAAGTCCGCGACGGTCAGCTGGCCATCACCCACTATAAGGTCCTGAGCCGCAGCCGGCACTACACCCAGGTGGAGTTCTCCCTGGAAACCGGCCGCAAGAACCAGATCCGCGTGCACGCCGCCCTGGATCTGGGCCACCCCGTGGCAGGGGACGAAAAATACGGGGCCCAGACCGACCCCGTCCATCGCCTCGCCCTCCACGCCGCCACCCTGGTCTTCCGCCATCCCTTCACGCAGAAGACCGTCCGCTGCTCCTCTCCCCTTCCCGAATCCTTCGCCCGCTTTGAGCGGTACTAGCCTTGCATCGGCGGGAGGAGACAGACGGTCCGGGGGGCTTGTCCACCCCCGGACCGTCTGTCTCCTCCCGCCGTTAGCGGCAATCGGGACAAATACCCTTTATCAGATAACTGACGCTATCCGGCGCATAGCCTTCCGGGACCTGGACCGGCGGTACCGGCGTGTCCTCCAGGCAGTAGGTGCGGTGGCACTTGGTGCAGTAGAAATGCACGTGGATGTCGTCGTCGTGCTCTTCGTGGTGGCTGTGGCAGAGCTCGTAGCGCACGCCGTCGCCGGCATCTTCCAGTACGTGGACCAGGTGCGCTTCACGGAAGGCCGTTAATGCGCGGAAGACATTGCTTTTGTCGATGGTTTCCAGACGGGCTTCCAGCTCCATCAGGGAGAGCGGACGGCCGGCTTCCGCGAGGGCCTTGGCCACCAGGATGCGGTTGGGCGTAGGTTTTACGCCGTGTTCTTCCAGCAGGTGTTCCATTACAGCAGTTCCTCCAAAAGGGCCTTGCAATGGCCTGGAATGATGATATGATGGTTGCCGATGGGCTCCGTGAGGAAGTACTTCGCATCCTCCGGACTCAGCTGAAGCACCACCTGCGTGCGACAGAGATTGTCTTCGTACTGGTTGTGGAGCAGTGTTCCTTCCGCCGCGAAATGCCGCGACAGTTTGCCGTCCACCTTGAAGACGGTGACCGGTCCTTCCGGCAGTTCGCCGTGGATGCCCACGCCGATGCCGCTCTCGAAGTGCGTATCGTACTGCCAGTCCTTCACCATATTGAAGGGCACGGTGCAGTGGGCGAAGAGCATCCGGCCCGTTTCTACGTCAATCTGCGCAGGATTGGCCTGGAAGCCGGTATAGCCGGTGATCGAACGGGCGATCATCATCGACAGCAGGGCCGGGACGTCGCCTTCGCAAGCGGCGGGAAGGCCGTCGGCGTTGAAGGACGCCAGCGCCAGGCAGCCGGTATTGCCCACGGTGGTGAGCAGGTCGAAGCAGCGGAGGGTAAGGGCGCCCAGTTCGTGACGGGCCACCAGCTCCTTCAAAGCGGCGTAAATCTGCGTGGCACCGGGATAGGCTTTCCGGACATTCGGAGCCATAGGGACCTCTGCAGGGGCGTTTTCGGCCTTTGCCTTCTCAATCTCCTGCAGCAGTTCCTCCATCGGAATCTGCACCAGACGGAGGCCGAACTTATCCATCAGGGCAGTGGGGTCCGCATGGCTGGAGATGAGCCAGTCCGAGGGCTCGCCGATGACGCCGATGCGCGTTCCCTGCAGGCTCTGCCGGGCTTTCGCCACGGTCTCCAGCGCGTGGATGCGCGCCTGCAGATAAGCGGGGCTGCCGTGGAGCACCTCGCCCTTCAGGCCCTGCTGACGCAGGTAGGAGAGGATTTCGAGGGAAGCCGCCAGCGAGTTGCTCTTGCCGCTGGTCAGAAGATAATAGCGCTCGATGCCCCGGGCCTGCATTTCCGGCAGGAGCTGTTTGAAGATGCCTTCGGCTCCGCCGGTGCGGACGTAGATGAGGTCCAGATCGGCCTTTCCGAAGTCGGAGAAATCGGCCCCCTTGAAGGTGAAACCGCCCTCTGGAAAGATTCCAGCGAGGAACTCGTCGCTCAGCCGCGCCACCGACATCTCATCGTGCAGGCTGGAAGTAATGGTATATATAGTAATCATTTCGGTTTTTGATTTATTTTCGTGTCATTTTCTTCGATTCCCCGAAGGGAGCGTACCGGGGTACGTGACCGGAGGGGGTCGGAGAAAAGGGCCGAAAAGAAACAAAAAAAGGGAAAGCTTATTACATCGCACCGCTACAACCACCTACCCTTGCTGCATTCCTGCCCTGGGGGAGTTCGGAGGGAGCTGGTCGTGTAAGACTTTCCCGCAGCAAAGATACAACTTTTTTTTGAAAAGCTAACGGCGGGAGGAGACCGTCTGTCTCCTCCCCGGACAACTACATCGTCAAACTATCGAAGATAAACGGCAGGAGATCGTCCACGCAGGCGAATTTGCGGATGCGCTTGGAGCCCACCAGGATGATCTTCAGGGGCGTTTTGTGCTTTTTCTGGTATTCCGCCATCACCTGACGGCAGGCCCCGCAGGGCGAGGCCGGGCTTTCGCACAGCACGCCGTGGTCGCTGCCGGCGATGGCCAGCGTGTCGAAGGGGACGTCCGGGTAGTTGGCCCCGGCCCAGAACATCGCCACCCGCTCCGCGCAGAGGCCTGAAGGATAGGCGGCGTTCTCCTGATTGGCGCCTTTCACCACCAGGCCGTTGGCGAGCCGCAGCGCAGCACCCACCTGAAACTGCGAATAAGGGGAATAGGAGCCTTTCTGCGCATCCAGCGCAGCGGCTACCAGTTCCTGGTCCTCCGGCAGCATCCGGCTCGCGGAAGAGAATTCCTCATAGTTGAAACTCAGCGTCTTTTTCATAACCTGGCAGTTTTATTGTCCCAATGTGGCCACCATCACGGCTTTGATGGTGTGCATACGGTTCTCGGCTTCATCAAAAACTATGCTTGCAGGGCTCTCGAACACTTCTTCCGTCACTTCCACCCCGTCCATTCCGAATTTCTGGTACACTTCTTCGCCGGCCTTGGTGTCCCGGTTGTGGTAGGACGGCAGGCAGTGCATAAACTTACAGGCGGGGTTGCCGGTGCGCGCCATCAGCGCGGCATTCACCTGATAGGGCTTGAGCAGGTCTATCCTCTCTTTCCAGACGGAATCCGGCTCGCCCATCGACACCCAGATGTCCGTATAAAGGAAGTCGCAGCCCTTCACGCCGGCATCCACGTCGTCCGTGATTGTGATGCGGGCGCCGGTCTCCTTGGCAACCGCCATACACTGGGCCACCAGCTCCGGTGCGGGCTGCAGGCTCTTCGGAGCCACAATCCGCACGTCCATTCCCATCTTGGCGCCGCCCACCAGCAGGCTGTTGCCCATATTGAAGCGGGCGTCCCCAAGGTAGGCGTAGGACACCTGCTGCAGCGGCTTCCCGGCGTGCTCCCGCATCGTCAGGAAATCGGCCAGGATCTGCGTGGGATGGAACTCATTGGTGAGGCCGTTCCACACGGGAACGCCGGAGAATTTGGCCAGTTCCTCCACGGTGGTCTGCGCGAAGCCGCGGTACTCGATGCCGTCGTACATCCGCCCCAGCACGCGGGCCGTGTCCTTCATCGTCTCCTTGATGCCGATCTGGCTGCCCGTGGGCCCCAGATAGGTGACGTGGGCGCCCTGGTCGTAGGCCGCCACCTCGAAGGAGCAGCGCGTGCGGGTGGACGTCTTTTCGAAGATGAGGGCGATGTTGCGGCCCTTGAGGTGCTGCACTTCCCTGCCGGCTTTTTTATCGGCCTTGAGCTGAGCGGCCAGATCCAGCAGATACTGAATTTCTGCGGGCGTAAAGTCCAGCAGTTTGAGGAAGCTTCGGTTTCTTAAAGGATATTCCATAATTTAGCGTATTATTCGGGTTCCGCAGGAGGCGTTTCCCAGCTCCCCTGCCTCGGTGATGATACATTCCTTGCCGCCGTTTTCCACGAAGAAGATGCCGGCGCGCACTTTCGGGGCCATCGAGCCCTCCGCGAACTGGCCTTCCGCGAGGTAGCGCCTGGCATCGGCCACGGTTAACACATCCAGCGCCTGTTCTCCCGGCCGGCGGAAATTGATGTAGACCTTGGGGACGTCCGTGAGGATGAAAAGCGCCTCCGCGCCCGTTTTGACGGCACAGAGGGCCGATGCAAGGTCTTTGTCGATGACCGCCTCCACGCCGCGGCCGTCCACCACGGGGATGCCGCCGCCGCCCACGGTGACCACGATCCAGCCCTCACGGGCGAGCCGGCCCACCAGGTCCACGTTGGCGATGCCCACCGGCACCGGCGAAGGGACCACCTTCCGCCAGCCGCGGCCTTTCGGATCCTCGCGGTACACCGCGCCGTCCTGCGGCGCCTCGGCGTAGTACGGCCCCACGGGCTTCGTGGGGTTGCTCCAGGCGGGGTCATCGGCCTTCACTTCCACGCGTGTCACCAGCGATACCACCTTCTGCGACAGGCCGTTACGCTTGAGGACACGGTCCAGCGCCGTCTCGATGAGGTAGGCGATGGAGCCTTGCGTTTCCGCGCCGCAGAAATCCATCGGCTGGGCCGGAAGACCGTAGGCGGCCTCCCCCGCCGCGTGACGCAGGAGCCCGTTCCCCACCTGGGGTCCGTTCCCGTGGCCGATGATAATCTGATAGCCCTGTTTCAGGAGCGGCACCAGGTTCTCACAGGTGCGCTCCACGTTCTCCAACTGCTCGGGGAACGTGCCTTTCTGGCCGCTTCTCAGGAGGGCGTTTCCGCCAAAAGCTACAACGGCAAGCATCTTTTAATCTCTTAATAAAGGTAAAGTGGAACAGCGCAGCAGGCCGCCCATCTTGGAGATTTCCCTATAGGGCACGGTTTCCACCGTCATCCCCCACTTTTCGCGGAGATGCCTGTTCAGGCGCGTGAAATGCTCTTCCGTCACCACCACGTCCTCGCTGATGGAGAACACGTTGGTGTTCATCGCGTACATCTCTTCGGTAGTGACTTCGAAGACGTTCTCTTCCCCGAAGATGTCGATGAGGTGCTGGGCGTCGCGCGGATTCATAAAGCCGCGGCGGTAGATGATGGCTTTGTCCCGGCCCACCGGCATAAAGGTGCAGTCCAGGTGCAGGATGCCCATATAAGGGTCCGTGTCGCTCTTGAGGAGGTTCAGCGGAATGATGGTGCGCTCCGGGAAGAGCATCTGCAGGTAGTCCAGCGCCAGGCGGTTCGTGCGGGCGGTCTTCACCTTCCTGTAGTCCGGGAAGTCGTACTGGCCCAGGAAGATGTAGTCCTTGTACAGGACCACGTCCCCGCCTTCGATGTGCACGGCCTCCGGCAGGTTGTAGATCTGTTTGTAATGGATTTGCCGATAGATCTCTTCGTAGGCGTCGATCTCCTCCTGCCGGTCCGGGATGATGTTGGAGACGATGATTTTGTCGTCGATGACAAAGCCCACGTCCCGCGAGAAGACCTGGTTGCAGTTTGTTACCGGAAGGGGCCGATAGACCTGTACCCCGTATTTATGCAGCACGGCCTCGAAGGCGCCCATCTCGCGCACGACGTCCTCCTCCAGGGGATATACGCCGTGCAGGACGCTCTCATAGGACTTGCTGTCGAAGGTTTCGTTCAGGGCGGGAACCGGGCCCAGCGAAGTGGGCAGTCCCAGCACCACGGCGCGCAGTCTTCCGGTTTCCGATTGGATGTGAATTTCCATAAAAAAGGTTCTTAACTCAGGAGTTCCTTCACCGCGCCGGAGATGGTGCGGCCGTCCGAGAGGCCGGCGAGGGCCTTGTTCGCGACGCCCATCACCTTGCCCATATCCTTGATGGACGTGGCGCCCACCTGGGCGATGATCTCCTGCACCTTCGCCTTCACCTCCTCGAGGGAAAGCTGTTTGGGAAGGTATTTCTCCATCACGGATGCCTCCGCCAGCTCATTGTCGGCCAGCTCCTGACGGCCCGCGGCGACGAATTGCTCGGCCGCCTCCTTCCGCTGCTTCACGAGTTTCTGGATCATCTTGAGGATATCGCCGTCGGTCACTTCCTTCGCGCCCCCTTCACTGGTCTTATAGAGGAGGATCTCCCCCTTGATGGCGCGCGTGGCGTTCAGGGCCACCGTGTCCTTGGCCTTCATCGCCTCCTTGATGGCTTCCTGGATTTGCAGTTCTAGTGTCATAATTCTATATTTTCACAAATTTAGGCATTTTTCCTTATCTTTGCAACTATGATGAGAACCATCGTCAAACACTTTCGGGAACTCTCCAACGAGGAATTCTTCCGCATCTGCGAGGTGCGGGAGCAGGTTTTCGTGCTGGAGCAGAAGATCACCCTCTGCGCGGAACTGGACGAGGAAGACCTCCGCTGCCACCACATCACGCTCACCGAGGGCGGCCGGATTGTCGCCTACGCGCGCTGTTTTGCCGATGACGGCGTGGCCCACATCGGCCGCGTCCTCACCACCGAGCGCGGCAAGGGCTACGGCCTGGAAGTGATGAGGGCGGCGATGGCCGTCTGCCGCGAAATACTGGGCTGCAGCCACCTCGTGGTCCACGCCCAGCAGCAGGTCATCGGCTTCTACGAAAAGCTGGGCTTCCGCGTCACCTCGGACCTCTTCGACGAATGCGGCATCCTCCACCGCCGGATGGAAATCTAGCTATTGGCTATTTGCCGGATGCGGTCATTGTTATTCAGTGACGGCATAGCGATTAATGTACTTTTCTAGTTCATCGGCGGCGGCTTCCCGTTCACGGGTTTTGCCGATCCTCAGGGAATCGACAATCGCGAGCAGGGCATAAAAATCGGCATCGTTCTTTATGGCGGCCGATACATTCTCGTATAAAGGGACGATGGTCTGTCCGCGCTCACTCCCTTTCGGGTCTTTCCATACGAAACCTTCACTGTTAGAGGAAAGGGTCCGATTAAGGGGCTGGGCCGATGAAGCCGTAGGAACACCCCTGGAAAGTCCCCCGGGTTGAGCCGGGAAACAATACCGGATTCCATAAACGAGGAAGTCCCGTAACGCCAACACGTTCACCCGTTTCTTTTCGGCATCGACCAGGCCGGCCATTCGGCACCGGTCCATCGCGATGGACACCACGGCTTCACTGACAACCAGCGAGGCTGCCAGCTGCTTCCCGTTCATCCGGGATCCGGCGGGCGTGATCCGCTTTAATAGAATGACTACATCCAATGGTCTCAAACAGACCTGTCTTCCTTGCTCAATCATAAAGATTCACGATTTATGAATTGTTAATTGCAAAGGTAATGATTTAATTTACAAAAACAAAACGATTTTGTCTTCGCGCGCGATAATAGAACTTTAATAGATATAAAATGGCGCGCCCACGCACAATTAAGTTACTAAAAACAAATGGCAAATAATCGTCAGATCCCTATTGTATTATCGATTGTTTCTATGCATTTTTGCGGCGGTATATGGGCATTAATAAATACTATGCTTTCCCGGAGGCGAAACAAGTGATCATCTCCGGAGACATACACGGGGATTTCAAAACCCTCGTGTTTAAACTGTGCGTCCAATATGGATGTACCGATACACTGCTGATCGTTGCCGGAGACTGTGGTTTCGGTTTTGAGAAACCTGCTTATTACGAACAAATATACAATCAGGTAGCCGGCAGGTTGAGAAAGTCCAACAACTGGATTGTATTCATTCGCGGAAACCACGATGATCCGTCATACTTCAGAGAAGAAAAGATATCTTACCGCCGCTGGCGGGCTGTTCCGGACTACAGCGTCATTCAAGCCTGTGGCCATCAAATCCTCTGTGTTGGAGGCGCCATCAGTATTGATCGACGTTTGAGGAAAGAATGGAATGAAAACTTAAGGGAAAGAGGTCTTCTCCAGAAGGCCTGTTGGTGGGCCGATGAAGCCCCCGTCTTCAATCCTGACGCGATTGATTTCCTGCCGGTGGAAATCCAGATCGACACGGTAGTGACGCATACCGCGCCCTCCTTTTGCGAACTCACGACAAAAAGAGGCTTGCTTTCCTGGGCGGTGGATGATCCGGTATTGATTGATGACGTTGACGAAGAAAGAAAAGCCATCGACACGATTCAGAAAAGACTGCTGGAAAACGATTATCCCGTAAGCAGATGGTTTTACGGTCATTTCCATCAATCCTGGTGTGCCGTCATCGACGGGATAGAATACACGATGCTGGACATTATGGAGTTTAAGGAAGTTGGGCCCCGCCGGATGGAAACCTGAGCCCGGTCAAATTGTCACTCAAAGGTGGACATTCTGGCGCTTTCCGTGCCAAAATGTCCATTCCAGGGGTGCTGGTCCCCGGTTTGCAATAGCTTGAGACGGCCTGCGGAAGGCCCCGGGAATAGGGACACGCCCAAAACCGGAACGATTAAAGTTTTTGAGTTATGTTACCGATGATCAGAAGGACAAGTGACAGCTGGATGCCGGACATTTTCAACGACTTTTTCGACAACAGCTGGATGGAAAGGCCCACTTACACGGCCCCTGCCATCAACGTAATGGAGAACGAGAAGGAGTACGAAGTGGAACTCGCCGCCCCCGGTCTGGACAAGGAGGACTTCAAGGTCCACGTGGATGCGGAAAACAACCTCCACATCGAAATGGAAAAGAAGGCCGAGACCAAGGAAGGCAAGAAGCACGGCCGCTATCTCCGCCGCGAATTCTCCTATGAGAAGTTCCAGCAGACCCTGCTGCTGCCGGACGACGTAGACGCCGAGAAAATCGAGGCCAAGGTGGAAAAAGGCGTCCTGAACGTCCGTCTCCCCAAGAAGGACAATATCCAGAAGGCCGATGCGGTCAAGCAGATCGCTATCCAATAATCCCGGCACCCCCGGTAAAAAGGCGCAACCTGTACGGGCTGCGCCTTTTTTGTCTGCTGCCGAAAAATGCGTAACTTTACAAGCACTAACGGAATGCGTATGAAAAAAGGACTGATAGCAGCACTGGTAACGCTTGTGGCCCTGGGCGTGGTGGCCATCATCACCTGCCCGGACCGGCTGGCCCACAAGGACGCCATAATGAGCGTGGTTAATGAAAAGATCGACGACGGCCTCACGGAGTCCCACGGCGGGGAGGCCGATGGCCTCACGGCCTTCCTGGGCTCGCTGGGCTCCAGTATGGCGGGCTATTTCCTGGAGAACCGGCTCACGGTGAAGAACTGCTTCGTGTGCAGCATCGGTTACCTGCGGGATATGGAGGGGGTGGACAATAAGGTGTCCGTGGGCGTCTTCGGGCACGTTTTCACCTTCAATAAGGAGGACCTGGACGCCTATCTCGAAGGCATGATTTAGACAGACAGATACTTGGCAAATTATGAAATTATCCAATGGATACGACATCCCCTCCGTGGGCTTCGGGACCTTCAAGACCCCGGACGGAGAAACGTGTGTAGAGTCTGTAAAAGAGGCACTTAAGGTCGGATACCGGCACATCGACACCGCAGCCTATTATGGCAACGAAGTCTCGGTGGGCAAAGGCCTCCGACAGAGCGGCCTCCCCCGCGAAAAGGTCTACATCACCAGTAAGGTCTGGAACACCGAGCGCGGCTACGACAAGACCCTCCGTGCCTGTGAAAAGACACTCAGGGACCTGGGAACGGACTATCTGGACCTCTACCTCATCCACTGGCCGGCCAACGAGCTGCAGTTCGGGGACAAGGCGGAAGGCATCAATCTGGACACCTGGAAGGCGCTGGAGCGGCTTGTCGATGAAAAGTTGGTGCGCAGCATCGGACTCAGCAACTTCTACCCCAAGCATCTGGCGCCTATCCTGAAAAAAGCGAACGTCGCGCCCACGGTGGACCAGATCGAGTACCACCCGGGCCTGCTGCAGGAAGACACCGTAGCCCTGTGCCGCGGGAACGGCATCCTGGTGGAAGCCTGGAGTCCCCTGGGCCGCGGCCGCATCCTGGACAAGCCCCTTTTTGCGGAAATCGCGGGCCGATACGGTAAAACGCCCGCCCAGGTCATCCTGCGCTGGGTACTCCAGAAAGACATCCTTCCGCTGGTGAAGTCCGTCCACGCGGAACGCATCCGCGAGAACTACGAAATCTTCGACTTCGAACTCTCAGCCGGGGAAATGGACGCCATCGACGCCCTGCCGCCGCAACGCCTGAGCGGCCACCCGGACGAAGTGACCTATTAATAGATCCCTTTTATGAAAAAGATACTTTTCGTCATCACCCTGAGCCTGCTGGGCCTTGTAGCCGCCCGGGCACAGGAAACCTATTTCACCATCGACGAAGTGCCGGACCTGGTGAAGTGCCTTCCCGCGCCGCCGGACACGGTGGGCACGGACTTCGACCACGACATCCTGCGCTATATGTGGGGGAAGAGGATGCGCCTTGACGCGGAGCGCGCGGCAGAGGCCGATAGGGACGCCATCTGGGACCTGGATACGCTGGCGGCCATTTTCAGCGAGCCTTTCGGCCTGGAGATATCGGCCGAAAAGACCCCGGAAATCTATAAGGTGTTCGTGAACGGAATCAGTACCATCGCCATCGCGCGCGTCCGTCCCAAGGCCCATTTCCATCGCCTGCGCCCCTTCGAGTACTTCCAGGAGCACCTGCTCACCGTCTGGGAAGAAGAATCCTTGCGCGGCGAAGGCTCCTATCCTTCCGGCCACACCATCCGCGGCTGGGCGGCGGCCCTCATCCTGACGGAAATCAATCCCGCTGCCGCCAACGCGCTGTTTGCGCGCGGCTGGCGCTACGGCGAGAACCGCGTCATCGTGGGCGCCCATTGGCAGAGCGACGTGGACGCCAGCCGGCCGGCTGCCAGCATCGGCTATTCTTTCCTACAGACGTCTCCCGCCTACAGGGCTCAGATGGAAAAAGCTAAGAAAGAGTTCCGGAAACTCACCGGCTGCTGCAAACACTAGAACCACTCGACGTCCGTCAGGTCCAGTTCATTGCCGGGCAGGTTCCACCCCGGGGCGAAGTAGAAAGTGTAGTCCTTCAGTTCCCGCGGAATCCGATTCAGAAAAGCCAGTTTTGGCGCCCCGTAATCCCCGCTGCTGCCATACAGCGTGAAGGTTTTGTGCACGTCGTCCTTCCGGTACCAGCCGCCGCCGTGCACCTTGCCGTATCCGCGAGGCAGGTCCTTGTGCTGGTCCACCAGCCCGTACACCAGCGTGCCCACCAGCGGACGCTCCGGCTGCGATACCAATATGAATTTCGGGTGCACGGGACTATCCCTCAAACAGGGTTTCCTTCAAGATTTCCGAAACGGTGGGGTGCGGGAGGATGACCTTCCGGAGCTGCGAAACGGTGAGCTCCTGGGAGACGGCGACGCAGGCGGCCGAAATGATCTCCGAGGCGGGATTTCCCAGCAGGTGCACGCCCAGGACCACGTCCGTGGCGGCGTCCGCGAGGATTTTGCAGAGGCCCTCTCCCCTTTCGTTTTCCGCCACGAAGCGGCCGGAGAAAGCCATCGGGAGCTTCAGCACCTTCACGTCGATACCCCGGGCCGATGCCTCCTCTTCCGTGAGCCCCACGCCCGCCACTTCCGGCAGGGTGTACACCACGCCGGGAACGGCGTCGTAGCGCATTGTATCGGGAATGCCCAAAATAGTATTGACAGCCACTTCCCCCTCGCGGGAGGCCGTGTGCGCCAGCATCGAGAAGCCCGTCACGTCGCCGGCGGCATAGACGCCGGGAACCGAAGTGCGCATCTGAGCGTCCACCTTGACGCCCCGGGGCCGCTCGCAGAGTTCCACGCCGATATTATCCAGGCCGATGCCATCAAGAGCCGCGCGCCGGCCCACGGAAACGAGGATCTTGTCCCCTGAGACGCGGGAAACCGCGCCGGAGGCATCCTCGAAAACCACCTCGTGACCCTCCACGGCCGTGACGCGGCAGCCCAGGAAGAACTGCACGCCACGGCGGGCATACTGCGCCTGGAGCATCGCGCTCAACTCACCGTCCATCGGCCCCAGGATCTTCGGAAGCATCTCGATGACAGTGACTTCCGAGCCCACGGCGCTGAAAAAGCCGGCCAGTTCCATTCCGATGACCCCGCCGCCGATGACCACGAGGCGCGGCGGAATCCCGGCCGAAGCGAGAATCTCCCGGCTGGTGACCACCGAGCCGTCCGCAAGGCCTTCGCGAAGCCCCGGGATGGGCGGCACCACCGCCTCGGAACCCGTGCAGAGGAGCACGTTCCGCGCCTCGTAGACGTTTTCCCCGGCGGCAATCTCGAAGCCGGCGGCGCTGCGGCCGCGGATGACGGCAAATTCCTTTATCACTTCCACGCCGGCGTCGCGCATCTGCACGCGGACGCCGCCCGTGAGCTTTTTCACCACCTTGTCCTTCCGCTTGAAAACGGCCGGAGCGTCGAAAATCGCATCCGACACGGACACCCCGTACTTCTCCCCTTCCTGAGCATAGTGATAGAGCTTGGCGCTATAGAGCAGGGTCTTCGTGGGAATGCAGCCTTCGTTGAGGCAGACGCCCCCCAGTTCCCGGCCCTCGAACAGCACCACCGAAAGCCCGGCGCGGCCGGCGCGGCCGGCGGCTACATACCCCCCCGGACCGGCACCCAAAACAGCTAAATCGTAAATCATTTAAGTATCAGTTCCTGAATGAAACCAACGGTTTTATTGTCGTTTATAAACAATTCATCCTGAGCGAGAAAAGCATTCATCTTTTCCACGAGCAAATCCTTCTGAAGGAAAAGCTGGCTGCGCATCACCGAGGAGCTCAGGGTGATATAGAGTTTCCCCCCGCGATAGTAGCGCCGAAGCGTCCAGGGACCGGCCCCGGAACAGGCGTCCCAGGCCGCGAAAACCCGCTGCGTATTGAGCCCCGCGGAAAGCTTCATCTGCTTGATGTAGGCCTCCACGATCTTGTCCATTCCCAGGGCCTCCTTCCGGTGCAGGCGGACCTCCTCGCTCATAGCTTCGTGAACGCCCCTCCTTCGGCATTGAAATAGGCCCTGTCCTCCGTGAGGGAATCCACGATGGCCGAGAGCCGCTTCCGGTCCGTGTCCGTAATGAAAATCTGGCCGAAATCGGCCCCGGAGACCATTCCGATGAGGTTGGAGATGCGGCCCAGGTCCAGCTTGTCGAAGACGTCGTCCAGCAGCAGGATGGGTGCGAAACCGTACGAGCGCTTCATAATCTCGTACTGGGCGAACTTGAGAGCCACCAGGAAACTCTTCTGCTGCCCCTGGGAGCCCGCGCGGCGGATGGGATGGCCGTCCATCGTGAAGAGGAAATCGTCCCGCTGGGGACCGCTGGAGGTATAGTGCAGGACGCAGTCCCGCTCCCGGTGCGCGGCGAAAAGCTGCGTGAGGGGGGCATCGGCCAGTTCCGATTTATAGGCGATCGCCACTTCCTCGCGGCCGCCGGAGATGAGGCGGTAATAATCTGCCACCACGGGCTGCAGATCCGCCGCCCACTTGCGCCGGCCTTCGAACAGGGTGGCGGCGTACGCCTCCATCCGGCTGTCCAGCGCCTCCAGGAGGGACGCGTCCGGCCAGAGCTCCTTGAGCACCTTGTTCCGCTGGACCAGCAACCGGTTATAGGCCTGCAGGGCCGATAAATACTCCCGGTCCATCTGCGCGAGCACGACATTCGCCAGGCGCCTGCGTTCCTCCCCAGCCTCGCTCACCAGCGCGCCGTCCCCGGGCGAGACCATCACCACGGGCAGCACGCCCATATGGTCGCTCAGGCGCGTGTAGGGTTTGTCGTCCCGCGAGAGTTTCTTCTCTCCCTCGGCCACCTTGATGGAAAAACGCGACTCCAGCCCGTTCTCCATCAGATACGTACCGCCGATGGCAAAGCCGGCGGTGCCGTAGCGGAAGTTGCTGCGGTCCGGCGCCGGGAAGGCGCTCTTGGTCATCGAGAGGTAATGGATGGCGTCCAGCAGGTTCGTCTTCCCCTCCCCGTTGTTACCGCTGATGCAGTTCACGTTGGGGCTGAAGGAGAGTTCCTGGAACGCGATGTTCCGGAAATCCCGGACCACTATTTTCCTGAGGCTGGGCATAGGCGCGAAGCTGATGGGTTTGCTTTGCAAATATAGAAAAAATTGTGTAAATTTGCGGGCTTTTAAGCAAATTAGAAACAATACAACTATATGGCAAAAATCACGAAGACCTCACAGGAAGAGCTGCGTCAGCAGAACGTAGCGGAGGCAGTTTCCAAGACGGAAGAATTTTTCAAGAAGAACGGCAAACTCATTTACGGGATCGTCATCGGCGTGCTGGTGGTCGCCCTTTGCATCCTGGCCTACAACCGGTTCATCCTGCAGCCCAAGAAGGCCCAGGCCACGGACCAGATGGTCAAGGCGGAGCAGTGGTTCCAGGCCGGCGAGTATGAGCTCGCCCTCAACGGAGACGACAACGACCTGGGGTTTGCCGATATCCTGGACCAGTACGGTTCCAAGGCCGGCAAGGCCGTCTATCTCTATGCCGGCATCTGCCAGCTGCGCACCGGTGCCTTTGAGGAGGCCATCGCCACCCTCAAGAAGTACGACGGCGAGGATCCCATCCTCCTGTCCCGCGCCCAGGCCTGCATCGGCGACTGCTATGTAGAGCTGGAAGACTACGGCAAGGCCATCGCCGCCTTTGAGAAAGCTGCTGCGACCGTGGACAACGCTTTCGCCGCCGCCTATCTCCTGAAGGCCGGCATCGCGGCCGAGGCAAACGGCGAGCCCGAGAAAGCGCTGGGCTTCTACAAGACCATCAAGGAGCAGTGGAACAACGCTCCCGAGGCGATGGAGATCGACAAGTACATCACCCGCATCGAAACCGCCGAGTAAACTATGGGAAGAGCATTTGAGTTCCGCAAAGAGCGGAAAATGAAGCGTTGGGGCCATATGGCCAAGACCTTCACCAAGCTGGGCAAGGAAATCACCATCGCCGTCAAGCAGGGCGGGGCCGAGGTAACCGGCAACCCGCGTCTGCGTGCCCTCATCGCAGAGGCCAAGGCGGAGCAGATGCCCAAGGAGAACATCGAGCGCGCCATCAAGAAGGCGACGGAAGCCAAGACCGGCGATTTCAAGGAGATCGTCTACGAAGGCTTCGGCCCCTTCGGCATCGCCTACCTCGTGGAAGCCGCCACGGACAACAACACCCGCACGGTGGCCAACGTCCGCAGCTACTTCACCAAGTGCGGCGGTTCCCTCCAGACCAGCGGCTCCGTGGCCTTTATGTTCGACCACAAGTGCGTATTCCGCATCAAGGAAGACCCTGCGAAGCCCATCGACATCGACGAACTGGAGCTCGAACTGATCGACTTCGGCGCGGAGGAAGTCTTCAAGCAGGAAGTGGAGGACGAGGACGAGAACGTGACCGTGGAAATCTCCATCTACGGAGACTACACCGCCTACGGCCAGATCCAGAAATACATCGAGGAGCACGGGTATGAGCTCATCTCCGGCGGCTTCGAGCAGATCCCCAACGTGGACCTGAAGGAAGTGACCGCTGAACAGCGCGCCACCCTGGACAAACTCACCGGCCTGCTGGAAGACGACGAAGACGTCACCAACGTGTACTCCACCCTTGCACCGGAGGCCGAATGACCTATCTGGTTGCAGGACACCGTTTTATAGTGGAAGGTTTTCCGACAACGGAGAACCTTCGGCCGTTTCTGACGGAGGATGCGGAGGAGGCTCCCCTGCTGTTCACCCTCAAACGGGTGATCGCCCTGCCCAAGGAGCCCGCAACGGACTTCTTCACCACGGACGACGGTCCCGGTTTCCCGGAGATCGGCATCAGCCAGTATCAGGACGGCAGCTACCGCTTCCGCGTGAAACCCCTCCCGGGCCATCCCGTGGCGGGCGAGATCCATACTTCGGCCGATTTCACCCGGGCGGAGCTCGCGCTCTTCGGCCAGGACGACCATTTCGCCCTGAACAACGCCCTGATGCTGCTGTTCGCGTTTTCATCGGCCCATAAGGGGCTCCTGGAGATGCACGCCTCGGTAATTATGAACGACGGCCGCGGCTACCTCTTCCTCGGGAAGAGCGGCACCGGCAAGAGCACCCACAGCAGCCTTTGGCTCAAGCACATCCCCGGCAGCGAACTCCTCAACGACGACAACCCCATCCTGCGTCTGATGCCGGACGGCTCGGCGCGCGTGTACGGCAGCCCCTGGAGCGGAAAAACGCCCTGCTACAAGGCCAAGGACGTTCCCGTGGGCGCGGTCGTGCGCATCCGTCAGGCCCCGTTCAACAAGATCGAGCGGCTGTCCCGGCTGCAGGCCTATGCATCCCTGATGTCATCGGCCTCGGGCTTCCGGCCCCTGAAGCAGCTCGCCGACGGCTGGCACCGTACGCTGGAAGGCCTCTGCGCCTCGGTCCCCTGCTACACGCTGGACTGCCTGCCGGACGAAGAAGCTGCCCGCGTGTGCCACAACGCCGTAACCAATGGATAAGAAGGTCGTCGCCAACGAGATCATCCTGGAGGATGCCGATATCCTGCTGAAAGAAGGCCGGGAAGTGACCCTGCGCCCGCTGGGCAGCAGTATGCTCCCCTTCATCCGCGGAGGTAAGGACAGCGTCCGCCTGAAGAAGATGCCCTCAGTGGCGGTGGGCGATATGATCCTGGTGCGCCTGCAGGGCCCCCGCTACGTGCTGCACCGTCTCATCGAAAAGGATGGCGACAAACTCACCCTGATGGGCGACGGCAACCTCGCGGGCACGGAAAGCTGCACCGAAAAGGATGTGATAGGAACGGTGATCGCCATCGAGCGGGGCCGGCGGGTGGTCAAACCCGGCAACGGTCTCTGGTGGCGGCGCATTCCCCGCATCGTGAGAAGATATTTACTGGCAATCTACAGAAGAATCATATGAGAATCAAGGAAGGATTCATTTTGAGGCAGATCTGCGGCGAGTACGTCGTCGTGGGCGAAGGCCTCGCGCAGGTGAACTTCAACAAAATGCTCTCCCTCAACGAGACGGCCGCCTACCTCTGGGACGCCGCCAAGGGGAAGGAATTCACCCCGGAAGAGCTGGTGGACCTGCTCCTGGAGCGCTACGAGGTTACCCGCGAGAAAGCCGCGGAGGACGTGGAGAAGCTCCTCGCCGTGTGGGTGAAGGAAGGCGTAGCCGAAGCCTAGGATGAAGAAGTTCTCGGCCTGTATGAAAGCCCTCCGGGCGATGGGTGCGCCGGTGCGCTGGCGGATGGCGGTGACCGTTGTCATCGGCCTCGTTCGCATCGCCGCGTCGCTGGGCTTCGTCTGGGCCAGCAAATACCTCGTGGACATCGCCACGGGGGTGAAGGCCGATGACATCGTGCCGGCCATCGGCATCTTCCTCGGGATCCTCCTCCTGCAGCTCGGGACCATTCTCCTGAACAACTGGTGGGTCTCCTATAGCCACGTCAAGGCGCAGAACATCCTCCGGAAGGACATTTTCGGGCACATTATGCGCAGCCGCTGGGACGGCCGCGACCGTTTCCTCTCGGGAGACGCCGTGAACCGCCTGGAGGAAGACACCCGCGTGGTGGCCGAACTCCTGACGGACCGCATCCCCGGGATGCTGGTCACCGTCTTCGGCCTCCTGGCTTCCAGCGCCTATCTGGTCATCCTGGCGCCCAACCTCCTGTGGGTGCTGCTCATCCTGATGATCGCGACGGTCTTCGGATCCAAGCTCTTCTTCAAGCAGCTGCGCCGCCTGATGGCCGCCATCCGCTCCCGCGAGAGCGAACTCCAGCAGCTGATGCAGGAAAGCCTGCAGCACCGCGTGCTGGTGCTCACCCTCACGAACCTGGAGCGCGTGCTGGATAAGTTCGGCTGGCTGCAGGAGGACGTGGAGTCCAATACGCGCAAACGCCTCAATTACAACGCCGTAGCGCGCGGTCTGATGTTCTTCGGCTTCCAGGCCGGGCACGCCGCCGCTTTCCTCTGGGGTATCTTCGGCATCCGCGCCGGCACCGTCACCTACGGTATAATGACGGCCTTCCTGCAGCTGGTGGGACGCGTCCAGCGGCCCATCGCCGAATTCGGCAACCAGATTCCCGCCTTCATCCAGGCCATCACCTCCATCGAGCGTCTGATGGACCTGCTGGAACTGGAGCAGGAGCCGCTGGGGAAACAGATTCAGCTGGAAGGCGCGCCAGAAATCCGCGTGGAGCATCTCTCCTACACCTATCCCGGCGGAGAGGAGCCCGTGTTTTCGGATTTCTCCTGCGTCTTCCCCGCCGGGGAACTGAGCCTCATCGCCGGGCCCACGGGCATCGGCAAGAGCACCCTCATCCGCCTGGTGCTGGGGCTGCTGAAGCCTGATGCCGGCACCGTGCTGGTGGGCGGGAAACCCGCCGGGAGCGCGCTCAGAAGCAATTTTATGTACATCCCGCAGGGGAATTCCCTGCTTTCCGGCACCATCCGCTCGAACCTCCAGCTGGCGGCTCCGTCGGCCTCGGAAGACCAGATGCGGCAGGCCCTCGAGAGCGCCCAGGCCGGCTTCGTCTTCGAACTGCCCAAAGGGCTGGACACGCCCTGCGGCGAGGTGGGCAGCGGCCTCAGCGAAGGCCAGGCCCAGCGCATCGCCATCGCCCGCGCCCTGCTGCGTCCGGGCGGCGTGATGATCCTGGACGAGTCTACATCGGCCCTGGACCCGGAGACCGAAAAACAGCTGCTGGACACCCTCCACAGGCTTTATCACGGGCGCAAGACCCTTCTTTTCATCTCGCACCGCGAAGCCACGATGCGGTACGCCGGCAACGTCGTCCAGCTCAAATCCGTCCGATGAAACGCCTTCTCTTAGTTTTAGCCGCTTCCTTCGTAGGCGCGCTTGCCCTCGCCCAGCAGACGCACGTGGACGAAATCTGGATCGACACCCGCGCATCCTTCCACCAGGACTGGACGGACGGCGGGTACAACTCCCACTTCCAGGGAGACTACCTGAACCTGCACATCAAGGGACAGCTGACGGACCGGCTCTCCTTCCGCATCCGGCAGCGGCTGAACAAGAAGATCGACGACCAGAACCCCTTCAACGCCACGGATTTCCTGTGGCTGCGCTGGCAGGCGGCGCCGTTTTTCAGCCTCACGCTGGGCAAGCAGCCCATCTACATCGGCGGGTATGAGATCGATTCGGCCCCCATCGACGTGTATTATTACGGGGCCTTCTCCAATCACCTGCTGCAGTATTATGCCTTCGGCGCCACGGCCACCTTCACCCCCTTCGAAGGCCAGGACATTTCCCTGCAGTTCTGCCCCTCCCCCATCTCCCCGGCCAAACAGAACGCTTATACCTATAATCTATATTGGAACGGTCACGTATGGCCCTGGTGGAAGACCACCTGGAGTTACAACTTCGTGGAGGACGAACGCAAGTGGAAGATGAACTGGATCGTGCTGGGCAACAAATTCCTGATGGGCCCGCTGGTGGTGGACGTGGACCTGATCAACCGCGCCCACTTCGACCAGCCGCACTTCTTCTTCACGGACTGGACCGTGATCGGGAAGGCCATCCTTTCGCTCGGGAAATGGAACCTCTGCACTAAGGTGGGCTACGAAAAGAACGATGCAGAGAACGTAGACGCGGCCGGAAACACCTACGATCTGGTGCTCCCGGCCGGGAATGATTATTTCTATTACGGCGCCGGCGTGGAATGGTTCCCGCTAGGCGGCGACCACCTGCGCCTCCACGCCGTGTGGTTCCGCGATAATCACGACAACGTCCACAACGTGGACCTGGGCATCACCTGGCGCTTTACCGTTTATAACCGTCGTTCAGGCAGCGCTGACTGATGTGGTCGATGCGGGCCTGGGTGTCCGGGTGCGAGGAGAAGAGGTTCGCCACTGCGCTCTGCTGCGCCTGGGTGCCGTTTTCGAGGGCCTGCATCTTTTCGAAGGATTTCACCATCGCCCACGGGTTCTTGCCGGCTTCACAGAGGTAGTTGTAGCCGTAGTCATCGGCCTCGGTCTCCATTGAGCGGGAGAATTTCGCGTTCAGAATCACCTCCGTGAGGGCGCCGAACTGCGAATCCGTGAGGGCGGCCATCTTGTCGCCGGTGGAGGCCAGTCCCTGCAGGGCGGCCGATGTGAGCATCTGCTTCTGCATCTGCTTGCGCGTATGGTGCAGGGCGACGTGGCCCATTTCGTGGCCGATCACGCCCAGCAGTTCATCGTCCGTCATCGCGTCCATAATACCTGTATACACGCGTACGCTGCCGTCCGCGCAGGCGAAGGCGTTGATTTCATTGTTCTTGTATACCTTGAAGTTGAGCGGCATCTCGTTCACGCCGTCCAGCTTGCTGGTGAGCTTGCGGAGACGTTTCGTATAGGCGTTCGTTTCCGGGAGCACCACGCTCTGGGCATCCAGCTGGGTAACGTACTGGCGGACGTATTCCACCACTTCGTCGTCCGAGAGCTGAAGGGCCTGGACGGCATACACGCCACCCTGGAGGAGGCGTTCCGAATTGAGGTTCTGCAGGACGCTGCAGGAAGATAAGGCGAGCGCGGCGGCCGCGATGAGGATGAGACGTTTCATAAGAAATGCGGTTATTTTCCGTAAAGTTACAAAAATGCGGGAAATTATCCTTAATTTTGTAAAGATTATGGGTTTGACCGAAGTACTCAATTCCCTTTGGGGGAAGCTCAAGGAAGCGCTCATGGCAGTGTTGCCGGTGAGCGTGCTTGTCTTCGTGCTGTCCATCACGCCCTGGACGGACATCACCCTCAAGGAACTGTATGTCTTCGCCGGCGCCACCATCCTGCTGGTGCTGGGAATCGCCTTCTTCAATCTGGGGGCCGATATGGCCATGACGCCTATGGGGCAGTACATCGGCGAGGGACTCACCAAGTCCAAGCGCCTGGGGCTGCTGCTGAGCGTGAGCTTCGTAATGGGGCTCCTGATCACCATCGCGGAACCGGACCTGGCCGTGCTGGCCGCGCAGGTAAAATCCGTGATGAACGGCGGCGTACTCATCGCCACGGTGGGCCTGGGCGTGGGCCTGCTGCTTCTTCTGGGCGTCGTGAAAATCCTCTTCCACGGAGACCTCACGGGCATGCTCCTGTACGGCTACCTGGCCCTTTTCTGCCTGGCGGCCCTTCTCATCGAGACCGGCCACGGCTCGCTCACGGCCCTTTCCTTCGACTCGGGCGGCGTCACCACGGGCCCCATCACGGTGCCTTTCCTGATGGCCCTGGGCGTAGGTATCGCGATGACGGTGGGCGGCCGGAACGCCAGCGAAAACAGCTTCGGCCTCATCGCCCTGTGCTCCGTGGGGCCCATCATCGCCGTCCTGGCGCTTTCGCTGGGCACTTCCGGCTCGCTGGACTACAGCATCCCGGACTATTCGATGGAAAAGATCCTCGAGGAAGGCCCGGCGGCCCTTTTCCTGGACACGATGTGGGACGTGGGAAAATCGCTCCTTCTGGTGGTGCTGGTCTTCTTCATCCTTCAGGCGGTGATGCTCCGGCTTCCCTTCTCCAAGATCGGCCAGATTATCTTCGGCATCCTCTACACCTTCGTGGGGCTGGTGATTTTCCTCACGGCCGTGGAGATGGCCTATATGCCCATCGGCTATAAGATCGGGACGCAGCTCGCGGCCGACAATCCCCTCCTGATGGTGGGCTTCGCCTTCCTCCTGGGGATGGTGGTGGTGCTGGCCGAACCTGCCGTGCACGTGCTCAAGAACCAGGTGGAGGAGATTACCTCCGGCGAGGTGACGGGGCCGCAGATGCTGGCGGCGCTGTCCATCGGCGTGGGCGTTTCCATCGGCCTGTCGGTCTTACGCGTCCATCTGGGATTCTCGGTCCTGTACTACCTGGTGCCCGGTTACCTGCTCTCGCTGGGGCTCTCGTTCCTGGTGCCGAAACTCTATACGGCCATCGCCTTCGACTCCGGCGGCGTGGCCAGCGGTCCGCTCACCTCGAGCTTCATCCTGCCGATGGTGATCGGGGCCTGCGTCTCGATGCAGGGCGCTCCGGCCGTGCTGGACTTCGCGTTCGGCGTGGTGGCGATGGTGGCGATGACCCCGCTCATCACCATCCAGATGCTGGGCTTCCGTTCCGTCGTGAGCGTGCGCCGGCGCAGCAACGCCGCGATGAAACGCATCCTGGAGAGCGCCGACGACCAAATCATCTACTTCGAATGAGCACTACCCGTAATATCGCGCCCGTGAAGCTGGAACTCCTGCTGGCCATCGTCCAGACGGAGAAGGCCAAGTATTTTTCCAGCCTCATCCAGTCGCACCAGGCCAACCTGCAGTTCTCGATGCCGGCAAAAGGGACCTCGCATTTCCTGCTCAGTTACATCGGCTATACGGAAAAGCCCAAGACGCTCCTGATGAGCGTGGTCCGCTCGGACGAAGCCGGCGGCCTCATCGAGCAGCTGGAGGAAACGTTCAATAAGGGGAAGGCCTATAAAGGCGTGGCCTTCACCGTCAAACTCACCAGCGTGATAGGCACCCTGGTTTATGGATTTTTAGCGAACGACGCGCGCGCCGTCGTAAAGGAGGAAGCATAGTATGGATAACAAGTTCGAACTCGTGGTCTGCATCGTCAATGCAGGTTTTTCCCAGAACGTGATGGCGGCGGCCCGCAAAGCCGGCGCGCGCGGCGGCACCATCCTCCGCGGCCGCGGCAGCGCCAACCCGGAGGCCGAGGAATTCTTCGGTCTCACCATCCAGCCGGACAAGGAGGTGATTCTCATCCTTTCCTCGGCCGAGGACAAGGACAAGATCATCAGCGCCATCTATCACGACAGCGGCCTCACTACGGAAGGCCAGGGCATCGCCTTCTCCCTGCCGGTGGAGCGAAGTACCACATTCATGAAAAGCGAAGAATAAAAGAATCCCCGGGCTCGAAACCCGGGGAATCTTGTATCCGTGTATCTTCGTTTAGATGAAGATATACTTGCAGATGAACAGGGCTGCGAGGATCCACATCGTGATGCTGATTTCCTTGAACTTGCCGGACAGCGCGTGGCAGAGCACGTAGGAGATGACACCGATGAGGATGCCGTCGGAGATGCTGTAGGCCAGGGGCATCATGATGATGCAGATGAACGCCGGAATGGCCTTGCAGTAGTCTTCCCAGTGGATGCTCTTGAGCGGAGACATCATCATCACGCCCACGATGATGAGGGCGGGAGCGGTGGCTGCGCTGGGGATGGCCAGGAACAGCGGGCTGAAGAACAGGGCCAGGCCGAAGCAGACGGCCACGGTGAGGGCCGTGAGGCCGGTACGGCCGCCTTCACCCACGCCGGAAGCGCTCTCCACATAGGTGGTGGTGGTGGAAGTGCCGAAGCAGGCGCCGAACACGGTGGCGATGGAATCGGCCAGGAACATCTTCTCCATTCCGGGGATGTCGTCCTTGCGGTTGCCTTCCGGAACGAGGCCGGCACCCTGGTGCACGCCGATGATGGTGCCCATCGTGTCGAACATATCGATGAACAGGAAGGTGAACACCACGGCCAGCATATCCCAGCTGAGGATGCTCCCCCACTCGAACTTGAAGGCGATGGGCGCGATGCTCGCGGGCGCGGAAACCACGCCGTTGAGCTTCGTGATGGCTTCACCGGTAGCGGGATCCTTGATCAGCAGGCCCAGGGCGGTGGTGGCGAGGATACCCCAAAGGATACCGCCGCGCACCTTGGCCATCACGAGGGCCGCGGTGATGAAGAGGCCGATCAGGCCCAGCAGCGCAGTCCCCTGGGTGATCTTGCCCAGGCCCACCAGCGTAGCGGGATTGTCCACGATGATGCCGGCGCCCTGCAGGCCGATGAAGGCGATGAACAGGCCGATACCGGCGCCGATCGCTTTCTTCAGCGTACCGGGAATGGCGTTCAGGAGCCAGCTGCGCACCTTCGTCACGGTGAGGATGATGAAGAGCAAACCTTCCAGCAGGACGGCCGTGAGGGCGAACTGCCAGCTGTGGCCCATCCCCAGGCACACCGTGAATACGAAGAAGGCGTTCAGGCCCATACCGGGAGCCAGGGCGAAAGGCTTCTTGGCATAGAGGGCCATCACCAGGGTACCGATGATGGCGGCCAGGGCGGTGGCGGTGAACACCGCGCCGCCGGGCATATCAAGAGCGCTGAAGATGCCGGGGTTGACGGCCAGGATGTAGGCCATCGTGAGGAAAGTGGTGATGCCGGCAAGGATCTCGGTACGCACCGAGTGCTTCGAGCTGTCGAACCCGAAGAGTTTTTCAAATGCAGGTTTCATAGAGCGCTTCTCCTATCCTAGAAGACCCATTTTGTACCGATGCAAGGACGAACCTTGAAGCCGTAGCTGCCCGCAAAATGGCAGGAGAGCTCGATTTCGGAACCGATATGGAAGTTCGGGCAACCGAACAGTTTGCCCACGTTGTACCAGATCTGCGGCTCGGAGATGAAGACGAACTTGGTTTCCTTACAAAAGTTCTCGCTGGTGGCTTCCTCGGCCCAGGCCACGTTGTTCTCGCCCCAGATATCGGCAAAACCGCTGAAGCGCAGACCTTCCACGCCGAAGAGATCCTGCATCCCCCACACGAAGGTGAACTGCACGGGGAGGTCGCTGGAGGCGCCGGCCCACTTGCTGAAGGTCTTGTAGAGAATCTTGAAGTTAAACGTGTTCCTGAAGTCGCTGCTGTGCAGGAAGTAGTCGATACCGAACAGGAAGTTCTGGTTGACCCCTACCAGACCGTTGTATTCCACCTGCAGGCTGAAATCCTTCAGCACCGGAACGTCGCCCCAGAAGTTCAGGCAGCGGGCAATCTCCATATAGGAGCTCGAGGGAGCAATGACAGCGTCCCCGCCATCGTCCTTGACGCCCTTGGCCTTGGCATAGTCATAGTCGATAAAGAAGAAGGTGTTGCCCCAGTTGTCGGCGTAGAAGCCCTCAAGGGTGGTGGTGAAGTGATTACGGCCTTGGCCGAAATCGTAGAAGGTTTGGAGGTTGGTTTGGGCTTTCGCTCCTTGAGCAAAGGCCAGGATAGCAACAGCTACCGCAAGAACAGTTTTTTTGGACATAAAACGTAGTTTATGGGTTGTTTTATAAAAGTTGCACCCGGCGCAGGGCCGGGTGCGATTATTCTATTTTCTGAGCGAAGGGTTGATTTCAAAATCCACCGCTTTGTCGCCCTGGGCGTTCGCCCCGAATTCGTAGTCCTTCCCCGGCAGGATGGCGTTCATAATCACGCCCACGAGGGCCGCGACCGCAAGGCCGCTGAGTTTCGTAAACCCGAGGTCGATGGCGCCAATCGAGTAGCTGATACCGATGGCGAGCACCAGGATGAGCGCCGCGATGATGACGTTGCGGCTCTTGGTGAAGTCCACCTGGTTCTCCACGATGTTGCGCACACCCACGGCGGAAATCATACCGTAGAGCACCAGGGATACACCGCCGATGGTGGCTGCCGGCATACAGGCGATGAGGGCGCTGAACTTCGGGCAGAAGCTGAGGATAATCGCGAATACGGCGGCGATGCGGATCACGCGAGGATCGTAAACCTTGGTGAGGTTCAGCACGCCGGTGTTCTCACCGTAAGTGGTATTGGCCGGGGCGCCGAACAGCGAAGCCAGCATCGTAGCCAGGCCGTCGCCCATCAGGGTGCGGTGCAGGCCGGGATCCTCCAGGTAGTTGATGCCCGTGGTGGAGGAGATGGCGCACATATCGCCGATATGTTCCATCATGGTGGCGAGGGAAATGGGCACGATGGCGATGATGGCGCTCACCACCAGGCCCCAGTTCGGGTTCTCGAACACGTGGAAAGCGGTGTTGTCCCAGTGGAAGGGGACGCCCACCCAGGCGGCTTCCTTCACGGCGCCGAAATCGCACAGGCCGAAGCAGGCCGCTACGATGTAGGAACCCAGCACGCCCAGCAGGATGGGGATAATCCGGATCATCCCCTTGCCCCAGATGTTGCAGACGATGATGATGGCGATGGCCAGCAGGGCGATCCACCAGTTCTGGTTGCAGTTGTTGATGGCGCTGCCGCTGAGCGTAAGGCCGATGGCAATGATGATGGGCCCCGTCACAATGGGCGGGAAGAAGCGCATCACCTTCTTGGCACCGAAAGCGGCAAACAGGCCCGCCAGGATGAAGTAGATGAGGCCGGCCGCAAACACGCCGATGCAGGCATAGGGCAGGGATTCCACTTGGCTCAGGCCTTGATCCGCTCCCATCGCCACCACGGCGGCGTAACCGCCCAGGAACGCGAAGGACGAACCCAGGAATGCCGGCACCTTCAGTTTGGTAAGGAAATGAAAAATGAGCGTTCCCAAACCTGCGAAAAGGAGAGTGGCGCTCATCGAAAGACCGGTAATGACCGGAACAAGGACTGTGGCTCCGAACATGGCGAACATGTGCTGGAGGCCGAGGGTAAGCATCTTGCCCTTACCAAGCGTACGGGCGTCGTAGATAGCTTGCTGCTTTTGTGTCATAAATATAATAGGTGTTAAGTGTTGTCCTATCCCTTCAGGCCTTTATGACCGGACAAAGATAGTTATTAAAATTTTTTAGGACAACACCTAACCCTATTTTTTTGAACAAAGTTTTCAACAATGGCCTACAGGCCCTTCCCGTGGCAATTTTTGAATTTGAGGCCGCTGCCGCAGGGGCAGGGATCGTTGCGGCCCACCTGCTTGTCCACGCGGACGGGCATCCGGGAGCGCTGCTCGCCGTTGGTGGTGAGCTGCGACGGGTCGTTGGTGCGGAGCTGGTTGTTCCGGCTGGGGGCGGCCGGGCGGGCCTCGCGGGCGTCATCGGCATTCCTTAAAGGAATAAACGCGCGCAGAAGGAAGGTGAGAACCTCTTCGTTCAGCTTTTCGAGCATCTCGGTGAAGAGGTTGTAGCTCTCGAGCTTATACACCACCAGCGGGTCCTTCTGCTCATAGGCGGCGTTCTGGACGCTCTGACGGAGGTCGTCCATATCGCGCAGGTGCTGCTTCCAGTAGTCGTCGATGTAGTAGAGGACGATGTTGCGGCTTAGGGCGCGCACAATCTCGCGGCTTTCCGTCTCGTAGGCCTTCTGCAGGTTCACGCTCAGGGTGAGCTGCTTCTTGCCGTTGGAGATGGGGATGGCGATGTTCTCGTACATCTTGGCCTGCTTCTCATAGACGGTCTTGATGACGGGATTCACCTTTTCCACCATCGTGTTCATACGGCGGTCGTAGACCTCCTGCATATGCCCGGCCAGTTTGTCCGCAATCTCGCGGGGCTTGGCATCGGCATAGAACTCCGCGTCGAAGCCCGGGTCGATGGAGAGCTTCGCGATGATGAACTCCTCGAATTCTTCGTAGGGCATTCCCTCGGCCTGTTCGGCCAGGATCATCGCGGTGTCCTGCATCATATTCTGGATGTCGATCTCGATGCGCTCGCCGGAGAGGGCGTTGCGGCGACGGGCATAGACGGCCTCGCGCTGATAGTTCATCACGTCGTCGTACTCCAGGGTGCGCTTGCGCCAGCCGAAGTGGTTCTCCTCCACCTTCTTCTGGGCGTTCTCGATGCTCTTGGAGAGCATTCCGCTCACCAGGGCTTCATTGTCGGCCATCCCGAGCTTGTCCACCACGCCAGCGATGCGCTCGGAGCCGAATTTCCGCATCAGGTCGTCTTCCAGGGAGATGTAGAAGCAGGAGCTTCCGGGGTCTCCTTGACGGCCTGCACGGCCCCTCAACTGACGGTCCACGCGACGGCTGTCGTGCCTTGTTGTGCCGATGATGGCGAGGCCGCCAGCCGCCTTCACCTCCGGGGTGAGCTTGATATCCGTACCACGGCCGGCCATATTGGTGGCGATGGTCACCTTGCCCTTCTGGCCCGCCTGGGCCACGATTTCGGCTTCACGGGCGTGCTCTTTCGCGTTGAGGACGTTGGCCTTGATGCCGCGCATACTCATCATACGGGCCAGGAGTTCCGAGGTCTCCACGTCGGTGGTACCCACCAGGACCGGACGGCCGGCGTTGGAGAGTTCCACCACTTTATCGATAACGGCGTTGAACTTGCCCTTCTTGGTCTTGTAGATGATGTCGTTCTGGTCGTCGCGGATGACGGGCCGATTGGTGGGAATCACCACCACGTCCAGCTTGTAGATGTCCCAGAACTCCCCGGCCTCGGTCTCGGCCGTACCGGTCATACCGGCCAGCTTGTGATACATACGGAAGTAGTTCTGGAGGGTGATGGTGGCGAAGGTCTGCGTGGCGGCTTCCACCTTCACGTTTTCCTTGGCCTCCACGGCCTGGTGCAGTCCGTCGCTCCAGCGGCGGCCTTCCATAATACGGCCGGTGGACTCGTCCACGATCTTGACCTTGTTGTCCACGATCACGTAGTCAACGTCCTTGGTGAACATCGCATAGGCCTTCAGGAGCTGGATCACGGTGTGTACGCGCTCGCTCTTGAGGGAGAAGTCCTCCATCAGGGCGTCCTTCTTCTCGGCCTTTTCCGCCGCGCTGAGGGAGGCGTCGTGGGTGATTTCCGCGATGGCGGCGCCCACGTCCGGGAGCACGAAGAAGTTGGGGTCGCTCACGCTGCCGGCCAGGGTATCATGGCCTTTATCCGTCATATCCACGGAATTCAGCACCTCGTTGATGACGAAATAGAGTTCGTCGGTCACCTGGGGCATCTCACGCTCGTTGTCCTGCATAAAGTAGGCTTCGCTCTTCTGCATCAGGGCCTTCATTCCGGGTTCGGAGAGGAACTTGATGAGGGGCTGATACTTCGGCAGGCCCTTGTAGCAGCGGTAGAGGAGCTTGCCTCCTTCGGCCTCGTTCCCTGCGGCGATGAGCTTCTTGCTCTCGTTCAGCGTCTGGTTGATGAGGGCGCGCTGTTTGGTATAGAGGTTCTCCACATAGGGCCGATACTCCATAAACTGGTCGTCCCCGGAGGCCTTTTCCATCGGCCCGGAAATGATGAGGGGCGTACGGGCGTCGTCGATGAGGACGGAGTCCACCTCGTCCACGATGGCATAGTGGTGCTTGCGCTGCACGAGGTCGCTTACGCGGGCGCACATATTGTCCCTCAGGTAGTCGAAGCCGAACTCGTTGTTGGTGCCGAAGGTGATGCTGCATTCGTAGGCCTTTCTTCTTGCGTCGCTATTCGGCTGATGCTTGTCGATGCAGTCTACGCTGAGGCCGTGGAACATATAGAGCGGGCCCATCCACTCGGAGTCACGCTTGGACAGATAGTCGTTCACGGTAACCACGTGCACGCCTTTTCCGGCCAGGGCGTTCAGGAACACGGGCAGGGTGGCGACCAGGGTCTTACCCTCACCGGTGGCCATTTCCGCAATCATACCGCGCTGCTCCTTATTGGTCTTCACGCCGCCGTTCAGGACGATACCGCCGATGAGCTGCACGTCGTAGTGCACCATATCCCAGGTAATCTCGTTGCCACCGGCCTGCCAGTGGTTGTGCCAGATGGCTTTGTCGCCTTTGATCTCCACGAAATCTTTCCCTTCCGCCGCCAGCTGCTTGTCGAATTCGCTGGCGGTGACCTCGATGCTTTCGCTCTCCGCGAAACGCCGGGCCGTGGACTTCACGATGGCGAATGCCTCCGGCAGCACCTGGTTCAGGATCTTCTCGATGGCTTCATCCTCGTCCTTCACGAGTTTGTCGCTCTCCGAGGCCAGTTCTTCCTTCCGGGCCACGGGGATGTCCTGCTCCAGTTCCGCCTTGATGGCGGCGATGCGGTCCTCGAAGGGTTTTTCCACTTCCCGGATCTGCGCTTTCAGCTCTACGCTTTTGGCTCTGAGTTCGTCGTTGGAGAGTTTGTCAATATCCGGATATACGGCAAGGATTTGGTCCAGCACCGGTTTGATGGCTTTCATATCCCGGTCGCTCTTGGTACCAAATATTTTTTTCAGTATGTTAGCAATGGCCATATGGCGGTTGTTTTAATCTTACAAATGTAGCGAATTTGCCGCTATTCTACAAATCGTATTCCCGCGCGGAGTTGCTGCCATTCTGGCAGGTGCTTACCTTCACAGCATTCCCCCCATCCCCACCACCACCGCACGCGCTAAAGCACACTTTCCGCGTTCTGTGCAACCTTTCGTGCTTTAACGCCCCATTTTCTCCCGGCTAAAGCACACTTTCCGCGTTCTGTGCAACCTTTCGTGCTTTAGACGCAACCGCGGCACCTCCTGCGTTGTGGCGAGTTGATGGGCCTTATGCGTCAGCCTGCGGGCACTGCAACCCTTGAATGAATTCGTGCCACACTACAACGCTGAAGCAGGTGATGATGTCGGATTATAGCACTGAGGCAGAAGTGTCCGTCAGCTATTCGCAGCCCGATTGTTTTGGGCGCGCCTCGCGGGCGCAGGCCAAAATGATTGGGCAGCCAAGCCGGGAGGGGCGGCAGGGGGCGAAGCCCCGGGCACAATGCGACCCTTTCCCGCTACTTTAGCGGCGGGCGGCACGAACGGCGGGAAGCTGGGAACAGATCTGGCGGAAGGCCCTGAACACATTCAGGCTTCTGTATTTGATGGCTTTAACAAGCGTGTAGAGGCACACGTACAGGAACGAGGCCCAGCGGGGACGGTTGGGATCGGCCAGCCGAACGAGCGACGCGCTGCGGTAATTGCGTTCAATGAGGCGGTCCTTGCTCTCCGGCCGATTGGCACGGTCGTGAACGGCGCGGGCCTCCTTCACGACACCGATCTTCCAGCCCTTGTACCGCGCCCGGTTGCACCAGTCATCGTCCTGCCCATACAGCGGGAACAGCTCCTCGTTGAACAGCCCGATCTCCTTAATCGCCGTTGTGGGCACCAGCCAATGCGCCGCCATTACGCGCTTCACCGAAATCGGTTCAAGCTCCGCCTTGGACCTGGTCCAGCCACTTTTTGGACTAGGTTCAATAATATCCCCTGGACCTGGTCCACCGACTGTGCCTCCCAGGCCCGTAGAATCCACACCTGCTGGACCTGGTCCAGCCCCTAAAATCGAACCTCGTCCATTTTTGCCCTGGACCTGGTCCACCGGGACATCAATTCGGGGAAGAATACGGCCGAACTGCTTATCCAGATCCTCATAGCCATCGGTCATCTGGAGGGGGCTGAGGACGGCGAATTCCGGATGGGCCGATGCAGCAGCGAGAAGGATATCGAGGGCGCCTTCCTCCAGCCAGGCGTCCTGGTTCAGGAGGTAGACATAGTCGTAGCCGTGGTCCAGGGCGTACTGGAAGCCCATATTGTTGGCTTTTGCGAAGCCGACGTTCTCCGCGCTGCGCACCAGATGCGCCTGCGGGAACCGGGAGGCCACAAGGTCCACACTCCCGTCCGTGGAATCGTTGTCCCAGACATAAAGGTCGGAACACACGGACGAAAGGCAGCGCTCCAGCCAGGGCGTGCCGTTATAGGTGACTACGATGACAAGAACGCGGCTCATACCTTGAACTTCCGGAAGATTTCTTTGGGCGTCTTTTTGGAGAACACCGTTTTCATTACGTTGCGGGCAACCAGCCTGGCGGAAGGGTTCTTCCGATTCTTGATCCACCTGGCGGCTTCCACGCACCAGATGAAGAGTTTCAGGGCGAAGGGCTCGCCGTAGAAAATGAGCGAACCGCGCACGCGGGCGGGCTTGATGGCCGATTCCCAGGTGGAAACCGTGCCGCCGGCCAGGTGCGTGATGGACACGCGGGAATCGGCCCACACGGTGTAGCCCAGCTCATTCAGCTTATGCCCCAGGGCGATGTCCTCCGGCGTGAAGAAAAAGCGCTCGTCGAAGCCGCCCACGCCTTTCAACAGCTCTGTCTTAATCAGGAAGCACGCCCCGTTCAGCGTATAGGTCCTGAACAGCCGACCTTTTCCGGAGCGCCGGATCTTGTTCCATCGCGACCGTTTGGCCTCATTCACCCAATGGAGGTAGTGGCGGGCATAGCGCCAGGCGCTCCAGGGTCCGCGGCCGCAGGTTTGGAGCTTGCCGTCCGGGAAGTAGATGGCGGGCGAAATGGCCGCGGCCTCCTGCGGCAGCTTTTCCAGGGCGGCCACCAGCTTGTCAATCACCGGCTCGTCCATCCGCGTATCGTCGTTGACGATGAAGCAGTATCGGCCTTGCACATAGGGCAGGGCCAGATTGTTGTTCTCCGCGAAGCCGCGCAGCTCCCGCGAAGGGATGAGCGTAACCTCGGGGTATTCCTCCGCGAAGCGTTCCTCGTCATCACGGGACCACAGATAGGCCACCACCAGGATCTGGAGGGCCGATTGGGTCATCACCAGCATCCGCTGCAGGCAGCTTTCCAGGTGCTCCTGCGGGCCGTGCATACAGACGATGATGACGCTTACCTCTTCCATAGCTTAACGACAATTAGGTACGCCGATGTGAAGGCGCTTCCGGACAATCCGCGCCAGGCAGCCCCGGAAAAGTTTCCAAGGGACTATGCCCTCGCGCTCGCAGAAAGCGGAAGCCGTAGAACGTGCGTCAGAACCTTTCTTCCGGCACATCATCCAGAGCCCGTAGAACGGATATAGCTTAACCCCACGCGCCTCGAACAGCTGCTGTACCCGCCAGTAAACGCCCAGGCGGTCCTCCAGGGAGCGGGAACTCCCAAAGTAATCCCGGCTCACGCTGCCGGGACGTTCCGTCACCACATACAGCGAAGAAGGGTCAAACGCCACGGAACGGGCGTTGAGGCCCACCAGGACCGAAAAACTGAAGTCGTTGGCGCAGGAGGTCTCGTCGAAGCGGATGCCCGCCCCGGAGACCAGCGAACGCCGCACCATCTTGCCCCAGGGTTCGGGGTAGCAGTAGCGGCAGTAAAAGTCAATGAGGGACGGCCGGGCGGCATAGCGGGAGAGACAGCGCAGTTTGTCGTTCTGCCGGGAGGATGGTGCTAGGGTATCGGAAAGAACGGCCCGCACCCCGAAGTACACCACATCGGCGGCCGAAGAAAAATGCTTGTCCAGCAGTTCGAAGGCATCGGCCTCGAAGAAATCATCCGCGTCCAGGAAGAGGAGCCACTCCCCTTTCGCCCGATCCAGCGCCTGGTTCCGCGCCCACCCGGCACCGCGCCGGGAGGCGTCCTGCACCGGGAGGACTTCTACATCGGCCCGCTCCGGAATGCTTCGGAGGGCACGCTCAAACAGCGCATCCTCCTCCACGTACGGAATAATGACGGAATAGCGGATCATCTTCGGAAAGAACGGACATAAGCCTTTTCACCCGGCGTGAGGCCCCAGAGCCAGACGCCCGAAGCGGAAGCCAGCAGCCCCACAAAAGCCACTACCAAAAAGCGCCACCAGCACACCGGCACCAGCCAGACCACCACACCCACGGCCAGCGCAGCAGGCAGGACGGCCGAGAACATCGGCAGGACGGCGGTGCGGAAATAGCGGCCGACGGGGAAACCCGTGTCGCGGTGGACCACCCACAGCATTGCGGCGGCTTTCAGCACATACACGCACAGGAAGATGGCATATCCCGTCCAGACGGGCGCGCCCAGGCGGAACGCCGCCCAGGTGAGCGGGAAGACCAGCACGGCGACGCCGCTGGTGATCAGATAATACTTACGGATGCGCCCGTGCGCCTGCTCCAAAATATTCAGCGTGCCGGGCGTAAAGTCAATCAAAAAGCAAAGCAACGTCAACTTGGTGAACAGCGCAGCCTCCGGCGGGACGGGCCCCAGCCACAGCCGCAGGATGGAAGAGGCATCCGTCAAAAACGGAATGGCCAGCACCCAGAGCACCCAGAAATAGTATTTGGAGCCCTTGCACACCAGGTCGAAGGCATAATCGCGCGAGCCGCCCACATAAGATTTCGTGAGCTGGGGATTCAGCGCCAGGGCGATGTTGGTAGCGAACTGACGCACCACCTGCTCCACTTTATCAGCCACCCCGCGGGCGGCGTTCATCCCCACCCCGAAGAAAATGTTCATCAGCTGGTTCACGCCCTGCGTGTTCAGCATATAGGCGCCGCTGCCCAGGAAGTTCCAGCCGGCAAAAGCGCCCATCTCCTTCATCAGGGCCGGCTCATAGCAGGGACCGCTGCGGGCCTCGCGGAAGCGGACGGCGCTGTAGACGGCATAGGCCCCGCGGGAGAGCAGCGCCACCACAAGCAGGAGGACGGCGTAGACCACGAGTTTATCGGCCGATGAATACCACACGCCGAAGGCCACTCCCAGCTTGAGCAGCCCTTCCAGCACGCTGATGAGCGCATAGGCGCCCATATGCTCGTGCGCGTTGATGGTGGCCGTGTAGGGCAGGCTCAGCAGGTCCAGCACCAGGATGATGGCCGATGTATGCAGCACCACGCGCGCCGCCTCCAGCCGCTCCGGCGGCAGGACCATCTTCGTATTGACGTACCACAGGCCCAGCGTTTCCGTGAGAAGGAGCACCAGCAGCCCGAAGAGGGCCATAATGCTGAGGCTGGTGCCGAAGATGCGCCGAAGCTTCCCTTCATCCCCTTCCCCCAGGCCCACGGTGATGTAGCGCGTGATGGCGCTTTTCACCGTGTTCATCACCAGGGTGAACATCGTCACCACACCGCCCACGGCGCTGTACACGCCGTAGTCCGTCACCCCGAGGGCGCGGAGGATCATCCGGTAGGTGAACAGGCCGATGACCAGCATCAGCCCCATACGGAAATACAGAAGGACGGTGTTCCGCGCGATCCTTCTGGAATTCTCCGATATGGTGGGTCCGTTACTCAGGTTTGTAAGAGTCTTTCAGCGCCGTGGTCTTGTTGAAGACGGGGTGCTCCGGCGTGGAATCCTTGTCCAGGACGTAGTAGCCGGTGCGCTCGAACTGCACGGCGATGCCGGAAGCGTCGTCCAGCAGCGCAGGTTCGGCCCAGCCTTTCCCCACCACCAGCGACTCCGGGTTCAGGAAGTCCTTGTAGTCCTTGTCTTCCGGCACCTGGGACATATCGGCCAGGGTGAAGAGGCGGTCGTAGTTGCGCAGTTCCAGTTCCTTCGCGTGGGCGGCCGATACCCAGTGGATGGTTCCCTTTACGGGCCGATACTCCGGCGAAGGATCGTAGGTGCAGCGGAGCTCCACCACCTCGCCGAGGTCGTTCTTGATGACCTCGTTGCATTTGACGATGTAGGTGTATTTGAGCCGCACCTCGCCGTCCGGCTTCAGGCGGAAGAACTTCTTGGGGGCGTCCTCCATAAAGTCGGCCCGGTCGATGAGCAGGTCCCCGGTGAAAGGCACGCGACGCTTGGCGCCCTCAGGATCCGCCGGATTGAGCGGGCAGTCGAACCACTCCACCTTGCCTTCGGGCCAGTTGGTAATGGTGAGCTTGACGGGGTCCTGCACCACCATATAGCGGTTGCTGCGCTCGTTCAGGTCCTGCCGCACGCACCACTCCAGCAGCTGGATGTCCATGAGCTGGTCTCGCTTGCTAACGCCAATCTTGTCGCAGAACA
>JAEEIJ010000041.1 GCA_016281315.1 Bacteroidales bacterium
AATTCGGGAACCGCGACGGCAGCACGACCGGCTCGTCGCGCGTCTCGTCGAAGGTCTTCTGCATGTCGACCGTTTCCTTGTCGATGTCGGCGAGCAGCTCCTCGGCGAGGGCGTGGAGCTTGCACTCCGTGTATCGGTAGGCGGCGGCGGGGTCGCCGTCGATGGAGCCGAAGTTCCCCTGGCCCTGGACGAGCATGTAGCGCATCGAGAAATCCTGGGCCATGCGGACGAGGGTGTCGTAGATGGCGGCATCTCCGTGCGGGTGGTAGTTGCCGATGACTTCGCCGACGACCTTGGCGCACTTGACGAACTTCACGCGCGAAGTCCACCCGCGTTCCTTCATGGCGAAGAGGATGCGCCTGTTGCTGGGCTTGAGCCCGTCGCGGACGTCGGGGAGGGCGCGCCCCACGATGACGGACATCGAGTAATCGATGTACGCATTGCGCATCTCGTCCTCGATGGTGACGTGCTCGATGCGGCTGGCCGCGTTCTGGGGGGCCAGCGCCGCGGGCTGGTATTCCGCGTCCTCGCCGTGGTCCTGTGGGGTCTGTTCGATGTCGTCGCTCATGGTCGATCCTTGCCTTGCAAACTATCCCGGCCATCCTACCAAATCCCCCCCCGAAAACAACTGTTTTCGCGCGCCCGCGCACGCGCGGAAGTTTTCCAATGGTTGGAAAAAAAGTTTCCAATGGTTGGAAAAATCCGTCCGTTTTTTCCAATGATTGGAAAAATTTTTTGCCGGTTTTCCAATGATTGGAAAAAATGTTTCCAACCATTGGAAAACTTTTCCCGCGCCGCCCGCCGCCTCCCACCGCCCTTCCATCCCTCCCTCAGCCCGCCGGATGCCACAGCCCTCCCGAATCCTGCGCGGGGGCTTCCCTTTCTTTTGCAATCACGGGAAATGCGGGACTTTTCCCTGTTTTTCTCAGGGCTTCCATCCCATGAAAATTCCTTGTTGTGCTGGCCATGGATAATCGCACTACCGTCGTGAAGGGAGGGCGCGTGTCCCCACGCGCCGCGGCGGCCGGGGACGGCCGCCCTCCCGGGGGGCATGGGGTTGTCAGGTGAAAGCTTTGTCTTTTGCATGGTGAGGCTGGCCGGTAGGGGCCGACCTCCGGGCGGTCCGTCATAAGCCATCCTTTTGCATGGCCCGCCCGGAGGTCGGGCCCTACCGGCGGGAGCACCCGACAAGAAATCGCAAGGTTTTCTCCGGGCAACTCCCATGTCATTATCCATGGCCGGGACAATAGGACCCTTTCAATGGGGGTGCCCTGTCATGCTCTGCCGCCTCCTTCCGGGGAAAACATGCTTGGCGGGAAAACTTTGGGTTTTCAGGGCGGCCAGGGTGGTTTGCGAAACAGTGCGGGCTCCCCGAGGCATGGGCCGCTCAAACCGTTGGAAAGGCTCGCTCGGAGAGCTCGCCCTACCAATCTGGAAGACCAAGGAGTAGTTGCACTATTTCTCAACCCGCCCTGGATTTCTGGAAGGAGGAGGAGGGAGTGGAAAACAGGTGTTTGTTTCCGGCTCCAAATGGCCCGGTGTTGGGGGGATGGAGGTTAACGGGCCTGGGAGCCGAGCCAGTGGAGGGCTTTCCTGCGCAGGTGCTCGAGCGGGGCGGGCAGATCTTTGTCGCGCAGAAAGCGGATGAATTCGCGCTTGGTCGCCTCCAGGCGCTCCGGCGTGGCGCCCGCAATGCGCGGTGGGGTTTTCGCGCGTGCCGCCGCGCCGCTGCGTTGCAGTCGGCGGATTTGCCGGTCGGCCCAACGGTCCCGTCGCTCCCGCACGCGGGCCCGGCGCAACGCCAGCAGCTGCGGAATCCCGAGCTTTTCCTCCACGTGCCGCGAGAGGCGGCTGAAGTTGCAGTGCTCCCGCATGAGCCGTGCGAGACGCCGTTTTCCCGCGGTGTATTGTCCTCGGAGATCGGACGGGATTTCGATGGGGTGGGGAGTGTCCGGCAGGAGCCATTCGAGGGGTAGGCGGTCGTCGAGTGCGAGCAGCTGGCGGAGGCGCTGGGCGAGTTTTTTGTAGCGGACGAGGGTGGAGTAGTTGAGGGTGACGCGGCGGTCGGACAGCCAGCCCTTGAGGCCGGGGGCGCGGTTCTTGATGCGCTTTTGGCCGTTCCGCAGGGTGCGGCATTCGATGCGGGCCGAGAGGGTGGGCTCGAGGTCGGCCAGACGGGAGCCGAGGCGGAGGCGGACCGCGAGGGTGCGGGGGACGAGGGCGCCGAGGTCTTCGAGTTCGTCCGGGGTGGGGGAGCCGCGGAGGGAGGGGGAGGCGGGGAGTTTTTCGCGGAGGCGACGGCGGCGGCGGAGTTCGGCGAGGATGGCGCGGCCGGTCGCGGTCGCGAGGTAGGCGGTGAACACGCCGACGCCCACCGCCAGCGCGACGGGGGCGGTGGGGATGAATTCCAGGCCGGGGTCGCGGCGGTGGGAGGCCGGGACGCCGTCGTCGAAGAAGAGGAGGGTGTTTTGGGCTGCGGTTTCGAAGGGGTTCATCGGAGGGGAATGTGGCATGGGGAATGGGGGATGTCAAGGGATTTCCCGTGATTGCAAGAGTGGGGGGATAGCGGGGGGCGGGGGGGAGGATGGCGGGGGGCCGTCCCGTTGCGGGTAAGCGGCATCTTCACCGCTACTACAATTTCACCGAGCTCGTGGCTGAGACAGTGCCCAGATCGTTACACCATCCGTGCAGGTCGGAACTTACCCGACAAGGAATTTCGCTACCTTAGGACCGTTATAGTTACGGCCGCCGTTTACTGGGGCTTCATTTCAGAGCTTCGCCTTGCGGCTAACCCCTCCATTTAACCTTCCAGCACCGGGCAGGTGTCAGACCCTATACTTCGGCTTTCGCCTTATGCAGAGCCCTGTGTTTTTAGTAAACAGTCGCCTGTGCCTGGTTTCTGCGACCACTCTTAGCTTTTCACCAGAGTGGCACCCCTTCTCCCTAAGTTACGGGGTCAACTTGCAGAGTTCCTTAACGATAGTTCTCCCGCTCACCTTAGCCTTCTCAGCCAGTCCACCTGTGTCGGTTTCGGGTACGGGCGTTCAATGGTCTCCCTAGAAGCTTTTCCCGGCAGTCCAGCGTCAATACCTTCGCTCGCCTCGCGGCTCACTCCCCATCAGGTCTAACCCTTAGTCAAGGGGATTTCCCTCCTCAACCAGGCCGCTCCCTTAGACCGGCATCCATCAGCCGGCGTACCTAGCTCCCTGCGTCACTCCTTCAGTCATACAACCCTAAACGGGACAGGATTAGCAACCTGTTGTCCATCAGCTACGCCTCTCGGCCTCGCCTTAGGCCCCGCCTTACCCTGGGCGGATCAACCTTCCCCAGGAACCCTTGGACTTCCGGTGAGTGTGATTCTCACACACTTCGCGTTACTCATGCCGGCATTCTCTCTTGTGTCCGGTCCACCAAACCTTACCGGTTCAACTTCTCCCCTGACACAACGCTCCCCTACCGATTCAGGATTATCTCCTAATCCCCAGGCTTCGGTGATAGGTTTAGCCCCCTGTATTTTCGGCGCAACAATCCTCGACCAGTGAGCTATTACGCACTCTTTAAAGGATGGCTGCTTCTGAGCCAACCTCCTGGCTGTCCAGGCATCGTCACATCCTTGCCACACTTAACCTATCTTTGGGACCTTAGCCGTGGATCTGGGCTCTTTCCCTCTCGACCACGAAACTTCTCTCCCGCAGTCTCACTCGTAAACTCTTAAGTGTTGGTATTCGCAGTTTGATTGAATTTGGTACGGCCCATACCGCCCTCGTCCATTCAGCGCTCTACCCCCAACACTAAACATTTACGGCTGCACCTAAATGCATTTCGGGGAGAACCAGCTATCACCCAACTCGATTAGCTTTTCACTCCTATCCACACCTCATCCGAGACTTTTTCAACAGGCTTCGGTTCGGTCCTCCACCACGCTTCACCGCGGCTTCAACCTGGACATGGATAGATCGTCGGGCTTCGGGTCTATTATACGAAACTCTTTCGCCCTCTTCAGACTCGGTTTCCCTTCGGCTTCAGACCTCTCAGTCCTTAACCTCGCTACGTACAATAACTCGCCGGCTCATTTTACAAAAGGCATACCGTCACACACAGTAAATCCCGAAGAACTTACTCGTGCTCCGATCGCTTGTAAGCATACGGATTCAGGTCTATTTCACTCCCCTCCCGGGGTGCTTTTCACCTTTCCCTCTCGGTACTCTTCTCTATCGGTCATCTGACATATTTAGCCTTGGACCATGGTCGGCCCTACTTCAGACGGAATTCCACGTGCTCCGCCCTACTCAGGTTCCATGCTCAGACAGAGTTATGCCTTTCGCTTACGGGGCTCTCACCCTCTTTGGCTGGCTTTCCCAATACCATTCAACTAAACATAACCTTGGTAACTGTCCGAGTGATCAGCAGCTCACTCCAGCATGTACCTCTTACCCAGTAATACGCAACGCCTGCTGGCTTGCACGTATCCTGTTTAGGCTCTTCCCCTTTCGCTCACCACTACTCAGAGAATCTCTGCGATTTCTTCTCTCTCCGGCTACTGAGATGTTTCACTTCGCCGGCTTCGCCTCCACTTCGTGGATGCCTAACCTTCGTTAGACGGGTTCCCCCATTCGGACATCCCCGGCTCACTGGATGCTTGCTCCTCCCCGGGGCGTTTCGCCGCTCGCTGCGTCCTTCTTCGCTGTCAGATGCCATGGCATCCTCCGTATGCCCTTACTCCTTTACTCCCTAATTCATCTTACCTCTCATATTCGGCTGTCAAGTTACACAGGGAAATTACAGGCAAAATATCAAGGCTCAGAACTCTTCCTCACCTTAAACTCACTTCTCGTACTCATCGGCTTAAACTTTAAACGACGTCCGGCCAGATTTCTCTAACCCTCAGTCTCCTTAGAAAGGAGGTGATCCAGCCGCACGTTCCCGTACGGCTACCTTGTTACGACTTCACCCCCCTCACCAGACACACCTTCGACGGCTCCCTCCTTACGGTTGGGCTGCCGGCTTCGGGTACACCCGGCTCGGGTGGTGTGACGGGCGGTGTGTACAAGGCCCGGGAACGGATTCACCGCAGCTTGGCTGATCTGCGATTACTAGCGATTCCAGCTTCATGAAGTCGAATTGCAGACTTCAATCCGAACTGAGATCGGCTTTCTGGGATCCGCTTACCCTCGCAGGCTCGCTTCCCTCTGTACCGACCATTGTAGCACGTGTGTCGCCCTGGACATAAGGGCCATGATGACTTGACGTCATCCCCACCTTCCTCCATCTTGTCGATGGCAGTCCTGCCAGAGTGCTCAGCTTTACCCGTTAGCAACTGACCGCAGGGGTTGCGCTCGTTGCGGGACTTAACCCAACATCTCACGACACGAGCTGACGACAGCCATGCAGCATCTGTCACTTATCCAGCCTAACTGAAAGAAGGAATCTCTCCCCTCCCCGATAAGGATGTCAAGAGTTGG
>JAEEIJ010000042.1 GCA_016281315.1 Bacteroidales bacterium
CAACGGGCTCAGCAGACCTGTACTAATTGCCCGAGAGACTTTCTCTAATAGAAAGATAGTTGCCTAAGGATCTGGCGCGTAGCCAAAGATTTATTCTCTCAAGTCATATACTGCCGCGGTTATAGCGGTGAGGAACCACCTCTTCCCATTCCGAACAGAGAAGTTAAGCTCACCATCGCCGATGGTACTGCCCCACCAGGTGGGAGAGTAGGTAGCTGCGGTTCTTCGAGAAGCCCCGATGGTCTAATGACCGCCGGGGCTTCTTTTATATTGTCCGCGTGTTTATCGTGCCAAATATTCGCAGACTAACATCGTTTTCGCCGTGATTTTGTATTTAACGGGCCACAGAAGGACAGACTAAACACGGAAAACGAAGCTATACCCTTTCTTTAATCTGATAATTGTTCCTTCCTTCGGAACTTCGGGCAATCATTTCACCCAGGAAACCGGCCAGGAAGAGGATGACGCCGAGGACCAGGGCCACGAGGGCCAGGTAGAAGAGCGGCTGGTCCGTTACAGCCCTGAATTTGAGGCCGTTAGCCTGATGGTATAGTTTCGCAGCGATGATCCAGACGGTCATCACGAAACCGACCAGGAACATCAGGATGCCGCTGGTGCCGAAGAAGTGCATCGGCCTGCCGCCGAAACGGGAGAGGAAGCGCAGGCTCATCAGGTCCAGCATCCCGTGTACGAAGCGGTCCAAGCCGAATTTCGACTTCCCGTATTTGCGTTTCTGGTGCTGCACGCGCTTCTCGCCGATTTTGTCGAAACCGGCGTTTTTCGCCAGGTAAGGGATGTAGCGGTGCATCTCGCCGTAGACCTCGATGTTCTTGACTACATCGGCCCTGTAGGCCTTCAGGCCGCAGTTCATATCGTGCAGCTTGATGCCGGTGACCCGGCGCGCAGTCCAGTTGTAAAGCTTCGAGGGAATGTTTTTCGTGAGGGCGTTGTCCTTGCGTTTCTGCTTCCATCCGCTCACGAGGTCGTAGCCCTCTTCGCGGATCATCCGGACCATCTCCGGGATTTCCTCCGGAGAATCCTGCAGGTCCGCATCCATCGTCACGACAACCTTGCCCTTCGCCGCGGCGAAACCCTCATACAAGGCGGCCGATTTGCCATAGTTGCGGCGGAACCGGATGCCGTGAACGTCTTTTCCGGCCATCTCCTGAATGACCTTCCACGAGTCGTCCGTGGACCCATCGTCCACGAAAATGAGCTCATAGCTGAAGTCCTTGAGGGAGGCATCGATCCAGGCTTTCAGTTCCGGAAGACTTTCCGCCTCGTTATACAGGGGGATGATGATTGAAAGGTCCATAACTTATTGTTCGTCAGGCGTATCCATCCCCTGCGGAGGGAAGGTCCCGCCAAAGAGTTTTTGCAGAAAAATATAGCGTGACAGGATGGAGGAGAGCACCGTCCCGTACAGGAAACAGTAGATCCACTGGAAGATGAACATCCCCACGGGGAGCTTGTCCAGCGCGCGGTCCACGGTGTCCCGGTCCACGCCGGCGGGCATCGCCTGGGCGATCTGGTCCGCCAGGGCGGTCATCTCGGATTCGGGGGCCTGCAGGAGGAAAAGGACCTGGGCCGATGCCAGCAGAAGGCCGCTCAGCAGCGCCGAGCGCCTGCCCAGCGTGAAAGTATCGGCCATCTTTACACCCTCGTACTTATCCCGGAGGCGGAGCATCGCGTTTTTCATCAGGAGGATGCAGCCCAGGAATTCCGCCACCCAGAGGAGAATCGCCGCCGCCTGCACCAGGAAGCTGCTGCCGGAAGCGGCCGCCAGTTCCTTCAGCGTGAGGCAGCCCACCGACACGGCGCCCAGGAAGGCTCCGGTCTTCGCGGCCTCGTTCCAGAGGATGGTATTGTCCAAGAATCCCTTCATCAGTTGCAAAGGTAACCAATTTTTTCGTATCTTTGTAAGCTATTCCCGAAATAGCGAGTGAAAGACATTGTAAGTAATAAACTCGAAAGAATATGATCAACATTACGTTCCCGGATGGAAGTGTGCGCCAGTATGAAGCCGGCGTATGCGGTTATGACATTGCCATGGGCATCAGCCCGCGTTTGGCAGAACAGGTGCTGGCCGTGAATATCAAGCGGCCGGACGAACCCGAAACCTCCAAGGGAACCACCATCGACCTCACCCGTCCCATCACCGAGGACGTATCCCTGCGCCTTCTCAAGTGGGAGGACGACGAGGCGAAGCACGTCTTCTGGCACAGCTCCTCGCACCTGATGGCCGAAGCCCTCGAGGCCCTGTTCCCGGGGGTGAAGTTCGGAATCGGCCCGGCTATCGAGAACGGCTTCTACTACGACGTGGATATGAACGGCCGCACCCTCACGGACGCGGACTTCAAGGCCATCGAGGACAAAATGCTGGAATTCGCGCGCGAGAAGCAGGATTTCCAGCGCATCGAGGTCTCCAAGGCCGATGCCCTCAAGTACTTCAAGGAGAAGGGCGATCCCTACAAGCAGGAGCTCATCTCCGAGCTGGAAGACGGCACCATCACCTACTATACAAACGGCCATTTCACGGACCTGTGCCGCGGACCGCACCTGAAGAACACGGACGTAATCAAGGCCGTGAAGGTTCTCTCGCTGGCCGGCGCCTACTGGCGGGGAGACGAAACCCGTCAGCAGCTCACCCGCATCTACGGCATCACCTTCCCGAAGAAGTCCCTGCTGGACGAATACCTGGTGGTGCTGGAAGAGGCCAAGAAGCGCGACCACCGCAAGATCGGCAAGGAGATGGAACTCTTCACCTTCTCCCAGCGCGTGGGCTCGGGCCTGCCCCTGTGGCTGCCCCGCGGCGCCGCCCTGCGCAATACCCTCCAGACCTTCCTCCAGAAGAAGCAGGCCGAATACGGGTACCTCCCTGTGGTGACGCCCCACATCGGCGGAAAGGAACTCTATGTCACTTCCGGCCACTACGCAAAATACGGGAAGGACTCCTTCCAGCCCATCCATACACCTCAGGAAGGGGAGGAATACCTCCTCAAGCCGATGAACTGCCCGCACCACTGCGAGATTTACCGCAGCGCCCCGCGCTCCTACCGCGACCTGCCCCTGCGCTTCGCGGAATTCGGCACGGTGTACCGCTATGAGCAGTCCGGCGAGCTGCACGGCCTCACCCGCGTGCGCAGTTTCACCCAGGACGACGCCCACCTTTTCTGCCGCCAGGACCAGCTCCAGGAGGAATTCGAAAAGGTGATCGACCTCATCCTCTACGTTTTCAAAACCCTGCACTTCGACAAGTTCACCGCCCAGGTGTCCCTGCGGGATCCGAAGAATCCCACCAAGTACATCGGCAGCGACGAGAACTGGAACAAGGCGGAGGCCGGCATCATCGAAGCCGCCAAGAAGAAAGGCCTTCCGTACGTGGTGGAAACCGGCGAAGCGGCCTTCTACGGTCCCAAGCTGGACTTTATGGTGAAAGATGCCATCGGCCGCAGCTGGCAGCTCGGTACCATCCAGGTGGATTACAACCTCCCGGAACGCTTCGAGCTGGAGTATGTAGACAGCGACGGCAGCCGCAAGCGCCCCGTGATGATTCACCGTGCGCCCTTCGGCTCGCTGGAGCGTTTCGTGGCCGTTTTGCTGGAGCACACCGCCGGTCATCTGCCGCTTTGGCTGCATCCGGACCAGGTGAAGGTGCTGCCGGTGAGTGAAAAATATGCAGATTATGCGAAAAAAGTTGTAAATCTGCTAAATAATTCCGAAATTCGCGCCTCTATTGACGACCGGAACGAGACGCTCGGAAAGAGAATTCGCGAGACTTCCCTGATGAGAGTGCCGCTCCTGGTGATTGTCGGCGAAAAAGAACAGGCCGACGAAACCGTGTCAGTACGCCGTGGAGCCGAGGACCAGGGCTCTATGAGCGTGCCTCAGTTTGTGGATTATGTCCGTAGTGCTGTGGCAGAGGAACTGGCCCAGTAAGTTTAACGTTTTAAAGGAGCAAGACTATCGCAACGCCTTTTAGACCGAGACCCTCGGGTCCCAAGAAAAAGCCCCAGCAGGTGCAGGGTAACCAGAAGGACGAAAACGCCCTTCGGATCAACCGCGAAATTACCGCCCCGGAGGTCCGGCTGGTGGGAGAGAACATTCCCGAACAGGGAATCTATCCCCTCGCCAAGGCCCTCGCTATGGCGGATGAACAGGAACTGGACCTGGTGGAGATCAGCGCCAAGGCGGAACCGCCGGTGTGCAAGATTCTGGACTACCAGAAGTACCTGTACCAGCAGCGCAAGCGGGCCAAGGAAATGAAGGCCAACGCCGCGAAGATCGTGATCAAGGAAATCCGCTTCGGCCCCAACACGGACGAGCACGACTTCCAGTTCAAGCTCAAGCACGCGGCGGAGTTCCTGAAGGAAGGGTCCAAGGTGAAGGCCACCATCTTCTTCCGCGGACGTTCCATCCAGTTCGCCCAGCAAGGGGAGAAGAACCTGCTTCGCTTCGCCGTGGAACTGGAGGAATTCGGACGGGCGGAAAATATGCCGGTCCTGGAAGGAAAGCGGATGAGCATTATGATTGCTCCTATTAAGAAGAAATAAGTCACAGAACTTATATATTATTAATTATTAATTGTTTAACACAATGGCAAAGCTTAAAACCAACTCCGGTGCCAAAAAGCGCTTTACGCTTACCGGATCGGGAAAGATCAAGAGGAAGCACGCTTATCACAGCCACATCCTCACCAAGAAGACCAAGA
>JAEEIJ010000043.1 GCA_016281315.1 Bacteroidales bacterium
ATCATGCGGGCACGGGACCAATGCTTGACTACCTCTGTCTTCTTGCTGCCGGCATTCATAGCGAGAATGCGATGCTCCAGCGCTTCCTGAATGGACGGGCCTTTTTTAAGTGAACGACTCATAATCTTTTAGTTTATTCCGTTATTTCTTACGTCTTTCAATGATGAACTTGTTGGACACGGCCTTCGGGTTGCGGGTCTTGTAGCCCTTTGCAGGCAGACCCTTACGGGAACGCGGATGTCCACCGGAAGCACGACCTTCACCACCACCCATCGGGTGATCGTGCGGGTTCATGACAACACCACGGTTGTGCGGGCGCTTACCCAGGTGACGGGTGCGGCCGGCCTTACCGAAGGATTCCAGATTATGGTCGGGGTTGGATACGGTACCGACGGTAGCGCGGCAGGCTACGGGAACCATGCGGGTCTCACCCGAAGGGAGGCGCAGGATGGCGTAGTTGCCTTCGCGGGCTGCGAGCTGGGCATAGGTGCCGGCGGAACGGGCCATGACGGCGCCCTGGCCGGGACGGAGCTCCACAGCGTGGACGATGGTACCTACAGGGATTGCGGAGAGCGGAAGGCAGTTGCCCAGGTCCGGGGAAGCGGCTGCGCCGGATTCCACCACCTGACCAACCTGCAGGCCGTTGGGAGCCAGGATGTAGCTCTTCTTGCCATCTTCGTATTCGATGAGGGCGATACGGGCGCTGCGGTTAGGGTCGTACTCAATGGTGAGCACGGTTGCCTTGAACTCGTCGCGGTTGCGGATGAAGTCTACCAGACGGTACATTCTCTTGTGACCGCCGCCACGATAACGGACAGTCATCTGGCCGGTATTGTTGCGGCCGCCGGTAGACTTAAGAGGGACCAGAAGCGGCTTGTACGGCTTCTTGGCAGTAATTTCCTCGAATGAACTGATGGCCTTGTTGCGCTGGCCAGGAGTTACGGGCTTATACTTCTTGATTGCCATAATTCACTTCCTCCTCTTAGATATTAGCGTAGAAATCAATCTTGTCCTCGCCTGCGAGCGTGACATAGGCCTTCTTGAAGTGGTTCATACGACCCTTCTGAAGACCGGACTTGGTGTAACGCTGCTTGCGCTTGCCGTGATAGTTGAGGGTATTCACCTCTGCGACGGATACGCCGTACATCTGCTCCACGGCAGACTTGATCTGCAGCTTATTGGCCTTGCGGTCCACGATGAAACCGTAACGGTTCAGCTTTTCGCCCTGAGCCGTCATTTTCTCGGTTACGATTGGCTTAAGTAAAATTCCCATTTCTTTTTCTCCTTTACTTTACTCTTGCTGCGAGGATATCCTGCACGCCGTCCACAAGCACGAGGGAATGGGCATTCATAATGGCGTAGGTATTGATCTCGTCAACGGTGATAACCTTCACGTCCTGAAGGTTGCGGGATGACAGGAAAATATTGTTGGAGTTCTCCGGGAGCACCACCAGGACCTTGCGGTCACCGGCCTTGATGTTGGAGAGGATGCCAAGCAGTTCCTTGGTCTTGGGGGCCTCCATGGTGAAGGGCTCCACTACCACGATCTTGTTCTCAGCGGCCTTATAGGAAAGGGCGCTTACACGGGCCAGCTGCTTGACCTTCTTGTTCAGTTTGAAGCGGTAGTCGCGCGGCTTGGGGCCGAACACATTGCCACCACCCACGAAGATACCGGCCTTGAGGGAGCCGTGACGTGCACCGCCGCCGCCCTTCTGGCGGCCGAGCTTCTTGGTGCTGTAGGCAACCTCGCTGCGGTCCTTGGTCTTGGCAGTACCCTGACGCTGGGCGGCAAGATACTGGAGGACATCCAGATAAATCACATGGTCGTTGGGCGTTACGCCGAAGACTTTCTCGTCAAGAACGACTTTCTTTCCGGATTCAGTTCCGTCAATCTTATATACGCTCAATTCCATAATTAGTCCTCCAGGATTAAGTAAGAACCTTTGGCTCCGGGTACGGAACCCTTAACGATGACAAGGTTGTTCTCAGGGATGACTTTCAGGACCTCGAGGTTGAAAACCTTCACACGCTCGTTGCCCATGTGACCCGCCATACGCATTCCCGGGAAAACGCGGGAAGGCCAGGAGGATGCACCCATGGAACCGGGGTGACGCAGACGGTTGTGCTGACCGTGGGTTTCACCACCCACGCCGGCAAAGCCGTGACGCTTCACAACACCCTGGAAACCTTTACCTTTAGAAGTACCCACCACATCGATGAACTTGACATCCTCGGTGAAGATGTCGGCCACGGTGACGGTGTCTCCCAGCTTGAGCTCTCCGGCGAAGTCGGCGGGGAATTCCACCAGCTTCTTCTTGGGAGTAGTTCCAGCCTTTTCAAAATGACCCTTCAGGGCCGCGCTGGTGCGTTTCTCTTTCTTTTCGTCATAGGCAAGCTGCACGGCGGAGTAACCATCGGTCTCCACGGTACGGACCTGCGTGACAACACACGGACCAGCCTCAATGACAGTGCACGGGATATTCTTCCCGTCGGCACCGAAGACGGAAATCATTCCGACTTTCTTTCCAATTAAACCAGGCATTGGTGTTTGTTAATTAATTGTTACTTAAGTGTTTAACTCGCATTGTAGGCCTCTTGGGCACAATTGCGGACCGCAAAGATACGATTATTTTGCTGATTTTCAAAAATTTTTCAACAGATTTATGAACAACTCCGCCATCTTTCATTATCTTTGCATCCATGCGCGAAAAATCCCTAAAAATAGGGATTCCAAGACTGCGCGCAATCCTTTATCTTTGCAGTCTATGAAACGACTCGTCCGCCTGGTTACCCTGCTGGCCTGCTGCGCCATTTCCCTCGCAGCCCGGGCCACCCAGCCGCTCAAGATAGCCGGCCGGGTGGTCGAGGCAGGCTCGGCGGAACCTGTGGCGGGCGCCGCGGTCACCCTGGACGGGCATTACCTCTGGGCGGTCACCGGCGCCGACGGCCGGTTCGTCCTGGAGGGCGTGGAGAAAGGCCGCTATGAGCTGGAAGTCTCCTGCCTCGGCTATGTGACGGTGAAGCGTCCCCTGGAGGTGAAAGGGAGCATCGGCCAGCTGGAAATTCTCCTCCAGCCCAGCACCCTCGCCCTCAGCGAAGTGGTGGTGACGGCAGAAAAGTCCAAGGATGAGCTCAATACCACCCGGACCATCGGCCGCACCGCGCTGGACCACCTGCAGCTGTCCGGCATGAGCGGCATATCGGCCCTCCTGCCGGGCGGAAAGACCCTCAATCCGGACCTGACCACCGACAACGCCTTCTCGCTCCGCTCCGGCGGCTCAGCCGCAGGAAACGCCGCCTTCGGCACGGCCGTGGAAATCAACGGCGTCCGCATGGGAGACAACGCCAACTTCGGCGGCCTCGCGGGCGTAGGCACCCGCAGCCTCTCGGTGGAGAACATCGAAAGCGTGGAAGTCATCACGGGCGTCCCCTCCGCCGAATACGGAGACCTCGGAAGCGGCATGGTCAAGGTGAACACCCGCAAGGGGCGCACGCCGCTCAACGTCGTCCTCTCCGTCAACCCCCGCACCTACGAAGTATCTCTCTCCAAGGGCTTCGAGCTGGGGAAAGGCGTGGTGAACCTCGGGGCCGAATGGGCCAGGGCCACGCGCAAGCTCACATCGCCCTATACCTCTTATACAAGGCGCGGGTTCACGCTGGACTATACGCACCACTTTGGCAGGAACCTGCGCCTGGAGGCCGGCCTGAACGGCAATATCGGCGGCATGGACTCGTCGTCAGACCCGGACGCCTTCTCCAACGAATACACCCGGGAGCGGGACAACCTCCTCACCCCGCACATGAGGCTCACCTGGCTCCTCAACCGGAGCTGGGTCACCAACCTCACCCTGGAAGGCTCCGTCTACTATCACGACAAGCGTTCCCAGTACCACGCCTACAATTCCTACGCTTCCGTCCAGCCGGCGGTGCATGCGGCGGAAAAAGGCTACTGGATGGCGGACGCCCTGCCCCTCACCTTCTACTCCGACCAGGTGGTGGATTCCCGCGAACTGGACTATGCCGCCTCGCTCAAATACCACTGGCTGCATCACTGGGGCCCGGTGAAAAACCTCGTCAAGGCCGGCGTGCAGTGGAAGGCCGACGGGAACGTGGGCAAGGGCGAATGGTACGAAGACCCTTCGCTCGCCCCCAGCGGCTATCGTCCCAGGCCTTATTCCGAGTATCCCTACATGCACACGCTGGCGGGCTATGCAGAGGACAACGCCACCATCCCCGTCGGGCGCACCAGCCTCAACCTCATGGCCGGCCTCCGCTGGGAGACGGTCTTCATCAAAGGCTCCGACTACAAAGACCTCAGCATCCTGTCGCCCCGCCTGAACGCCCGCTGGAACCTGGGGGAGCATGTGGCCCTCCGGGGAGGCTGGGGCATCGCCGGCAAACTGCCCTCGTTCTTCATCCTCTATCCCCGCCAGGAATACCGCGACATCCAGACCTTCGGCTTCTCGCACGGGTCTTCCGCCTCCTATATCTACTTTACCCAGCCCTACCGCATGGTATATAACCCAGACCTCCGGTGGCAGCGGAACTACAACTCGGAAGCCGGCATAGACGTGGACTGGAAGGGCCTCCGGGTGGCGCTGGTGGGCTTTTACAACCTCACCAAAGACCCCTACGGGCTGGCCACCGTGTATGAGCCTTTCTCCTACCACGTACTCTCCGTCCCGGAGGGATTCGCCATGCCGGACAACCCCAGGGTGGTGGTGGACGACCAGACCGGCATCGCCTATTTCCAGGGCGAAGACGGCTACTACGTGCCCGGAGAGGTGAAGGTGACGGACCGCAGCTTTGCGGCATCGCGCCGGCAGGAAAACGGGGCCGATGTCCGCCGCTACGGCGTGGAACTCACCGTGGATTTCCCGGAAATCAAGCCCATCGGCACCACGCTCCGGCTGGACGCCGCCTGGAACCATACGGAGTACAGCTCCAGCGTCCCCGCCTGGCTCTACCGGGAGGGCTGGTCGCATACGCAGCTGCCCAACCGCTCCTATCAGTACGCCGGCCTCTACTACGGCGGCACCTCTGTCTACGACGGCCGGAAGACGGACAACCTGGACGCCAACCTCACCGTCATCACCCACATTCCGCGCGCCCGGCTCATCGTCACCTTCCGGCTGGAGGCCGCTTTCCTCCGGAATGCCCAATACACGTCCGCCCGGGCCTTCACCGTGGGGGCGGACTCCTCCGCGCCCACCGGCGGAAACATCTATGAGGGAAACAGTTACACCGCCGTCTACCCCAATGCCTACCTGGACCTCGACGGCACGCTGCACCCCTGGACGGGGGAATCGGCAAAAGACCCGGACCTGGCCCGCCTCATCCTCCGCTCGGGCAATGTCTATACCTTCGCCCCGGACGGCTACAACCCCTGGTGCAGCGCCAATTTCAGCGTCACCAAGGAGATCGGGGACCATGTGTCGCTGTCCTTCTTCGCCAACAACTTCACCAACGCCCGCCGCTTCGTGACGAGCCGCGCCACGGGCGTGAGCGCCATCTTCACCCCTGACTTTTATTACGGACTCACATGCAGAATCAAGTTATAGCCATACTGGCAGCCGCAGGCCTCCTCTTGGCAGGCTGCATGGATCCGGTCGCCTCCTACGACCAGGAAAGCCTGAAACAGCTCACGGTGCAGGCCCGCTGGCCGGAGGGCTTCCCGCCGGCGGAAGGGGCTTCCGTCACGGTGGAGAACGTGGCCGGGGGCTATTCCTACCGGCTTCTCACCAATGCGGAAGGAAAGGCCGCGGCACGCATCCCGGGCGGGGTCTACCGTATCATGGTGAGCGACCGCACGCGGCCGGGAGACATCTTCAACGGCAGCGCGGACAAGCTGGTGCTCACGGAGAAAGACCGCACGGTGGAGGTTCCTCTCTTCCACAGCACGTCCAGCCCGCTCCTCATCAAGGAAATCTACACCGGCGGCTGCAGCAAGGAGCCGCAGGAAGGCACCTACCAGAGCGACAAATACCTCATTATCCATAACAACGACCTGGAGACGGTGTGGCTGGACAGCCTCTGCATCGGCACGCTGGCGCCCTACAACAGCACGGCGGTGAACCATTGGGCCGATGCCTCCGGACAGCTTCCCGCCGGTTTTGTCCCCATTATCCAGGCCGTCTGGATGGTTCCGGGCGAGGGGAGCCGCTTCCCGCTCGGCCCCGGCCAGGACGCCATCATCTGCCTCAACGGCGCCATCGACCATTCCGCCCAGTATCCGCGATCGGTAAACCTGGACCGGCCGGACTGTTTTGTCTGCTACAACCCCCTTTTCACCAACACCAATTACCACCCGGCGCCGGGGCCGCACATCCGCCAGGACCATATCCTGGAACTGGTCATCAAGGTGGGCCAGGCCAATGCCTACACCATCTCCGTCTCTTCCCCCACAGCCGTCATCTTCAAGGCCCGGGGCACGGACATTTACAGTTTCGTGAAAGACAACCGGAACCTGCAGCTCACCCCGGGAAGCACCGTGGACTGGGTGGTCACCATCCCCACGGAGTGGGTGCTGGACGGGGTGGAAGTCTTTGACGGACGCTCCTCCAACAACGGTAAACGCCTCATTTCCAGTATAGACGCGGGGTACGTCACCCAAAGCGAACCGTTCAAGAGCCATTCGCTCCTCCGGAATACCGACGAGCCCGCCTCGGCCGCCTTCGGCTTCGAGGTGCTGCAAGATACCAACAATTCCAGCAACGATTTCCATGAACGCGAAACCCAGACACTCCATGATGAGTCGTAGGTCCAAGTGCCTCCTGCTCCTCCTCCTGCTGGGCATCGTGTTTTCGGCCCGGCTTTCCGCCCAGCAGCTGTGGCGGGAAGGCGGCAATGTCTCCGGCATGGCCCTCTCGGGCGAAGATGAAGGGGAAGCCCGGCTTCAGGGAAGCTATACCTCCGGAGCCTTCAAGGACCCTTCGGAAGGCTCGCAGCTCTGGAGCGCCGGCGCCGGCGCCCGGGCCGAAAGGCACTTCCGGGACCTTTTCCTGGCCGGAGATTTTTCCTTCGACCTGGTGGACGGGAAAGACATGTGCGGGTCTATGTTCACCCATCCGGGCGCTTTCCCCATCGACGTACTGGAGTTCACCCCCGGCCGGAAGGTCCGTCAGGTCTACGGCATCGGCGGCGCCCTGGCCTGGAAGAACGCCAGCCGCTGGATTCCCGGCGTTTCCCTCCGTTTCGAAGGGGAGAACTACGCCAAGCGGAAAGACATCCGCCATACCACCTACCGGCAGGAGATGGAGCTCGTTCCCTCCCTCCTTTATAAGGGAGACGGCTGGGCGGCGGGCGCCACTTTCCGCTGGGACAAAACCTCGGAATTCATCCAGGCGGAACAGATTGGCTCCGCCACCTCCGACTCCTACTACGCCTTCCTGGACAAGGGGCTCATGTACGGCGCCTACCAGGTATGGGACGGCAGCGGCATCCACCTCAAGGAAGCCGGCGTAGACCGCCTTCCGTTGAAGGAAATCACCTATGGAGCGGGCCTCCAGGCCTCTTGGGGAGACTTTCTCTACGCCGAGGTAGAGTACAGCCGCCGTAGCGGCGAAGCGGGCGAGAAGGGCTATACCTGGTTCCGCTTCCCGGGCTGGGCGCTGGAGGCCGGCCTTTCCGCCGCCGTCAACGCGGGCGCCGGCAGGCACGTGTTCGGCATCCGCTACGGAAGGCATCGGCAAGACAATTACGAGACCGTCCTGGAAAAGGTGACGGAAGGCGGTGTCACCACCCCCGTCCAGTATGGCAGCGACCTCATCTTCAAGCAGGAAGAAATCTCCCTGACCCCTTCCTGGCGCTTCGAGTCGGAAAGCGGCTGGGAACTGTCTTCGGACGTGGAGGTGGCCTATAACCACCAGCTCAGCACCATGCTCTACCCCTACGCAGACGAAGACGGCGGCATGCACCTGAAGGCCGCCCTGGATGCCTCGGTCCCCCTGGGGAGGTTCACCCTGGGCGCCGGCCTCCGGTTCCTGGACCTCATTGACGAACACATGCACACGCTCACCAAGCTTGATGAAACGCTGGATGTGAGCGCGCCCCCCTTCCGGCTGGAAGAATGGTACGACCTGGCAACGGAGGCGGAAGACGCCGCCCGGCTCGGCGGCCGGCTGTCGGTCCGCTACGACATCCCGCTCCCCGGCGGCCATCCCCTTTACATAGAGGCCGGCTGGGACTTCCTCCACGCCTTCCGGATCCAATACCTCGCCGGACACAACCGGCAGTGCACCCGGCTCACCATCGGATATCATTTTTAAAACCTTATACCATGAAAAAATCATTCATCGCCATGGCCTGCCTCCTTCTTCTGGCAGCCTGCAACAAGCCCGGCACCGAGCCGGTGAACCCTGCCGCCCGGAACAGCCAGTTCCAGGTCCGCATCACCCCGGTCATCACCCGCGCCACGGAAACCAGTTTTGAAGAGGGCGACCAGATTGGCCTCTCCATCAACCGTTCCGCCAGCGTCTATGCCACCAACGCAAAGCTCACCTTCACCAACAGCGTCTTCAGCGGAGACCTCAACTGGTACAACGCCTCCGACGCCGCCACCCTGGCCGCCTATTATCCCTACGACGCAGCCGGTGTTCCCGCCAGCTTCACCGTAGCCGCAGACCAGAGCAGCGGAATCGGCTCGTCCGACTTTATCGCCGCTTATAAGGAAGAGGTATCGCCCAGCGCCACCGCCATCACCATGCCCTTCCAGCACAAGTTCACCCGCCTCAAGCTCACCGTCACCAACGAGTCCGGCCTTCCCATCCAGAGCGTCAGCGTCAGCGGCGCCCGCCTCACCGCCAGCCTGGCGGCCGACTTCACCGCCACGGTGGACGAGACCACGGATCCCGGACAGGTATCCGCCTATGACGCCGGGGAAGGCATCTATTATGCCATCATCCCGCCGCAGACCGCAGCGCTCACCATCACCGTCACGGTTGGCGGCAAGGAGCTGACCCAGGCGCTGGTAGAGACCGCCCTCGCCGCCGGCAAGCAGTACGGCGTGAGCATCGTAGCCACCGAGCAGGACATCCAGGTGGTCCTTTCCGGCGAGATTGACAACTGGGACGACGGCGGCGCCATCGACCCGCAGGGCACTACGCCCGGTCCCAACCCTTCCGAGGAAGACGGTGAATTCCTGGACAACAACTATATTGTCTATGGCGGCGTCCATTACAGTGTGGTCAAGATGGACGACGGCAAGTGGTGGATGGCCCAGAACCTGGCCTACCTGCCCGCCGGCATCACCCCGGCCAGCGACCTCTCCGCCGTCACCGCCGGCGTCTTCTACCCGCTGAAAGTCAACGACGGCCAGACGGCCGCCGAATTCGACCTCACGGCCGCCGGCATCGCCTCCAAGGGTTACCTCTACCAGTCGGAAGTGGCACTTGGCCTCAAGGTGGGCGACCTCACCACCGTGGCGGCCGCCCAGGCCCTTGAAGGCGTCCAGGGCATCTGCCCCGCCGGCTGGCACATCCCCACCATCTCCGACATCACCGGCCTGGTGGGCAAGGCCGTCTCTCCCATCGAGACCAACGCAGACGCCCCTTATTACAACGGTTCCAACGGCTCCATCTCCATGCTGAATGCCGACGGTTTCAACATTGAAGCTAATGGCGCCGTCTCCATCCAGGACAACACCAAGACGGCCGGCACTTTCATGGGCTTCATGAGCGCTTACCCCGACCATCTCACCTCGTCCATGATGATTGGCTCCAGCTATGCCGGCGTCACCTACAACACGAGCGGCGACGAAACCTCCGGCATCAAGAACCTCCAGTTCTACGGCCTCATGCCCATGACCAACAAGGCCAGCGAGGCAGATTACACCTGCAACGGCACCAAGGTGAGCTACCGCATCGCCGGCCCCGTCCGCTGCGTCAGGAACAACTAAATGCTTAAGAGACTGTTTCTTGCACTCCTTCTCGGCCTGGGCGCGGTTTCAGCTGCCCGGGCCGATGAAGGTATGTGGCTCATCCAGTGCCTGGACCGGGCGCTGGAAAAGAACATGAAAGTGCGGGGGCTCAGGCTCGGCGCCCGAGAAATCTATAATGAAGAGGCCGGCGGCCTGTCGGACGCCGTGGTGTCGCTGGGCTTCTACTGCAGCGGAAGCATGATTTCCGGCGACGGGCTCCTCATCACCAACCACCACTGCGCCTTCAGCGACGTGGCGGAACTGTCCACCCCGGAGCACAACTACCTGGAGGACGGTTTCTGGGCCCTTTCCCGGGACCAGGAAATCCCCGTCAAGGGCAAGGAATTCTTCTTCCTGAACAAGGTGCTGGACGTTACCGCCGAAGTGGAAGCGCTGAAGGCGCGGCTGCAGGCGGAGGGACAGCCCTTCGGCAGCCGGCGCATCTCGGCCGTCATGGAGAAGAAATACGCCGAGGAATACGGCCTGGAGGCCGGTCTGCAGGGCATGTGGGCCGGTACCGCCTACTATATGTGCCTTTACACCAAGTACACGGACGTGCGCCTGGTGGCCGCCCCGCCGGTAAGCGTCGCCACTTTCGGGGGCGATGAAGACAACTGGGAATGGCCGCAGCACAAGGCCGATTTCGCCATCTACCGCATCTACGGAGAGGACGGGCAGCCGCTGCATCCCCGGCGCCACCTCACCATCAGCCGGAAAGGCTGCAAGGAGGGCGATTTTGCCATGGTGATTGGCTATCCCGGCCATACGGCCCGCTACGCCAGCGCCGCCGAGATGGCCCAGGAAGTGGAGGTGGAAAGCCCGGTGTCCAACCGCCTCCGGGCCGCCCAGATGGAGATCATGCGGAAATGGATGGACGCAGACCCTGCCGTCCGCATGAAGTACGCAGATGCCTTCTTCGGCCTCAGCAACGTGGCCGAGCTCAAAGAGGGCGAAGTGGCCTGCATGCGCCGCTTCGGGGTGGTGGAAAGGCGCCGCTCCTGGGAAGAAGGCCTCCGGAAGGCCAGCCCGGAGAATGCCCGGCTGCTGGAGCTCCTGGATGCCGAATACGCCTCCATCTCGGCCCTGGAACGGCAGAAAGTCTTTTACCGCGAGACCCTGGTGCGGGGGCTCATCCTTTCACGCACCCTCTTCCGGATGGGCAGTGCCGCAAACGACCTTCCCCGCCAGCGGAAACTGCTCCTGCAGGGGCTCGGGGAGACCGATCCCCGCGTGGAACGGGAGCTGCTGGCCTTCTCGGTCCGGGAGTTCTTCACCCATATGGACCCGGTGTTCCACAAGCCCATCCACCTGGAGCTCCGGGAGCGCTTCGGCACCGACTATGAAGCCATGGCCGGCTGGCTGTGGGAGCATTCCTGCGTTGCGCGCTTCGGCCAGCTGCCGGACACGGAAGTGGCGGCCGCCTTCAACGGTCCCATCGCCGACGACCCGCTGTACCGCTATGTGCGGGAGCTCAGCATTGTGGAGATGAATGAACTGGAAGAGCACGTTGCCAGGCTGCCGGAGCTCCGCGGGGAATATGTCCGCGCCCGCTACCGCTTTCTGAAGGAACAAGGCGTTGCGCAGTACCCCGACGCCAATTCCACCATGCGCCTCAGCTACGGCAGGGTGCTGCCGCTCCGTCCCTGGGACGGGGTGTACGCCCACTGGCAGAGCACCGCACGGGGGCTACGGGAGAAGTACGATTCCCTCCGGCACGACTTTGCCTATCCCCGCGCCTTCCGGGAGGCCTTGCCGCCGCCGGATTTCCCGGTGAACTTCCTCACCGACAACGACATCACGGGCGGGAACTCCGGCTCGCCGGTCATGAATGCCCGGGGCGAGCTCATCGGCCTGGCTTTCGACGGCAACAAGGAATCCCTGGCCGGCAACTACGAATCCGTAGCCGGCTACAACATGTGCGTCTGCGTGGACATCCGCTACGTGCTGTGGATCCTGAAGCACTACATGCACCAGGACTACGTCCTTAACGAACTGGGAATTAATTGATTATAAGGCACCCGTAGGGCGGACATCGAGAGATTATAATCTTTCGATGTCCGCCCAGCCGAAGCGAGCCGGGTAGAGCCATGCGCGGTCCGTGTGCTCCATGACACCGTAGTCCAGCGACACTTTGGGGCATTCGGCATAGGCCCGTTCCACAAAGGCGGGCTCGCAGATATGCTCCTGCCAGCCGCGGAAGAGCTCCGTGACCTCGGGCACATAACGCTCCATCTCCGAACAGATGGTGGAGGCTTTCCACACGAAGATACCGCTGTTCCAGAAGAACTCGCCGGTGCGGACAAACACCTCGGCCAGTTCCTGGGAAGGCTTTTCCGTGAAAGTCTTCACCTGCAGGGGACCGGCCATCAGATGCGCGTTCCGGCCCTCCTTCACCTGGATATAGCCAAAATTCACATCCGGCGTGCGGGGGACGATGCCCAGGGTCATGAGTACGTCGTGCTCCTCCACATAAGTGAAAGCATCGTTCACCGTCTGGCCGAACAGCTGCTCGTCCCGGATCACAAGGTCCCAGGGCGTAGCCACAATCACGGCTTCCGGGTCTCTCCGCAGAAGGGTATAGGCCGCATAGACCATGCAGGGCGCCGTTTTCCGGGCCGACGGTTCCAGCAGCAGGTTCTCCGCCGGCAGTTCCGGCAGGATGGCGCGCGCCGACTCCGCAAAACGGGCCAGGGTAACCACCAGGATGTGGCGGGAGGGCACAATGTCCTTGAATCTTTCGAAGGTGATGCGGAGCTGGCTCGGAGAACCGGTGCCGTCCGCCATGATGACGCAGTAGCGGTGTTCTGTCATGGATTACACATACATGGGAATCCAGGCCTGGGGGAAGTAGCGCACCACGGTTTCCGCACCGTTGAACAGTACGGAGACAATGTCGAAATAGACTTCCCGGCCATCGAGTTGTTTCTTGTTCAGGTATTGCAGGGCGGCGGCGGAAATGCGTTTCTGCTTGATGCCGTTCACCTGGTCCGGCACGGTGGTGGTCACGGGCGCCGTGCGCGCCTTCACCTCCACGAAATGGAGGCCGTCGGCCGCTTCCGACACAATGTCCAGCTCCAGATGGCCGGCGTGCCAGTTGCGGTCCAGGATGTGATGGCCGCAGGACTGCAGGAAATCGCAGGCCATTTGTTCGCCCATCTGTCCTATTTTACTGGTTCGGAGTACGTTCATGGGTTTGGTTTTAGTCTAGTTTTACAACGGTGACTCCGGAGCCGCCAAACTGCACGTGTTCGTCTGTGGCGGACGTGACACCCGGCACGGTGCGCACGTACTTCTGTATCTCTTCACGCAACGCGCCTGTTCCTTTACCATGCAAAATCCGCACCGAAGGGACGGACAGCATGATGGCATCGTCAATATATTTCATCACAATCTCCAGGGCGTCGGTCACGCGCTCGCCCCGGACGTCCAGTTCCGGCTTGAAGCGGGCCTTCCGTTCCCGGAGGCTTTCGTCATACACCTGGCGCGGCCGCTCCGCCGGCGCCTTGGCCACCGCCTTGTATTCCCCGGCGGTGATGCGTTCCACGCGGTCCAGCGGCAGCTTGGTGGTAATGTTCCCCACAATCACCGACACGGCCTTGGTGCTCACCTTGGCCACTTCCCCCACCATGCCGTTGTCTTTCACGCGCACTTTTTCCCCTACCTTGAGCGGGGCGCTGCGGAAGGCGGCCATCTGGCGGGCGGCCGCTTCTTCCTCGTCCATCTGCTTCAGGGTCTTGCCGTCGGCCCGCTTGCGTTTCCGTTCCTGCTCCCGGGCTTTTCGCTGCTGGACGGTCTTGAGCCGCTCGTCAATATAGGCGTCCCGCCGGCCCCTTTCCTCCGCCAGGGCGCCCAGGAAGCCCTGCAGCTGCTCGCGGGCCTCTTTGGTCTGCTGCTTGTCCGCCTGCGCCTCGCGGATGGTGCGGATGGTGCTTTCCACGCGCTTGTTGGCGCTTTTTACAATCTTTTCCGCCTCTGCGCGGGCTTCGTCCAGGATGAGCCGGCGCATCTCCTTCACCTCTTCCAGTTCCTTCTGATAACGGTCCGTGAGGCCTTCCAGGGTCTTGTCCGTAGCCCGTATCTTGGTAAGTTTCTCGTCCAGGGCCCGGCGGCTCCGGGCAATTTTCCTCAGGTTCCGCTCAATGCCCACGTACTGCTCTCCCGCCCTTTCTTCCGCGTCGTGGACGATAGCTTCCGGCAGTCCCATCTTCCGCGCCAATTCAAACGCGAAGGAAGAGCCGGGAAGGCCCGTCTCCAGCTGGAAAAGGGGCGTGACGGTGGCCGCGTCGAACTGCATGGCGCCGTTGATGACGCCGGTTTCCGCGCCCGATGCGTACAGCTTGAGGTTGGTGTAGTGCGTGGTGATGACCCCATAGGCGCCGCGCTGGTCCAGGCTGTGGAGGATGGCTTCCGCGATGGCGCCGCCGGCCGCCGGTTCCGTGCCGGAGCCGAATTCGTCAATAAGCACCAGCGTGCGGCCGTCCGCCTCCTCCAGCATGGCACGCATGTCCGAAAGGAAGGAGCTGTAGGTGGAAAGGTCGTTTTCCAGCGACTGGTCGTCGCCGATGGAGACCATGATGCGGCGGAACACCGGCAGTTCGGAAGTCTCCGACGTGGGGATGAGCATGCCCCACTGGAACATGTACTGCAGCAGGCCCACCGTCTTGAGGCAGACGCTCTTTCCGCCGGCATTGGGGCCCGATATGAGGAGGATGCGCTTTTCCGGGGTGAGGGTGACGGTAAGGGGCACGATGGCCTTCTTCTCCCGCTTGAGGCTCTTTTCCAGCAGCGGATGGCGGGCCTTCCGGAGCCGCAGTTCCCCTTCTTCGGAGAGCACCGGCATGCCGGCCACATAGTCCAGCGCCACGTGCGCCTTGGCCATGTTGAAATCCAGTTCGCCTATGAAGGCAGCCCCGTCGATGAGCTCCGGCACGAACGGCCGCAGGAACTCCGCGAATTCGTAGAGGATGCGGGCGAGTTCCCGCGTTTCGGCAAAATGCAGTTCCGCAATCTCGTTCTGCAGCGCCACAATCTCGGCCGGTTCCATGAAGGTGGTCTTTCCGGTGGCGCTTTCATCGTACACAAAGCCCTGGAAGGCCCTTTTCTTGGCCGATGCCACCGGAATGAGCAGTTTCCCGTCCCGGATGGCCACGCTGGCGTCGCTTTCCACCAGGCCGTCCTGCTGCGCCTGCCGGAGGATGGCGTTCATCCGCCGGGACACGTTGGTCTCTTTGTCGCGGATGCTCCGGCGGATCTTGTAAAGTTCGTCGGAAGCCGTGTCTTTCACCTCTCCGTGGCGGTCCAGGATGGTGTCTATCCGGGCAATCACCTCCGCCGGGGCCGATATGCCGGAAGCCAGGTGCTGCAGGTTGGGGTAGATGCCCTCCTTCACCGTATGGAAGAAGTGCAGGGCCCTCCGCAGGGTATCCAGCAGCGTGCGCAGTTTCCCGAGGGAAAGGAGGTCGATGGAGGCATTCTTGCCGATGGGCTCCAGGAAGGGAATGGCGTCTATATAGCCCGAAGTGGGGAAATTGTCCTCGAACATGAGGATGAGGCGCATTTCGTCCGTCAGGAGGTGCCGGCGGTGGATTTCCGCCCCGTCCCCGCAGAATTCCTCCCCGGCCACGCGGGCGGCGGCATATTCCGTGGAGCAGCGGGCCTGGATGGCCTCGCGCACCTTGTCGAATCCCAGCTTTGCTTCCAGTCTTGCGTCCATACCTTACTCCTTCTGGTCTTTCATGACGGAAGCAAGCTTCTCCCGGAGGTCTTTCATGTCCTGCATGGTTTCTATCTGGCCGCCCCGGACGAAGCTCACAGTGCCGGTCTCTTCCGACACCACAATCACGTCTGCATCCGTATCTTCCGTGACGCCGATGGCCGCCCGGTGGCGCATGCCGTAATGGGCGGGGATGTCTTTGCGGTTGGTCATGGGCAGCTGGCAGCGGGCGGCGGCGATATGGTCTCCCGTGATGATCATGGCACCGTCGTGCAGCGGGGAATTCTTGAAGAAGATGTTCATGATGAGGCGTTTGTTGATATCGGCCTCAAAGCGGTCCCCGGTGGCCATATAGTCTTCCATGGACGATTTGTGCTGGAGCACAATCAGGGCGCCCGTCTTGGAGGCCGACATGGCCCGCACGGCTTCCGCCAGCTCCACCGCGCTCCGGCTGTCCAGCTTTTCCTCCTTGATGCCGAGCAGGCGGTTGAACAGCTGGCCGGTGCGCCGGGTGAGGCCGGAAGAAACGGCCACCCGGTTCAGCAGGTGCCGGATTTCCGGCTGGAAGAGGATGATGATGGCCAGCACGCCCACGTCCAGGAGGGTGTTCAGCAGGACCGTCATCATGCGCATGTTGAGGGCGCTCACGATGGCCTGGGCCACCACCAGCACCACCAGCACCAGCACGATGTTGAGGACGGTGGAATCTCCCCGGATGCTGCGGATAAGGAAGAAGATGAGGGTGGCCACCATGAGGATGTCCAGGAGGTCCGCCCAACCGAAGCTCAGGAAGCTGAATATGCCCAGTACCTTTATCATAGTCTGCAAATATAAGCATTTAGTTTCGAAGAATTCTTATCTTTGCATGTTAAATCCATGGAGCGTATGTTCAGTGTCCTCAAATTCGGCGGCTCTTCCGTCGCCTCCGCCACCAACATGTCCCGCGTGCTGGACCTCGTAGAGAAGGAAGCGTCCGGGAGAAGGGTCATCCTGGTGGCATCGGCCATCAGCGGCTGCACGAACGCGCTCCTCAGCGGAGACCCCGCGCAGGTGGACGAGATGGAAAAACGCCACCGGAGCATTGTGAAACGCCTTTTTACGGGGGGCGAACAGCTGGCCGTCCAGCAGCGGACAGACGCGCTTTTCCGGGAGCTCCGGGAGGCGCCGGAAGAGGAGAAGGTCACCTACGGGGAAATCCTTTCCACCACCCTCCTGGACGCCAAGCTCAAGGCGGAAGGCTACAGGACCTGCTGGCTGGACTCCCGGGAACTGGTGGTACGGGACGATGAGCAGAAGACGTTTGCCAACATTGCGGCGGCCGTATCGGCAGCCCCCGAAGTGGAGGTTTTCGTGGCGCCCGGCTTCATCTGCCGCTCCGCGGAAGGCCGCGTCTGCACCCTCGGGCGCGGCGGTTCGGACTATAGCGCGGCGCTCTATGCCGCGGCCGTGCAAGCCGCCAGCCTCCAGATCTGGACGGATGTTCCCGGCATCATGACCACCAATCCCCGGCAGGTGTCCCGCGCCCGCACCATTCCCCGGATGAGCTACGACGCCGCCCTGCAGATGGCCGGCCACGGCGCCAAGGTGCTCTATGCGCCCACGGTGGCGCCGGCCATGCAGGCGGGCATCGCCATCGAAATCCTCAATACGTTTGCTCCGGAGGGCGGGAAGACGGTCATCTCGGCCGATGTACGGGAAACGGGGCCCGTGGGGCTCGCCTCGCAGGAAAAAGGCAGCGTCTCGGAAATCTGCCTGGTACATAGTTCAGAACTTACCCGGGCGGAGGAAGCCCTCACCCAGGCGGGCATCGCCCCGCTCCGGCTCTGGGAAGAAGAGGGGAACCTTCTCCTGACGGTCCGGCCGGCCGTGGAAAAAATGGCCCTCCAAGCCCTTCACCGGGCGTTTTTCGAAGTGCTTCCGGTCAAGGAGGTCTGCCTTTTCATCGCGGGCTACGGCGCCGTGGGAAAGGCGCTGGCACAGATGGTGGACCGCACCGGCCCCACCGTGGAGGAACGTACCGGGAAGGTGCTCCGGCTGGTGGGCGTAGCCAACTCCCGGCAGTATTCCATCGACCTTGGAGGCCATCCCGGAGCACCTTGCCGGGAAGGGGATTATGTGGCGGAAGTCTGCGCCCGGGCGCCCAAGGGGTCGGTCTTTGTAGACTGCACCAACAGCGAAACCCTGTATCAGCGCTATCCGGAGCTGTTTGCCGCCGGACTCAATGTGGTATCGTCCAACCGCCGCTCCTTCGCGGTCCCTTATGCCACGTACGCCCTGCTGCATGCGGCGGCCCGGGAAAACGGCGCTTTCTTCCGTTATGAAACCACGGTGGGCGCCGCCCTCCCCATCCTGGAATCCATCTCCCGCGGCACCAACAGCTGCGACGAGGTGCTCTCCATCGAGGCGGTGGTTTCCTGCACGCTCAACCAGATTCTGGGAGACTATCGGCCTGGTGGAGAATCGTTTGCGTCCCTGGTGCGGAAGGCCCAGGAAGCCGGGCTCACGGAACCCGACCCCCGGCAGGACCTGGGCGGACGGGATGCGTTAAGGAAACTGTTGATTTTAGCCCGCGAGGCGGGTGTAAGGCTGGAAGAGGAAGAGGTGGAAGTGACGCCCGTCATTCCCAAGGAACTGTTCGATGTGCCCATGGAGCGCTTCTACGAAGACCTGGAGGCGGCCGAGCCGCTCTTTGCCGCCGCCGGCCGGGAAGCGGACGTGCAGGGCTTCCGGCGCCGCTTCGTGGCTTCGCTGGAAAAAACGCCCTCCGGCGGCTTCCGGGCGGGCATCGGCATCCGGAACGTACCGCCCGTACACCCTGCCTACCACCTGCGCGGCACGGAGAACGCCATCATCGTCCGGAGTGCCTTCCATCCCTATCCGCTTGTGATTCAAGGACCTGGCGAAGGCGCCCGCGAGGCGGCGTCCAGCATTCTGAACGATATTCTCAGATAAAACGATGCCCGGCTGTCCACCGGGCATCTGTCATTCTGAGCGCAGCGAAGAATCTCCTAGACCAGCAGGTCGAAGAAATCGTGCACGCCGGTGAGGCCTTCGGTAAGGGTGGCGGCCGCCACGGCGCCGCGGGCGAAGCCTTCGCGGGAAAAAGCCTCGTGGCGGAAAGTGAGCTTGTCGCACGCTGAAGTGAGTTCCAGGGTGTGAATGCCCGGCACTTCGCCCTCGCGGACGGAGCGGATCTCCGGCTTTTCGCCCAGGTGCCGTTCTACCAGCGCACCCAGGGTCTTGGCCGTCCCGGACGGCGCATCCAGCTTGTGGATGTGGTGAATCTCCTCTATCTCAGGCGTATAGCCGGCGCCTCTCAGCAGGGCCGATGCCTTGGTGACCGCTGCGAAGAGGGCGTTCACCCCCAGGGAGAAATTGGCCGAATAGATGAGCGTGGTGCCGTTCTCTTCGAAGGCTTTCTTTACCTCGCCGGCTATGTCGTTCCAGCCGGTGGTGCCTACCACGGCGGCCTTGAAATGCTTGGCAATGAAGGGGTAATTGGCGCGGAAGGCCTCCGGCCAGGTGAAGTCGATGCACACGGCGTCCCTGGCCTTTTCCGGGTCGATGGAGGTAATGTCTTCGCTGGCTTCCACCAGGGGGATGCCCCGCCTTTCCAGTTCTTTCTCTACCATGTGGCCCATCTTTCCGTAGCCACTGATGACAACTTTAATCATATCAGTTTCTTATACATTTGCTTGTACTGCGCCACGGCGGTCTCCAGCTCCTGGAGGGTAATCTGCTCGTCGGACCGGTGGGCGTGGCGGATGGACCCGGGGCCGCAGATGGCCCTGTGGGTGAAGTTGGAAAGGTGCGGGGCGTCGCTCCCGAACGAAGCCGGCGCAGCCGGAAGGCCTTCCAGCGTGAGGTAGCGGGAGGGCGTGTCCCCAAGGCCGACCCGTAAGATTTTCAATGAGCCGGAAGGAGAGGGGCTTTCTTCCGCGTCGCTTCGCGACCTCCCGGGGTCCCCGGAAATCTCTGATTTACGGGGTGGCTCTGTACGGGCAAATGCTCCAGAAAGCCCCTCTCCTTCCCCAACACTTTCTATCCATTCCTGTACCCGCTGGTGGGAAAGGAAGGTGGTGCGGAAGTAGATGCGGCATTTCAGTTCCGGAGAGAGGATGTTCTGGGGGTTGTCGCTGTGCAGAAGTCCCACGTTCCAACTTGTCTCCCCAAGCTCCGGATCCGTCCCGAAGTCTGTGGCTTTGAGACGGTTATAGAAATCGACAAAAAGGTCTACGGCACTGACGCCGTACTGCGGATAGCCCGAATGGAAGGCTTCTCCCCGGAAGGAGAGTTCGTAGGAAAGGGTGCCTTTGCAGGCGCTCACCATCTTGTTCTCCGTGGGTTCGCCAATAATGAGGTACGGCGCCCGGAAACCGGTCTTGGCAAAGGCCTTGGCGCCCCACGAGCCCGTTTCTTCCCCGGAAACCAGGAGCAGGCCGAAGTCTGTGCAGCTCTCCTCCTCCAACTCCTTGCACGCCGTATACAGGGCCAGCAGCTGTCCCTTGGCATCGCACGCCCCCCGGCCGTAAATCCGGCGGATATCTTCACCGGAGGACCCAACATCACTTTGCCGGCTCCGGCCCCTCTCATCGTTTTCACGATGGGCCTCTTCCCCTATGCGGGGGTGCACATGTCCTCCGGAGATTAACTCTTCGGGAAACTTGGGGGCAATGTAGGGCGGAACGGTATCCATGTGGGTACAGAACACCACTTTTGGGGTACCCCACTGCAGGAAAAGGTTCAGCGTGCCGTCGCCCACCTCCATAACTTCCTTGCGGGGGGCCTCCAGCCGCTCCAGGAGCCGCTGGGCCAGCGCCCGCTCCTTCCCCGAGGTGGAATCCACCTCCAATATGTCCTTGAACAGTTGTAAATCCAACATAACCATCTCTTCTTGTTTCCCGGTCCCGGCGCATTACGCGTTTTTGGCGTTATTTGCGTAACCACCTGCCCTGGCGGGCAACCCATTACGCGTTTTTGGCGATTTTTGCGTAACCATCTGCCCCGGCAGGCAACCCATTACGCATTTTTGGCGTTTTTCGCGTAACCACCTGCCCAGGCGGACAACTCATTACGCATTATTGGCGTTTTTCGCGTAACCACCTGCCCTGGCGGGCAACCCATTACGCGTTTTTGGCGATTTTCGCGTAACCATCTGCCCTGGCGGGCAACTCATTACGCATTTTCGGCGTTTTTTGCGTAACGAACTGCCCGGGCGGGCAACTCATTACGCATTTTGGGGCGAAAACGCGTAATGACCCGCACAGGCGGCAGGTCAGGCCCCCAGCCAGCCG
>JAEEIJ010000009.1 GCA_016281315.1 Bacteroidales bacterium
ACCACTTCCTCGATGCGGGCGGGATGGATGCGGCCGTCCACCACCAGCTGGTGCAGGGCCAGACGGGCCACTTCGCGGCGCACAGGGTCGAAGGCGCTCAGCAGGATGGCGTCCGGGGTGTCGTCCACCACGATTTCCACGCCGGTGGCGGCCTCCAGGGCGCGGATGTTACGGCCTTCCCGGCCGATGATGCTGCCCTTGATGTCGTTGTTGTCGATGGGGAAGGTGGTGACGGCGTTCTCGATGGCCGTTTCCGTGGCCGTGCGCTGGATGGTGTTGATGACGATGCGCTTGGCTTCCTTGGCGGCGTTCAGCCGGGCCTCGTCCATACAGTCGTTGATGTAGGCCTGCGCCTCCGTGCGGGCTTCCGCCTTCATCGACTCCATCAGCTGGTTCTTGGCCTCCTGGGCGCTCAGGCCGGCGATGGTCTCGATCTGGCGGATGGCCTGCGTGCGCATCTCCTCATATTCCTTCTCCTTCTCCTGCATCGCTTCCTCGTGGGCTTTGGCCGATGCCCGCTGGGCCTCCAGCTCCCGGACTTTTCTATCCGCCTCCCCGAGTTTCTGGTTCAGGGCGCCTTCCTTCTGGCGGATGCGGTTTTCCGCGTCGCGCAGCTGGTTGTTGCGCTCGTTCACCGTCTTTTCATAATCCGCCTTGAGGGAGAGATACTTCTCCTTGGCCTGGAGGATGCGCTCGTTCTTGATTTTCTCTCCTTCGACCTCCGCCTTCTGGAGAATCTCGTTGCGTTTGCCTTTCTGTATGCTCCTGACAACGAGTATGTACACAGCCAGTGCGATGATGGCGCCGGCTACGAATCCGATGATAATGCTTACGATATCCATAGTATATATATTGTGTTGTTGTCCAACATAAAAGCACACCTGTTTCCACGTGCGAAAACAGATGTGCTCTGTAAAAAAGCCACCGGCATCCAGTCAGAAAATCTTATGGGTATAAGATTTGGGTCCCGGCCGGTTCAGGTATCCCTTCTGGGAGGGCCCGCCATTCGCGGCCTAAGTTAACCCGGCGAAGTGAATCGTGTTGATTTCAGCTTTCGATATCCGGCGGCTATGCTTGTTTGAGGGCGTCTTTGAGATAGCGTTCCAGGTCCGCTCCCAGCTTTTTCTCCGCCTCCTGGCGAAGTTCCATCTCTCCCTGAAGGCTGAGGCGGACCACCGCCTCGTTGAGGGCGACCAGCGACATCAGGTCGCTCACGGTGTTGCCCGGATGCGAACGGTTGATGTCGTTGAAGCGGGCGTTGATGGCATCCGCCGCCCGACGGTACAACTGTTCCGCCTCGGGCGTTGCGGCCGTGAGGTTGAACGTGCGGCCGGCGAGTTTGATGCTAATCTTCTGTCCCATCAGGCTTCCTCCAGCAGGGAAATGCACTTATCGATTTCCCGGATTAGTTTATCGACCTTGGCTTTGGCGTCCGCGGGGGCGGCGGCCGAAAAAGCTTCGGTGAGTTTGCGGGTCTCTATCTCTGACTCCAGCTCGTTTATCTGTTTTCTAAGGGCGGCACCGGTTTCCTCGCAGGTATGTAACTCACGGCGGAGTCGTTCGTTCTCCGCTTTCTCAGCCTCATAACGTGCGATCAGCTGTTTGATATTATCGCGTATCTCTTCCAGCATAGCCGGGCCTCTATCTATTCTGCAAATATAGTAAAATTTTACAGCTCTGCAATCAGGCGCTTGAAAATGACCGTCATTTTGTGGGCGGCCGCATTGGCGGCTGCCACAATGGCTTCTCCGTCGGTCACGTAGTCTTCGTCGTCCGTGTCCCGGGCCACGTCCGTGATGACGGAAACCCCGAAGACCGGGATGTCCGAGTGGCGGGCCACAATGACCTCGGGCGTGGTGCTCATTCCCACGGCATCCGCGCCGATGCTTCGGAAGTACCTGTATTCGGCCGGCGTCTCATAGCAGGGGCCGCTGCAGGCCACGTAAACGCCTTTCTGCAGACCGATTCCTTCTTCCGCGGCGATGGCTTCCGCCCGGCGGATGAGGCCGGGGTCGTAGGGGCGCGTCATATCGGGGAAACGCGGGCCGAAGTCGTCCAGATTGGGGCCGATGAGCGGATTCGGGAGCAGGTTGATGTGGTCCCGGATCACCATAATGTCTCCCACGTGGAAACGGCTGTTGGTGCCGCCGGCCGCATTGGAGACGAAGAGGTGCCGGATTCCCACCACCTTCATCACGCGGATGGGCAGGACGACGAGATTCATTCCGTATCCCTCATAGAAATGGATGCGTCCCTGCATCGCGATGACGGTTTTTCCCGCCAGTTCTCCCACGATGAAGTTCCCCTTGTGGCCGATGGCCGTGGAGACCGGGAAGCCGGGGATGTCCTTATAGGGGATGACGATGGGATCTTTGATTTCCTCCGCCAGTGTTCCCAGGCCGCTGCCCAGGACGATGCCCACGGTGGGCACCCGCCCGTCCAGGCGCGCTTTCACATAGTCGGAAGCGAGGTATATGGTTTCCAGGTAGGTCATAGCTGCATGTTCTCTATCATTCGTTCAATCAGGGCGGTCATCTTTTCCGCTGCGGCATTGGCGGCCACCACTACGTCGTCGCCGTCGTTCTGGTAATCCTCCGCGTAGTCGTCGTGCGCTTCGTTGGTGATGACGGAGATTCCGAACACCGGAATGCCCGCGTGACGGGCCACGATGACCTCCGGGATGGTGCTCATCCCCACGGCGTCGCCGCCGATGGAACGGAAGTACTTGTATTCCGCCGGGGTCTCATAGGAGGGGCCGGTGCCGCCCACGTACACGCCCTGCTGCAACTGGAAGCCCAGTTCCGAGGCCACCTTGACGGCCAGCTTGATGAGGGCGGGGTCGTAGGGACGCGTCATATCCGGGAAACGGGGGCCGAAGTCGTCGAAATTGGGGCCGATGAGCGGGTTCGGGAGCAGATTGATGTGGTCCCTGATAATCATCAGGTCGCCCACGTGGTAGCCGAGGTTGGTGCCCCCGGCGGCGTTGGAGACGACGAGCGTCCTGATTCCCACGCCTATCATCACGCGGATGGGAAGGACCACTTTGTCCATCCCGTAGCCTTCGTAGAAATGGATGCGGCCCTGCATCGCGATGACGGTCTTTCCGCCCAACTCTCCCACGATGAAATTGCCCTTGTGGCCCACGGCCGTGGAGACCGGGAAGCCGGGGAGTTCCTTATAGGGGATGACGATGGGGTCCTGGATTACATCGGCCAGTTTGCCCAGCCCGCTGCCCAGGACGATGCCCAGAACGGGCGCGCGGCCTGCGATGCGGCTTTTGACAATGTCGGCCAGTCGGTTGATGGTTTCTATACGGGGATCCATTGGTTATCGGTCTTTAGGCTTGCTCAGATTTGAGAAAGGACCTTGCGGGCGTTCCGCAGGATTTCCTCTTCGCCCGGAATCCGGCGGCCCTGCATCACCCATCGGCCGCCCACCATTACGTCGGTGATCACGTCCGAATGGGCGGCATAGACCAGGTTGGCCTCCACCGAGCCCGGCGACAGGAAGGCCGTGCCGGTGATATCCACGAGGGAAAGGTCCGCCAGGGCACCTTCCCGGATGACGCCCGTATCGAAGCCCAGTGCCCGGGCGCCGTGCACGGTGGCGCAGTCCATCAGTTCCCGCAGGGGCATTTCCGCGGGATTGCCCCGCCAGGCCTTCTGGAGCAGGGCGGTGTTCTTCATATGCTCCAGCATATCCAGGTTGTTGGACGAGGCGGCCCCGTCCGTGCCGATGCACACGTTGGCGCCGGCGTCCCGCAGTTCGTTGTAGCGGAAGCGGAAGCCGGAAGCCAGCTTGAGGTTGGAATTGATGTTGTGCACGCAACTCACCTGGCGTTTGCCCAGGGTGTAGATGTCGTCGTCGTCCAGATTGAGGCTGTGGGCGGCAATCACGTGCGGTCCCAGCACGCCCAGGCGTTCGAACCAGGCGGTGGGGGAGAGTCCGTCGTGGGCTTTCCGGCAGTCTGCGTCCTCCTGGGGCGTTTCCGCCAGGTGCAGGTGCACCTTGAGGCCGCGATCCACGGCGAAGCGGTTCGCCCACACGATGTTCTCTTCCGAGACGGTATAGACCGAATGGATGGAGATCGCGAAGCTGCCCGGTTCCCAGCCTTCCGAAACCGTGCGCTCATACAGGCGGTGGCAGGCTTCCCGCTGGCGGCGGGCCAGTTCTCTGTCGTGCGAATCCAGGAAAATAAAAGACACCACGGGGCGGAGACCCATTTCCAGGGCGGCGCGGCGGGTGTGGGGGCAGTACCAGTATTGGTCGTTGAAGGTGGTGGTGCCGCTGCGGATCATCTCCAGGCAGGCCACTTTGCTGCCCCAGTAGATGAAGTCGCGGTCCAGTCCCGCTTCGATTTTCCAGATGTTGGAGAGCCAGTCGTAGAGGGCCAGGTCCTCGTGGATGCCGCGCAGCAGGATCATCGCCGCGTGCGTGTGCATATTCACGAATCCCGGGATGACGGCCTTGCCGCTGCAGTCCACTTCCTCTGCGCCGGGAAGGTGGAGCGGCTCCTCACTGATGCGCGCGATTCTCCCCGCCTCCACCGCGATATTGGCGGGGTGTCCGGAGAGAAGCACGTTCTTCAGGAGGATCATTAAAAGCTCTCTTCTTCGGGTTTTTCCTCATTCTCTTCCCGGGAAGGATACTGACGCAGCGGGGCGTCGTGCAGAAGGTCGTGCATAATGTAGCGGACGGCTTCCTGCAGGCCTTCCTGGAATTTTTCGAAGTCTTCCTTGTAAAGGAATATCTTGTGCTTGTCGAAGGAGAAAGAGCCGTCGCGCTCCTGGCGGCGTTTGCTCTCCGTAATGGTGAGGTAAAAGTCGTTGTTCCCCTTCGTGCTCTTGACGTCGAAGAAATACGTACGTTTTCCCGCCCTTACCGGCTTGGAATAGACATCTTCCCCGTTGCGCTCCCTGCGATCGTAATCTTCACTGTACATACGTAATCCGTTTTATGTATTAATGCTTGCAAATTTAGGGAAATTATTTAAAAAACGCTATCTTTGTACAAATAAATTTGTTCTATGTTAAACCGGCGCATCCTTCGAATCAAGGCTTTTAAGGTACTGTATGCCTATGCGGAAAATCCAGCCCTTTCGCTCAAACAAGTACTGGGCAGCCTGGAGTCGTCCGTAGAAGCCACGCGGGACCTGTATCTCTATATGATGGCTCTCATTCCCGCCCTCACGCAGGAAGCTCTCAAGCGGGTGGAGGCCGCCCGCGGGAAGTTCAATCCCACGGAGGATGAAAAGAACCCCAACCTCAAGTTTGTGGAGAATGCCGTGGCGGCCCTTCTCTCCGGGGATCCGGATTTTCTCCGCCTGATGGAGAAGAAGCGTCTTTCCTGGGAGCAGAACGACGCTTTCCTGAACGCGCTGTGGGAAACCCTCAAGACGAGGGATTATTTCCGGGCCTATATGGACGCTCCGGAGCATTCGCTTGCCGGGGACGCCGCCCTCTGGAAGGAGATCTTCCGGCGGGAGCTGGAGGACGACGCGGCCCTCGCCGCCATCCTGGAGGATGCCTCCATCTTCTGGGCCGACGACCTCGGGTACGTCCTGGGCACCTGCCTGAATTCCCTGGAGGAAATCGCCCGCAGCGGCCGCTGGAGTTACCCGCCGCTGTACCAGAGCGACGTGCTGAAGGGCCGCGGCAAGGAAGACGTAGCCAGCGACAATGACTTCGTGCGGCAGCTTGTGAGCGTGGCCTACGGCCGTTTCCGGGAGTACAGCAGCCTCATCGCCTCCTCGGTCTCCAAGTGGGACCGCGACCGCCTGGTGGCCACGGACACCGTCCTCATCGGCCTGGGCCTGGCGGAGGCCGAAGCCTTCCCGGACATCCCGGTGAAGGTGACCATCAACGAATACGTAGAAATTTCAAAATATTATTCAACGCCCAAGAGCCACGGCTTCGTGAACGGTCTGCTGGACCGCCTCATCAAGCAGCGCCTGGACGAGGGCAAAATCGTTAAAACCCTATGAACCTTCTTTACACCTTCTTCCTCCTGATGGGACCCGCTGCGGCTCCCGCGGACGGTGCCGCCCCTCAGGGCAGCGCCTGGCCCACCATCCTTATGTTCGGCGCCATCATCCTGGTGATGTACCTCTTTATGATCCGCCCGCAGCGCAAGCAGCAGAAGGAAATGCAGAAATTCCGCGACGGCCTCAAGAAGGGCGATAAAATCGTCACCGTGGGCGGTATCTACGGCGAAATCTTGGAAGTGAACGAAAAGACCGCTCTCATCAAGGTGGACGGCGACGTGAAACTGCGCGTGGACAAGCAGGGCCTGGTGAAGGACTACTCCGAAGCCGCCCAGAAGTAAAATGTCTTTCCTGGAGCACATAGGCCTCAGGAAAGGGGGATTGGGCCGGGAATGGATATTCCTGGTCCTGTCTGTCCTTGTGGCTTTCCTGGTCTGGGTGCTCACCAACCTGTCCAAGGACTACTCCGGCACCGTGAGCGTGCCGGTGGTGGCCCAGTGCAACATCGAGGGCCACGGGACGGAATCGTCCAACACGGTGCTCGTGAGCGCGCGCTGCCGGGCCGACGGATTCCGCCTGGTGCGGGAGAACAGCCGCCGGGAGCGCAAGGTTGTAAAGGTCCGTTTCGACCGGGCCGATATGCGCAAACTGGGGCCGGACACCTACGGGGTCATCGGCGGGACCAAGAACTCCTATACCAACCAGTTCTTCGGCGACAACGTGCAGCTGGAAGCCTTCATTACGGATACGCTCAGGTTCGTCTTCCCCGTGGAAAACAACAAGCGCGTTCCGGTGGAAGTGCCCCATTCTGTGTCCTTCGCTCCGCAGTATATGCAGTGCGGCCCGCTCGCCGTGTCGCCGGACACCGTTACGGTCTATGGCGACGACGCGCATCTGGCGGCCATCGAAAAGGTGACCACCCCGCGTCTGGACCTGGACAATGTGGGCGAGTCGCAGCACGGCGTGCTCCGGCTCAATACGCCCGAGGGCGTGCGGATGTCGGCCGACAGGGTGAGCTATGAACTCCCCGTTTCCCGCTATGTGGAGCTGCAGGCCACCCTCCCGGTAGAGGTGTGGAACGCTCCCGCCGGGCGCCAGCTGCAGGTCTATCCCGCCACGGCCAAGGTCATCCTCCGCTGCGCCTTCCCGCTGGCTAAGGACCCGCGGGACTCCTTCAAGATTTACATCGACTGGCGGGACTTCAGCACCTCCCTCACGGGCCGCTGCGCCCCGCGCACGCTGCGCCTTCCCGCCGGCGTGCTGGAATACCGGGTGGAACCGGAGGTCTTCGACTGCGTGGAACTCTGATGCGCCGCCCAACCGTCATCGTAACAGGACTCATCGGCAGCGGCAAATCCGCCGTCTGTGACCTTCTGCGCGTGCACGGTGTCCCCGTTTACGACTGCGACACGCGCACCAAATCCATTTACGACCGCAGGCCTTTCCTGGTCAGAAGTCTGGAAAAGGCGCTGGAAGAGCCGCTCCGCGGGGCCGACGGCCGCCTGGACCGGGGCCGGCTCGCCGCCCGCATTTTCGGCGATGCGGCCGCGCGGGAGACGGTGGAATCCATCGTCTATCCCTATGTCCTACGGGATTTCAGACGCTGGAGGGCCCGGCAAACGGGGGCGCCTTTCGTGGCGCTGGAATCGGCCGTTATCCTCTCCAAACCCCTGTTCGCCGGCCTGGCCTCCGCCGTGGTGCTGGTGACTGCGCCCGAGGAACTCCGCCTGCGGCGCGTGATGGCGCGCGACGCCCTGCCCGAGGCGCAGGTCCGCGCCCGTATGGCCGCCCAGCCGGAAATCCCGGCATCGGCCGCCACCTTTATAATAGAAAACGACGGCGACCCGGAAAAACTCGGGAAAGCCGTGAACCGGATAATCAATACTTTACAGATATGAAAACCGATCTTGCAAAAACCCTTTCCATCCGCGGCCAGCGGGGCCTGTTCGCCTACATAGCCCAGTCCCGCAGCGGCGCCATCGTGGAATCCCTCGTGGACAAAAAGCGGGGCAATTTCCCGGCCAGCGCCGGCATCACCACCCTGGCGGACATCTCTATCTACACTGAAGAAGGCGAGGTGAAGCTCCAGGAAGTCTTCGGCAAGTTGCATGAGGTCCTGAAGGAGGCCGACGCCCCCGGCGCAAAGGCACCCGACGCCGAACTGAAAGCCCTCTTCGAAAAGGCCCTGCCCCACTACGACGGAACCCGCTTCTATGTGTCCCATATGAAGAAGGTGGCGGAGTGGTACAACATCCTCAAGAACTACGCATCCCTGGACTTCGTCACCGATGAAGAAAGGGAGGCCGAGGCGGCCGAAAAGTAATGCCGTCCCTGCAGGTCATCACCCTTGGGTGTTCCAAAAACACGGTGGACACCGAGCATCTCCTTTTTCAGGTACAAGGCTCCTATGAGCTGGTTCCGGAAGGGGAGGCTAGGGAACGGGTGGATGTCCTGCTCGTCAATACCTGCGGCTTTATCGGCGACGCAAAGGAGCAGTCCATCCAGGTGATCCTGGAGGCTGCGGCCCGCAAAAAGGCCGGCGCCGTGGGGAAACTCCTCGTTTTCGGCTGTCTCTCGGAGCGCTACGCCTCAGAGCTTCCGGAACTCATTCCGGAGGTGGACGGCTGGTTCGGCGCACGGGACCTCGCGCCCCTGGTGAAGGCCCTGGGCTGCCGGCCGGACCGCTCGCAGGAGCACCGCCGCGTGCGCACCGAAGGCCGCAGGCCCTACGCCTTCCTCAAGATTTCGGAAGGCTGCGACCGCCGCTGCTCCTACTGCGCCATCCCCTTCATCCGCGGGCCGCATCGCTCCGTTCCGATGGAAGTGCTGGTGCGGGAGGCCGAGGCCCTCGCCGCCACCGGCGTGAAGGAACTCGTCATCATTGCGCAGGACACCACCTTCTACGGTCTGGACCTCTACAAGAAACGCTGCCTGGCGGAGCTGCTGCGGCGTCTGTCGGCCGTGGAGGGCATTGAGTGGCTGCGCATCCATTACTCCTATCCGGCCGATTTCCCGGAGGACGTGCTGGACGAGATGGCCCGCAATCCCAAAGTCTGCCGCTATATGGACATCCCCCTGCAGCACGTCTCGGACGTTGTCCTGGATAAGATGCACCGGGGCGTGGACGGCGCCTGGACGCGGGAGCTCATCCGCCGGATGCGGGAACGCGTTCCCGGCGTGGTGTTGCGTACGACCCTCATCGTGGGCCATCCCGGCGAGGGCGCGAAAGAGTTCAAGGAACTGCTGCAGTTCGTTCAGGAGTCCCGCTTCCAGCGCCTGGGCGCCTTCACCTATTCGGAGGAGGAAGGGACCTTCGATGCGTCGCATTTCCCGGACACGGTGCGCCCCTCCGTGAAAAAACAGCGGCTGGATGCGCTGATGGAGCTTCAGCGTGGCATATCCCTTGCATACAATCAGTCCCGGATCGGGAGCGAAGTCCGTGTGCTGGTGGACGATGTCGCAGAGGGCACGCTGGTGTGCCGCAGCGAGTTCGAAAGCCCGGAAGTGGACGGCGAGATCCTGGTTCCTTACTTGGCGGAAGCTTTTTCCGGTGCGGCAGCGGAGTCCCTCGTGGGACAGTTCCTTACCGTACGGATTACGGCCGCCGATGAATATGACCTTACGGCTCAAGTGATATGAAAAAACTGAGTTTCGCCATTTTGGCACTGGCCCTCGTGGCCTGTTCCCCGCAGGTGTACCCCCTGTACCTGGACGTGCGTCAGCCGTCCTCTTCGGGGCTGGACCTGGCGCGGAAAACGATGTCGCTCGTATATATGGACGGCAGCAATGACGTGGATTCCCTCTTCGACCGCCACACGGCGTCGGCCCTGGCCCGCAGCCTGGAGGAAGACTACTTCGGCGGGGAGCCTGTCATCGGCCTGTACCATATTCCTTCGGCCGATACCGTTTCGCTGGAGAAGATGCATTCGCTGGTGATGGACACGGAAGGCGACGTCATCTTCGTGCTGGCCTCGCATCTGGAGATGCCGCTCGATACCACCGCCGCGATGGCGGTGCCCCTTTCCACCAAACTCTCCGTCTATGACAGTATGGGCGAGGACAAGGTGAACGGCTACAGCGGCGAAACCGTGATCCAGCTGGACGGGATGAAGTCCCTGGGCGGCAAGGCCGAGGAAATGGCCGGCCGCATTGTCAAACGGTTCCTCTCGAACTGGAAGACGGAAAGCTTCAGCTTCTATTATTTCGACGGGTGGGAGGACGAATGGTACGACGCCCTGAACCTGGCTCGCCAGGGAAAGCTCTCCAAGGCGATGAATGTCTGGATGCCCCTCGTCAAGAAGGGGAACATCGTCAAGCGCGCCTGCGCCGCCTACAATATGGCGATGGCGTTCTACCTGCTGGAGGACTATCATATGAGCACCTACTGGCTGGATTACGCCGACAAACTGGAGAACCTGGATCTCTCCCCGGGTCTCCGCAAACGCCTGGCAGCCGCCGCAAAATAAAAAAAACTGGCCGAAAAAGGCCAGTTTTTTATTGCTTTCAGCTGAATGGATTACAGCTTCGGGCCGGCCTTCACGAGGGCCTTGCCTGCGCGGTTGCTCTCGTACTTGTGGAAGTTCTTGATGAAGCGGCCAGCAAGGTCCTTGGCTTTCTCCTCCCACTCGGCGGCGTTCTTGTAGGTGTCGCGGGGATCCAGGATACCGGTGTCCACGCCGGCGAGCTTGGTGGGAACTTCAAAGTTGAAGTACGGGATCATCTTGGTCGGGGCCTTCTCGATTGAGCCATCCAGGATGGCGTCGATGATGCCACGCGTGTC
>JAEEIJ010000044.1 GCA_016281315.1 Bacteroidales bacterium
CCGAACTCTCTGTGGGGGCTACACCCAATGGTGTGGGCGTCCTTCTCAGTTTTTAGTATACCCATAGATTTTGCTTTCGCTGCAAGGGTGTGCCAGGCGATCCACTGATTGTCCGGCCTGGCACGAAAAGCGGCTTTTTCGTAGCAGGGGGTCCATAAAATTACCGCCCTGGCACGGCTCCAGGGGCAGCATTATAAGAGCCCTCAAGGCGCAAATTTGCGTTTCATTAAAGCACAGTAACCCACCTGTATGACCGATTCTATGCTTTAGACGGGGTAAAAACGGCGGCTAAAGCATAAAAAGTGGCTCCCAGCCGCCAAACTGTGCTTTAACGACGGCTCCCCAGGGGCATACGAGGCACTATTTGCCCCTGACCTCCCACATAAATGCTCTCTCAGGTGCAAATAAGCCCATTTTTGCCCCCGGAACGCCAGCAGAACGATTCATTCGGCAGCCGGAGGCCGACAATGACAATCTTAGTCTCAAAATCACCCCAAAACGTAACTAAGATCGTCGCGACTGACGAACAAAGTCACGAAATAGGGCCCAAACGTAACTAAGATTGTAAAAGTTCATTGGAGCGAAGCGAAAAAAAGTCCCTCCCCCGAGGGGAGGGATTTAGGGAGGGGGTAACGTGAGCGGACGGAGTCCCTTCGCCCGCACGAAAAAGGCCTGGCCGGATGGCCAGGCCCGTGCGGGTGAAGGGACTCGAACCCATACGCCGTAAGGCACCAGATCCTAAGTCTGGGTTGTCTACCAATTCCAACACACCCGCGGATGGGACTGCAAAGATACTAATTTTTTCAGATTCCGGATTTTTTTATGTAAGTTTGTAGGTTGCAATACTATGAAGACAATGAGGTTCTCTGATATCTTCCGGCGCACCGCCCTGCTGTCCCTGCTGGTGACGGCCTCGCTGCTGGCCGCCGCGCAAAACCGGGCCGCCGCGCAAAACCGGGCCGCCGCGCAAAACCGGGCTGCCGCGCAAAACAAGCCCGCGCAGAACCCGCTGGGTATCGACGACACCTGCTATACCCTCCTGAAAGAAGTGGAACGGCAACTGGGGAAACCCGGTTTCACCCCGACCAACGAACTCTTCCGGCAGGCCGCGGATGAGAAGAAGGACCAGAAAGCCCAGATGCTGTATCACATCGAGGTGATCAAGGACCTGATGGCGCGCCCGGCTTCGGAAGAATACGACGCCGTCGTGGACGAGACGCGGGAAGATGTCCGTAAGCACACCCAGGAAAACGGACTGAACCAGTATTATTATCAGGCCTGTCAGCTCTCTCAGGAATACTATTATAAAAAAGGGGAGACCTACCGCTCGCTCCTGGTCCTTCAGGAGATGCAGGCGCACGCCATCGAAGACGCCAACGCCTACGGCATCTGGACCAGCGCGAAGTATCTGGCCGATATGTACATCCGGCATAACGACTACGTGAGTGCCAAACCCCATCTGGAGCGGGCCATCAGGTTTTACAATACCACGGATGACGCCTCCATCCTTAAGGAATCACCTACAAGGTTGTACTGCGACCTGGCCGATACTTATCCCATCGCCTCGGATTCCGTCCGGATCAATGTACAGAAAGGACAGCTATACGCCAAAACGCGGATGGATACGCTCCGCTGCGAGTACTACCTGTTGCGGCTGGCCGCCCTGGACGGGGACCGGAAAGAATACGAACGGCTGAAGGCCATCTGCCGGCAGGACCCGGACTTTCCCAGAATCACCAGCGACGCGGAACTTTTCTTCGACCTGATTGACGCCACCCAGGACGGAAGCATCCTGAACCGGGAAGAGGACATCTACAAACTGGCCACCGTCCGGGAAATGAAGGTGATTGCCAACCTCTGCGAGAACAAGGGTTACAAGGAATTTGCCTTCGTGGTGGAGAAGAAACTGGTGAACCTGATGGAGAAGCTCATCTCCACCACTACGCTCTCCCGTATTTCAGAACTGGAAGTATCGATGGGGAAGGCTGCCCTGAACGCCGAACTGGTGACCAAGGAAAATCAGATCTCCCGCATCTCGCACGTTGCGCTGCTCCTGCTCACATTCCTGTTCGCCGCCCTGGCCGTTTTTACCATCGTCTACATCCGGCAACTCAAGAAGGCCCGGATAAAGGACGAGGCACAGATTGCATCCCTGCAGGAGGCCAATGAAAAAGTAAGGATGGCCGATGCCGCCAAAACCCGCTTCGTCCAAAATATGAGCCACGAGGTTCGCACCCCGCTGAACGCCATCGTGGGATTCTCCCAACTGCTTTCGCTGCCGGACGGCTCGCTGAGCCCGGAGGAGAAGGATGAGTTCTCCGGCCACATCGTAAACAACACCAAGATGCTCACGATGCTGCTGGACGACATCCTCAATGCATCGGCGATGGACAGCGGCAACTACCGCATCACTTACGAGGAAGGGGAGAAGAACTTTATGGCGCAGTCGGCCATTTCCAGTGCCGAACACCGTCTGCAGCCCGGCGTGAAGATGGAATACGTTCCGGAAGACCCGGCGCCGTTCACCTTCACCACGGACCCGCGCCGTGTCCAGCAGATCCTGATCAACCTCCTCACCAACGCCTGCAAGCATACGATGGCGGGCGAAATTATCCTTTCCAGTTCCCTTACGGAGCATCCCGGCTATGTGACGTATGCCGTTACGGACACCGGGACCGGCGTCCCCGCCGAAAAGGCGGAAGCCATTTTCGAGCGCTTCACCAAGCTGGACGAATTCGTCCAGGGAACGGGACTGGGTCTGAGTATTTGCCGCGACATTGCCTCCAGGATGGGGTCCAAAGTATTTCTGGATACGTCCCATCCCGGCCCCGGCTCCCGTTTCGTCCTGTTGGTTCCCGTTAGCCCTGTCGAGAGATGAGTCTGAAAAAGTTCATATCGGCCTTCCTGACGTTCCTGCTGTTCACGGCAGGGGCGGCGGCGCAGAACAATCCTTACCTGATAGACGACGTTTGCTACCAGTACTTCAGCATCGGCGAAACCCTGATGGACGACCTCTCCAACGACGCCTTCGATTTGGCGATTAACGCCCTGCTCAAGCGGGCGAAGGAAGTGAATGACGAAAAGGCCCGCACCTTATACTATGTGGAGAGGACGAAACGGTCCACCCGGGTGGCCCGTAGGATGACGGATCTCTCCGCGGCCAATGCGCTGGTGGAACAGAACAGGCGGGAAACGATGGCTGTAGCCCGCGAGACGGGATACATGCAGTATTTCTTCTATGCCTACGAACTCACCCAAAACCACTATGTGAACACGCACCAGGAGGTGCACGCGCAGGCGCTGCTCACGGAAATGATGGACATAGCGGAAAAGGAAAACAACGAGTACGGCCTGTGGCAAAGCCAGCGTTACATCTCGATGCTTTACCAGCGGCAGAACGACCTGTTGAACACCCGCAAATATCTGAAGGAAGTCATCCGGATCTATGAAAATTCGGAGGACCCGAATATCCGGCGGCAGAGTCTCACCCGCGTATTCTGCGACCTGGGGGACACCTACCTGTACGATACGGATTCGTCCCGCTTCTATTATAATAAGGCGGAAGAACACGCCAAGCTGCCCGCCGACACGCTCCGCGTCACCTATTACAAGGCGCAGATAGCCGCCCTGGACGGAGACGTCAAACAATACCGTAAGTGCCGCGACTTCTGCCTGGAAGATCCCGGCTTCCCCGGGCCCATCAACGGCGGCGACGCCCTGTTCGCCTGCGTGGACGATATCATCGGCCGGCAGCCACTGGACAGCCTGGCCCGAAAGATCCGGGGAGCGGTCTCCAAGCGGCAGATGATTTACCTTAGAAACCTGGCCATCGTCAACCGGCAGGAAGACATTACCTCCTGGCTGGGGACCAGTATCATCCTCTCGATGTATGCCGACATCAGTTTCCTCAATGACCTCAAGATGGAGGAAGTGTCGGCCGTGATGGAGAACAGCCGGCTTTCACAGGAGATGGAAGGTCAGCGGGCCCGCATCACAAGACTGCGCCTGGCGGTCATCCTGCTGGCGGCAGCCCTCGCCGCGGCCCTGGTTGCAATCCTTTTGACAAGACACAAAAACAAATAACAATGGTACCCCTTTACGCACAAGACCACGACTATTCCCAGTACAATGTGCTGGCGGTGGACGACATCCCCATCAACCTCCTGCTGGTGCAGAAGATGCTCTCCCGCTTCAATTTCGAGATCCGCACCGCCGCCAACGGAAAGCTGGCGCTGGACGCCGTGGCCCAGAAGAAGCCGGACCTCATCCTGCTGGACCTGATGATGCCCGGAATCGACGGTTTTGAAGTGATCCGCCGCCTCAGGGAGAACCCGGAGACCGCCGACATCCAGATTGTCATCCTGAGCGCCCTCAACTCCAACGAGGACATCGTGAAAGGCTTCAACGCCGGCGCCAACGACTTCATTATGAAGCCCATCATTATGGAAAAACTGCTCACCTGCGTGGTGACGCAGTTGCAGGTGGTGGAGTCCAAACGGAAATAGACCGTGGTAAGAAAACTGTTTCTTACGGCATTGGCCTGCCTGGCGTGCCTCGCCTCGCAGGCGCAGATTGTGAACCGTCTGCGCGTGGACAGGGACACGTTCATCCGCTATGCGTACGGCCGTATGCAGCAGTTCAATCCCGACAACCTGGCCCTGGCCGATTCCCTCTACGTGATGGGCGGCCCCAAGGAGAACTTCCGCTACAAATGCCTGGCCCTGTCTCTGGAGATGCCCGTCCGCTTCGCCCAGGGGGAATATGACCGGATGGACGAAACCGCGCGCGAAGTCAAGGAACTGCTGGCCGACCGCAAGGACCTCCGCGAGTTCTACTTCTCCTTCCTGCACGAGTACTGCGAATACCTGGTGCAGATAGACCGGGCGCCGGATGCCGTGCTGGAGGCCCGGGAGATGGAACGGCTGGCCACGGCGGAAAAGAAGCCCGCGGGAATGATGTACGCCCACCGCATCATCGGCCTCATCCAAAGCTACAGGGGCAACGCCCACCTGGCCGTGCTGAATATGGAAAAGGCGGTGCGCTTCTGCCGGGATGCCCGCGCGGAGCAGGACCTTCCCAACCTCTACATCCTCCTGGCGCAGGAGAACGTGAAACTGAAAAACTACCCGGAGGCGCTGAATTACGTCTACCGGGCCGAGGAATACGAGCAGTTCAGCCCGTCCATCCGCATCAAGGCGCAGATGACGCGCGCCTACCTTTACTTCCACCAGGGGGACTACGCCGCCTTCTGGAAAACCTACGAAACCCTGAGGCAGGACCCGCTGTATGACCTGCAGGCCGATTCAGACACCCGCTGCCGGATCGACATCAGCTACCTCCGCTCCCGGGGGTTCTTCGAGGAGGCGCTCTCCAAGGCCGATTCCCTTCGCACGGGCAAGGCCCGCCTGGAGCAGAAGCACGGCATCTATGCCGATATGCAAGTCTACGACAAAGCCTACGGCCAGCTTTCCCAGCTGATGAACGAGAAAGACTCCGTGTACATCAAGGTCCAGAACGAGGACCTGGCCATCCTGGACGCGGAGATGAACAACGCCCAGCTCCGGGAAGAAGCCCAGCGGCTCAAGGCCCAGAACCAGATGACCATCCTCATCGGCTTCCTGGTGATGTTCGCCATTGCCTTCGGGGCCATCCTGGTGAGCCAGTGGCAGCTGCGGCAGAATATGGACGAGATGCGCCGCAAGAACAGCCAGACGCTCGCCACCCGCCGCGCCCTGCAGAAGGCGATGGAGTCCAAGGAATCTGAAAACGAATACAGGATACGGCTCCTGCAAAACCGCAAAACCAATATGCTGAGATTATGAAAATCAAAGATCTGTTCAAATACCACGGCAACGAGCTTGCCGCCCTTCTGATTTTCCTGGCAGGAAGCATCCTGGGGATGCTGGGCCTCATCCAGAAGGTCCCCCTGCTGCTGGGCATATTGGGCATCGTGATCCTGGCCTCCGGCCTGTTCTACTTCTGCATCCGCTATACCTCGGAGAAGGTGTACAAGGACTACTATAAGGACAGCTACGAAATCGAGCACGAAACCATCGAGGAGGAAATCCGCAAGTCGATGGTCTATCACCGTTATCAGGAAGCGGTATTGAGCCGATACGAGAGCGCCTGCCGGGACCTGGGCCTGGTGGACGAGCAGAAGGACTGGCTGCTGGACCTGCTGATGCAGGAAAAGGAGAAAGTGGACGAGGAACTCAAGACCACGTCCATCTAAGGACTATTCTTTCACGAATTCCAGACACGCCCAGGTTTCCCGGGCGGAAGACCCTGCAGGCTTGAGCCCCAGGGCCAGGGCGGCGGCCGAAACAGCAGGAGCATCGGCCTCGTAAAAACCGCTTGATAAAAGATGCCCGCCGCGTTTCAGAGACCGCACATAGGTGGGCAGGTCTTCCAGGATGATGTTCCGGTGGATGTTGGCGAGTAGCACGTCATACGTTCCCATCTGCAGCAGCGACGCGTCCCCGCAGGCGGTTTCCACGCGCGTTCCCACCTTGTTCCACCGGCAGTTGCCCCAGGCCGACCGGGCCGCCACGGCGTCGATGTCCACGGCAAAGACCTTCCGGGCGCCCATCTTGGCCGCCAGGATGGCCAGGATGGCCGTTCCGCAGCCCATATCACAGACGGATGCGCCCCGCAGAGGAAGCGCCAGCATACGCTGCATCATCATATAGGTGGTGTGGTGATAGCCGGTGCCGAAAGCCATCTGAGGGTCGATCCAGATATTATACCGGGTATGCGGAACACGCTCGTTGAAAGGTGCCTTCACGGTGACCGTCCCGTCCACCACGATGGGCTGGAAAGACTCCTCCCAGGCCTTGTTCCAGTTCTGTCCCTGCACGGGAACGGCCTGGAAACCGGCCACGAAGTCGTAACCGCTCAACACCACTTTCACGTCGGAAGCCCGGTAGGCATCCGTAGGGATATACGCTTTCAGGAAAGGATCCTCGGTGGCGAAGGAATCGAAAGGAAGGTCGGCGAGTTCGGCCATCAGGACCTCGGCGCCCTCTTCGGTAAAAGGCGAAAGCCGCACGGCCACTTCCAGATACTCGAAACTGTTCATCGGCCCGACGCTGCTTCTTGCTCCAGCCGGATGACCTCCTGCTTCAGCGCCTCCCGCTCTTTGGCGTTCTTCTCCATAATGTCCGTGAGCAGGAACTCCATTCCCTGCAGGGACTCTTCGGAAACCGGAATCTGCCCGCCTTCCTCCGAATAGGAACCCACCGTGGGCTGGGAGAAATACTGCCCGGTGCGATTCTCCTCCATCGCTTTCTCCACCCCCAGTTCGAAGATGTTGTGGATGGCGGCCACCAGGTTGTACTGGACGTTATCCAGCTGCTTGGTATAAACCGGCACGTTGGCGCTCTTGTAGCGCGCCTTCCCGAGCCCGTAGTGGATGTGGTCGAAGTCCGGCCCCCAGGCGTTGAGGCCGAACTTGACGAGCAGCGGTGATTTGATCACCGAGACGTGATAGTCGAACTCCTGGTCCAGGCTCTGCGTGCCGGAAGCGGCCAGCAGGTAGCGGTCTACCTCCAGCACGAACGGGAAGATTTCCAGCACGTTGTTCTGGACGATGCCGGTGACCGACATATTGTCGATGCGGGCTTCGCTCTTGTTCTTGAACATCAGGAGCTTGGTGATCTTCGTGAGTTCGGGGCTCTCCCGGAGGGCCAGGTCCTTTCCGGAAATCTTCATCACGCCGTCCACCGAGGGCAGGACCAGCCGCATCAGGGTGTCGATGTCCGAGGTGACGGCCAGTTCGCAGTCCAGATCTCCCATGAAGGTGGTCAGCAGCGGCATCAGCGTGTCCACCGCCGGGAACAGGGTAATCACTTTCTCGGCCGTGATGTCCACGAGGTTGAGGTCGAAGCCGGCCTTGATGTCCTCTTTACTGCGGGTGGTGTAGAAGCCCTCGAAGTAGATGTCGCCCATATTGGAGGCGGCCAGGGCGTTCGTGACCTGGAGGGTACGGTTCCGCATCGCGACATCGGCCGCCGCCCAGCTCACATGCAGGCTGTCGTACTTGATGCCGGCGGCCTCCAGCGAGAAGTCGACCTCCAGGTTGGCGGGGATGACGATGAGTTTCGAGCCCACGCTGTCCGGCAGTTCCGTCTGCTCCACGGCCTTTTCCAGCGCTTCGTCGGAGGCGGTGGAAAGTGAATCGGCGGGCCGATAGGTGGTGTAGTAGGCGTAGGCGCGCATCAGCTCGTTGGCGTCGATGTAGTTGCTGGTGACGTCGGCCTTGAGTTTCATCGGCCGGCGGGTGGAGCCCATCACCGCCCAGCGAAGTCCGGTGAGTTTGGCCTTGGCGGAAAGGTCGGAGACGCCCGCCTTGAGCGTAATGTTCTTCAGGTCCAGCGTGTCGTTGTCGAAGGTTCCCTCGACGGCCGATACGGACGTTGCCAGCGGGAAGGCCGGGGTGCGGAGACGGCCGCTTCCAAGGCCGATGCTGCCGTCCACGTCCCATTCGCGGAAATACTTCTTCAGGGACTCGGAGAGGCTGATCTTGATGTCGGACTGGGCAAAGGCGTCGCGGCTCGCGGCGGCCTCCCGCCTCATCCGTGCGTGGCGGAAGAGGGAGTCGCGCGGGACGCCGGGATACACGCGCTGCAAGGAGTCCAGCAGGTGGTTCCGGCGCTCGTTGTTCCGGGCTCGGCGGACGTGTTTGGTGGCCGATGCGGACAGCTTCAGGTCCCGGATTCCCACCAGGTTGTCGTCCAGGCGGGCGCGGATGGCGCGGCTCTTGGAACGGACGGTGAAGCGGGGCGTGGGCCGGGCCTTGGTGGCCGGCTCGATTCGGATGGTCTCCGTGTTCTCCCGCAGGGAAACGGCCATACCGTCGCTGTCGCGCAGGCGCAGGCTCCCCACCTTGAGGATGCCCATCAGCGGAGTCATATCCTTGCTGCCCTTGAGGATTTCGGCCGAATTCTGGGCCAGTAGCTGCACGCCCTTGCCTTTGGCGTACATTTGCCCATAGGAGACGTCCAGGCTGTCTATATCGGCCTTCAGGGCCAGTACGCGGGCCCCTTCGCGAATGTTTTTGTCAATCTTGTTGCCCTTGGTGCAGAGGTTCAGCGCCAGGTGCGGGATGTTTGCGTTCAGGCTGTCCTTGAGGATGTTGAGTTCGCTTCCCGTGATGTCACAGCTGAGAATAGCATTGCCGATGCGGGCCAGATTCAGCTGCGAGAGCCGGGCCTTCCCGCTCAGGCGGGCGTCCAGCCGGCCGGTGCCGCGGATGCCCATATCGGCCGTGAAAGCGCGGGTGAGCGAGTCCACGCGGGCCCTTAAGGTGCCGTCCAGGGTGATGGCCGGGTCTTCGCCCAGAATGTCTTTTACGTCTCCCGTGGCGTTGAGCTGCGCGCCCACGATGTCCACGAAGAGTTTGTTCAGGGAACCGTTCACGTCCTTCAGGTCATCCGTCGTGACCGTGGCGTCCAGCCCCAGCCGGCCGCGGCGGCCCAGGCCCTCGTAATCCAGATAGGCCGGCGGAATCTGTACCCGTGCGTCGATGGCGGGCGTGTGTCCGCCGCCGTAGCTGCCTTTAGCCGCTGCGTTCAGGCTCAGGATGGCGTTGGTGGATACTTTCTTCAGGACCGGGAAGTTGGGTTCGAATTCCCGGATTAATTCGCCCACGGGACAGTCCTTGATGGCGGCGGTAACGTCCAGGTCCAGGATGCCGTCCTTGTGCTTGAAAACAGTGCCCCGGCCCTCCAGGGCGAGGGATGAGACGCTCACGTGCAGGCTGTTCACGATGGCCTCCAGCTCGCCTTCCTCCCGTTCGGGGAGCCTGGCGTCCGCATCGAAATGGATGGGCACGCGGATGCGGCCGAAGGAGCCGGTGCGGAGGCTTGCGCGGGCGTCGGCGTCCAGCGTGAAGTGACGTTCTTCCACCCCGGCGCGGAGCCGCTGGAGGGCCAGGGCCACCGTATCGGCGGGAAGACGGCCGGAAACGAAGAGCGAGTCGATCCCCAGCTGTACGCGGGACTGATAGAGCTGCGCGAGTTCCAGTTTGCCGTCCAGGTTCATCCGCCGCATCGTGAACATTCCGTGGAGGGTATCCACCGGATGCGTGAAAACGATCATCGGCCGGTCCGTAAGGCCCACTTTGTCGATGACGATGGGCGGCAGCGGCTTGCTTTCCTTCTCGGTGGTGTCCTTCTCCCCGAGGGGAAGGATGTCCCAGTTGGCGGCCGTGGAGTCATAGTAGTGCGCGAAGATGCGCGGCCGTTCCAGCTCCACCTTGTGCACGTGGATGCGCTTCCCGTTGAGGAAGGCCATATAGTTCAGCGAGACGCTCAGCCTCCGGAACGAGGCCAGGGTGTCCACCCCGGAACTATCCCGGCTGTATCCGGCCTTGAGGAGGCTGAAGCGCCTGCCGCCGTCCGTATAGACGCTGTCGAAGCGGGCGTAGCGTTCGTGGGGATAGGTGACGGTGAAGTCGCTGGCGTCCACGTTCAGGAAGGGAAAGCTCTTGATGACGTGCGCCCGCACTTCCCGGAAGCTCACATCTCCTTCCACGTAATCGGCCGCCAGGTTGTTGACGATGCGGGTGAGGGTGGCGGGTCTGAGGATGATCTGCACGGCCACCAACAGGGCGGCGATGAGCCCCACGAGGCTCAGCAAAACGATCCGTATGACCTTCCGCACCTTCATCCCTTAGATGGCGTAGTCTTTCACGTCCTGGGCCGATACAGGATTGCCGCCCAGGATGAGGAGGCGCTCCACGACGTTTCGCAGCTGGCGGATGTTGCCCGGCCAGGCGCGTTCCTGAAGCAGAGTCATCGCTTCCGGAGCGAACTCCCGCACGGGTTTCCCGGCCTCACCGCAGATCTGTTCGGAGAAATGCTCCACCAGCAGGGGAATGTCCTCCTTGCGCTCGTCCAGGGACGGAACGCTCAGGATAATGACGCTGAGCCGATGGTAGAGGTCCTCACGGAAATTGCCCTTGGCGATCTCCTCCTGCAGGTTTTTGTTGGTGGCGGCAATCACGCGGACGTCCACCGTTATTTCCTTGTCCCCGCCCACGGGGATGAGCTTTTTCTCCTGCAGCACGCGCAGCACCTTGGCCTGGGCGGCCAGCGACATATCCCCGATCTCGTCCAGGAAGATGGTGCCGCCGTCGGCCTGCTCGAATTTTCCCTTGTGGTCCTTGATGGCCGATGTGAACGAGCCCTTCTTGTGCCCGAAGAGTTCGCTGTCGATGAGCTCCGACGGAATGGCGGCGCAGTTCACCTCCACGAACGGCATCATCGAGCGCTCGCTGAGCTGGTAGATGCTCTGGGCGACGAGTTCCTTGCCGGAGCCGTTGGGGCCGGTGATCAGGACGCCCGCCTGGGTGGGGGCTACCTTCCCGATCATCTCCCGGAGGTGTTCGATGGGGGCCGATGCGCCCACCATTTCGCGTCCGTAGATCTTCTTTTTGAGGATTTTGGTCTCTTTGACCAGGTTGGCCTTATCCGTGGCGTTCTTCAGGGTGATGAGGATGCGGTTCAGGTCCAGCGGCTTCTCGATGAAGTCGAAGGCGCCCTTCTTGATGCAGTCCACGGCGGTGGAGATATCCGCGTGGCCGGAGATCATCACCACCGGCGACTCGATGCCTTCTTCCACCAGTTTTCCCAGGAGTTCGATGCCGTCCATTTCCGGCATCTTGATATCGCAAAGGATGGCGTCGTACTTTTCCTTACGGGCTTTTTCAAGGCCTTCCAGGCCGTTTTCGGCCATCTCTACCTGGTAGTTTTCCATTTCCAGGATTTCCTTCAGGGAGTAGCGGATGGCACGCTCGTCATCTACGATGAGGACTTTCATAAGCGGTAACTTTATTATGCAAATATCGTAAAAATAATCTATATTTGTGTGTTTAACGGAACCTTTCTATGACTATTCCGGATATTATCATCGCCGTCGACGGCTTTTCCTCCACCGGCAAGAGCACTTTCGCCAAACTGGTGGCCTCTGAATTCAGTTTCCTTTACCTGGACAGCGGTGCGATGTACCGCGGCGTCACCCTCGCCGGCCTGGAGGCCGGTGCCATCGCCGGGGGCTCCATTGACGAGGATGCGCTGCTGCCCGTGATGGCCCCGCTGGACCTGCATTTCCGGAATGTGGAAGGCGCCACGAAGCTCTTCCTCGGAGAGCGCTGCATAGAGAGCGAAATCCGCGGCTGGGAGGTTTCCCAGTATGTTTCTCCCGTGAGCGCCATCCCGCAGGTGCGTGCCTGGGTGGACGAGAAACTCCACAAGTTCTCGGAAGGCGGCCGCGTCATCATGGACGGTCGCGACATAGGCACCACCGTGTTCCCGAATGCGGAGCTCAAGATTTTCATGACGGCCGATGAAGCCGTACGTGCGCAGCGCCGCTACGACGAACTGGTCCTCAAGGGCGAGAAGACCACCCTGGAGGAAGTCGCCGCCAATCTGAAGGACCGCGACTACAGGGATTCGCACCGGGAGACTTCGCCTCTGAGGCAGGCCGCGGATGCCTATGTCCTGGACAACACCCATATGACCCTCCACGAGGAAGTGGTGTGGATGTTGGGTCTGCTGCAGGGAAAATTCGGCCTGCTGGAAAGCCCCGGACTGAAATGTTAAAGGTGGAAATCGACCCGGGTTCGGGCTTCTGCGGAGGAGTCATCCGTGCCATTTCGCGCGCGGAGGAAGAACTCTCCCGCAGCGGGAAGTTCTACTCGCTCGGGGCCATCGTCCACAATGAAGAGGAGCTTTCCCGCCTGAGGGAACTCGGGCTGGTGACGGTTGGCTGCCTCTCCGAAGTTCCGGAAGGGGAGACCGTCCTTATCCGCGCCCACGGGGAACCGCCCGCCACCTATGAGGAAGCAGCCCGCCGGCGGCTTACGCTCATCGACTGCTCCTGTCCCGTGGTGCTGCAGCTCCAGCGCCGCATCCGCGAGGCCTATGCCCGGCTGCATTCCGGCGGCCTTTCCGGGCAGATCGTCATCTTCGGCCGCGTGGGGCACGCCGAAGTCCTGGGGCTTCTCGGCCAGGTGGGGGGAGACGCCCTGGTGGTGGAGGATGCCGCGATGCTGCAATCGGCCCTCTCGGACGGAAGACTGTCCCTGGACGGGCCCGTGGAGATTTTCTCCCAGACCACCAAGAGTCCCTCGGAGTACGCGGCCATCTGCCGGATGCTGCGGGAACGCTGGGCTGCCCTTACCGTCCACGACACCATCTGCGCCCAGGTGGCCTCGCGCCACAAGGCCCTGGCCTCCTTCGCCGCCTTGCACGACGTCGTCCTTTTTGTCTCCGGCGCTTCTTCCTCCAACGGAAAAGTCCTGAGCGACCTTTGCCGGCAGGTGAACCCCCGCACTTATGTGATCGGCGGGGCGGCGGACCTGCAGGCGTCCTGGTTTTCGGACGGCCAGCGCGTGGGCGTCTGCGGCGCCACCTCCACCCCCAAATGGCTGCTGGAAGAAGTGGCCGAAAATGTAAGAAGAATACCCATTTAGAAAATGAATAGAGTCATTTTTGCCCTTTCGCTCCTGTTTGCCGTCGCGGCCTGTAATCCCGGTGTTTCTCCTCTCGTGTCCAAAGATCCCGCGAAAGGCGTGGACCTGGGCCTTGTGTTAACCAGGGGGGATGGAACCAGCTACACCTTGTACTGGGCCAAATCCAACCTGTCGGCAAGCGGCCTTTGCCCCAATGAATGGGACTACGGAGATTACTATGCCTGGGGGGAGACGGAGCCGTATTACACCAGCCTGGATCCGCTTTTCTGGAAGGATGGCAAGACCGGCTACAACTGGTACACCTACAAGTGGAGCGGCGATAACTATATGTCGATGACCAAGTATTGCACAAGCAGTGGATACGGTACGGAAGATAATATCACGGAACTTCAGCGCGGCGAAAAAACCGGCGAGACGA
>JAEEIJ010000045.1 GCA_016281315.1 Bacteroidales bacterium
ACTATCGAGTAGCGAATGTCGAAAGACAACTTCGGAGTCTTTTCTCTCAAGTCCTATATTGCCGTGGTTATAGCGGTGAGGAACCACCTCTTCCCATTCCGAACAGAGAAGTTAAGCTCACCATCGCCGATGGTACTGACCTACCAGTTGGGAGAGTAGGTAGCTGCGGTTTTTCGGAAGGCCGGACGCGAAAGCGCCCGGCCTTCTTCGTTTATGGGCCTGCGGCCAACCGCCCGGTCACCTCATTACGCGAAAATCGGCAAAAATGCGTAACCATCTGCCCGCCGGGACATCCCATTACGCGAAAAACGTCAAAAATGCGTAATGGGTGTGGTGCTGGGGCGCGGGCAGAGATGCTATGTGCCCCATTTTTCAGCGGAATTTATTATATTTGTGTCCGCATAATTATGGACACTATGAGCAAATACATTCTGGCGCTGGACCAGGGAACCAGTTCGTCCCGGGCCATCGTCTTCAATCACGAGGGAGCCGTTTGTTCTACGGCCCAGATGGAATTCACGCAGCATTTCCCCAAACCCGGATGGGTGGAGCACGATCCCATGGAGATATGGTCTTCGGAGGCCGCTGTCATTGCGGAAGCCATTACCAAACTGGGAATCAATGGTTTGGACATTGCTGCCATTGGCATTACCAACCAGCGGGAAACCACCATCGTGTGGGATGCGGAGACCGGAAAGCCGGTGTACAACGCCATTGTCTGGCAGGACCGCCGCACCTCGGAATTCTGCGACAGCCTCAAGGCGCAGGGCCTGGTGGAAAAAATCCGCGAAAAGACCGGCCTCATCATTGACGCCTATTTCTCCGGCACCAAAATCAAGTGGATCCTGGACCATGTGCCGGGCGCCCGGGAGCGGGCAGAGGCGGGGAAACTCCGCTTCGGAACGGTGGATACCTGGCTCGTGTGGCAGCTCACCAAAGGCGAGGTGCATGTGACGGACGTTTCCAACGCCTCCCGCACCATGCTCTTCAATATCAACACCTTACAATGGGACGAAGAACTGCTGGAACTGCTCGCCATCCCCGCTTCCATGCTCCCGGAGGTACGCTCCTCCTCGGAAGTGTACGGCCATACCAAGACCACCATCTTCGCCCATGAGGTGCCCATCGCCGGCATCGCCGGAGACCAGCAGGCCGCCCTTTTCGGCCAGATGTGCACCACCCCCGGTTCGGTGAAGAACACCTACGGAACGGGCTGCTTCCTCCTGATGAACACCGGCGAAAAGCCCATCCTTTCCCGCAACAACCTCCTTACCACGGTGGCCTGGAAGATCGGCAGCACGGTGAATTATGCCCTCGAAGGCTCCATCTTCGTGGGCGGCAGCGTGGTCCAGTGGCTCCGGGACGGCCTCGGAATCATCCGGAGCTCTGCCGAAATCGAGGCCCTGGCAGCCTCGGTGCCGGATAACGGCGGCGTCTACTTCGTGCCCGCCCTCACCGGCATGGGCGCTCCCTACTGGGACCAGTACGCCCACGGGGTCATCTGCGGCCTCACCCGCGGCGCCACGGCGGCGCACATCGCCCGGGCCGCCCTGGAGGGCATCGCCTTCCAGACCATGGATATTGTGGACGCCATGTCCAAAGACGCCGGCGTGCGCCTGGCGGAGCTCAAGGTGGACGGCGGCGCTTCCCGCAACAACCTCATGATGCAGTTCCAGGCCGATATCCTGGGGACATCCGTCATCCGGCCGCAGGTGACGGAAACCACCGCCATGGGCGCCTGCTACCTGGCCGGCCTGGCCGTGGGCTACTGGAGTTCGCTGGACGAAGTCAAGCGTCAGTGGCAGGCGGAACGCACATTTGTCCCTTCCGGCGAAGACACGGCGGCCCTCAAGGCCGGCTGGGCGGATGCCATTTCCAGAACCATAAACTGTAAATAACTATGCAACAGTATCTTTTTGAATTGATTGGCACGCTGGTGCTGGTCCTTTTGGGCGACGGCGTATGCGCTGCCTGTTCCCTCAATAAATCCAAGGCGAAAGGCGCCGGATGGGTGGTCATCACCCTGGGCTGGGGCTTCGCCGTCATGGCGGGCGTCCTCATAGCCGGTCCGGTCTCGGGCGCGCACCTCAATCCGGCCGTCACCCTCGGTCTCGCCATCGCCGGCAAGTTCGAGTGGGCGCTGGTCGCCGGTTATATCATCGCCCAGATGGTGGGCGGTTTCCTCGGAGCCGTGCTCGTCTGGCTCTTCTATAAAGACCATTACAAGGCCACTGCCAGTGAGCCGGACACCATCCTCGGCACCTTCTGCACCGCTCCTGCCATCGCCAATCCCTGGCGGAACTTCCTGTGCGAGGTCATTGCCACCTGCCTCCTTGTGTTCCTCATCATCGCCCTGGGCACGGAAGGGAATACCCCGGCCGGCGCCGGCGCGCTGGGCGCCTTCCCGGTCACCTGCGTCATCATGTCCATCGGTATGTCCCTGGGCGCCACCACGGGTTATGCCCTCAATCCGGCCCGTGACCTGTCGCCCCGCCTGGCCCATGCGGTCCTCCCCATCACCGGGAAGCGGGAGAGCGACTGGGGTTACAGCTGGGTCCCCGTGGCCGGCCCCATGGCCGGAGCCGCCCTTGCGGCCCTCCTGGGCGTCCTGGTCTTGTAATTCTTCCGAAAATGTGTTATTTTTGTACGATTTACAGGAAAGTATTCCATTAATTTTATAAAACTATGCAGATTGTATCCGTTTTCGGTAGAGAAATCCTGGATTCGCGCGGAAATCCTACCATCGAAGTTGAAGTTACCCTTGATTCCGGTTACGTGGGCGTGGCTGCCGTTCCTTCCGGTGCTTCCACCGGCGAGAACGAAGCCCTCGAGCTCCGTGACGGTGACAAGAAGCGTTATGGCGGCAAGGGTGTCCTGAAGGCCGTGGATAACGTCAACAAGGTCATCGCCCCCGAAATCATCGGCATGGATGCCACCCAGCAGCGGGCCATCGACAAGGCCATGATCGAGCTGGACGGCCCGCCCACCAAGAGCAACCTGGGCGCCAACGCCATCCTGGGCGTCTCCCTGGCCGTGGCCAAGGCTGCCGCTGCAGAACTGGGCCTTCCGCTGTACCGCTATCTCGGCGGCACCAATGCCTATGTACTGCCCGTTCCCATGATGAACATCATCAACGGCGGTGCCCACTCCGATGCTCCCATCGCTTTCCAGGAATTCATGATCCGTCCCATCGGCGCCGCCAACGAGGCAGAGGCTGTCCGCATGGGTGCCGAGGTGTTCCACGCCCTCCAGAAAGTGCTCAAAGGCCGCGGCCTCAGCACCGCCGTGGGTGACGAAGGCGGCTTCGCTCCCGCCCTCAAGGGCATTGACGATGCACTGGACTGCATCATCGAGGCCATCAAGAACGCCGGTTACGAGCCCGGAAAGGACGTAACCATCGCCATGGACTGCGCCGCTTCCGAATTCTGCTTCAAGGACGAGAACGGCAAGTTCTTCTATGACTACAAGCAGCTCAAGGACGGCAAGAAGAAGGATCCCCGCGGCCGCAAGCTCAGCACCGAGCAGCAGATCAACTACCTCAAGCAGCTCATTACCAAGTATCCCATCGACTCCATCGAAGACGGTCTCTCCGAGGAAGACTGGGAAGGCTGGGTGAAGCTCACCAAGGCCATCGGCGACCGCTGCCAGCTGGTGGGTGACGACCTCTTCGTGACCAACGTGAAGTACCTCCAGAAGGGTATCGAGATGGGTGCCGGCAACAGCATCCTCATCAAGGTGAACCAGATCGGTTCCCTCACCGAGACCCTGGACGCCATCGAGATGGCCCACCGTCACGGCTACACCACCGTCACGAGCCACCGCTCCGGCGAGACCGAGGACACCACCATTGCCGATATCGCCGTGGCCACCAACAGCGGCCAGATCAAGACCGGCTCCCTGTCCCGTACGGACCGTATCGCCAAGTACAACCGCCTGATGCGCATCGAGATCGACTTGGCCGATGAAGCTCGCTATGGCTACAAGAAACTTCGCTAAATGCTTGGCTCTGGCTGTTTTAGCCAGTGCCTGCACCCCGAAGGAACAAATGAATCCTCAGGCTCCGATTCCCTCGGAGCCTGAGGCTTCTTCGGCGGAGGTGCCGGGTGTTCTCTCCGTTCAGTTCGATGATGCCCTTACGGATGCCGTGGAGCAGGCCCTCGCCGCCGGCGAAGTGGTCCCCACCAAGGCTGCCGGGATGAGCAATCTGCTGGAGGAACTGGGAATTGAAAATCTGGAGCGCGTTTTCCCGGATGCGGGAGAATTCGAGGCCCGCAGCCGGAAGATGGGTATGCACCGCTTCTACCGGGTCAGGTTTTCGGAAGACGTGTCGCCCACCAAGGCATCGGCCTCCTTTGAGTCCCTGCCCGGCGTAATCTCCGCCCATCCGGTCAAGCGGATTCACAAACGCTCCTACACCTCGCCCAATGACCCGAATTTCTCAAAACAGTGGCATTATTATAACACCAGCAAACCCGGGGTCGACATCAATGTCCGCGAAGTGTGGAATAACTACACTACCGGCAGTGAAAAGGTAATCGTGAGCATCGTGGATGAACCTGTAGACCCATCCCATCCGGATCTCAAGGATGCTTTGTGGAAGGATGCATCCGGCCATACCGGCTACAATTTCGCCCGGTCCAGTTGGGATCTCTCCATCCGACCCCCTACCTCTTATTACGATGAAGATGGAGATATCGGCCACGGGACCCACGTTGCGGGAACCGTGGGCGCGGTGAGTAATAACAGCCTTGGCGTTGCCGGCATTGCCGGCGGAGACGCCGCAGCCGGCGTCAAGGGCGTGCGTCTGCAGTCCTGCGCCATTTTCTCCGGCGACAAATACGCCGACGACACCCAGTGCGCCAATGCGCTGAAGTGGGGCGCAGAACACGGTGCGGTGATTTCCCAGAACAGTTGGGGACCTACGGCCGACCTGGACGGTAACGGAGACATCACATCTTCCGAGCTTTCCCGGTATCGTAACTTCAGAATCAACACCTTCGATCCGGAGATGAAGGCTGCCATCGACTACTTTATCGCTTTCGCCGGCTGTGATGCTCAGGGCAATCAACTGGCGGATTCGCCTATGAAAGGCGGTCTGGTATGCTTTGCTTCAGGGAATGAAGGTGAATATGGGGTGGACTGGGATCCTTATGCCGGTTATGAACCGGTTATCGCCGTGGGCGCCTTTAACGAAAACGGAGAGCGGGCCTCCTATACCACCTACGGCAGCTGGGTGGACGTAGCCGCGCCGGCCGGTGAGGGCACGAAGTCTTCCAACTCCGTATGGAGCACCGTTCCCACCAGTATTACTTCCAGCGGTTATGGCGGCACGGGCTGGGTGGGCACCTCGATGGCCTGCCCGCACGCGAGCGGCGTGCTGGCCCTCATCGTCTCCTACTTCGGCGGCCCCGGTTTTACGGCCGATGACGCCCGCGCCATCCTCTTCGGGGGCTTGGGTAATACAATCGGCGGCAGCAAACCCGCGGGCAAGAAGATAGATGCGCTGGCCTCCTTCCAATGGGCCCTTCAGAATGGTTATACGGGCGGCGGTTCCGTGGATCCGCCGGAAGTCCATCATCCTCCGGTGGTGGAACTGGAGAAAACCAGCATTACCGTGAAGGCACACGAGAGCATCGAGGTGACCTACACGGTCTCCGATCCCGACGGGGATCCCGTCACCGTCACCTGTGAGACCGGGTCGATCGCGCTCAAGCACGATGCATCGGCCCAAAAACTCACGATCGACGGCTGGAAGGCGAACCCCGGCACCTATACGGCCACCGTCACGGCCAGTGACGGCACGCTGGAAGGATCGGCCACCCTCACTTATACGCTCCTTGCCAACCACGCGCCCAAGGTTAACGGCGGCTTCAGCGACCTGCTTCTCAGCGGTCTGACGGACGCCAGGGCGTTCAACGTCGCAGCCCTTTTCACCGATGAGGACGGAGAGGAACCGACCCTTTCCGTACAGGCCGGGGGAGACCCCTGCGTCAACGTGAAAATCGTGGGCGGTCGGTTGGCCATCACGCCCAAGGGATACGGCATCGCCAACGTCACCATTACCGCCTCGGACTTCCTGGGGGCCGATACTTCCGTCAGCTTCAGGGTAGCCGTCGTGAACCCCGACCAGCCCGTACAGTTGGTGGAGGAAGTGGTTTCTTCTGAGTTGGAAATGCGGATCGAAACGGCCACGCCTACGGCCGTGAAACTTGCTATTTATGCCTCCACCGGCGGCCTGGTTTACAAGAAGGAAACGCTTGCCAGCGCCTTCCTGCCCATCCAGCTGAACGTGGCGGGGCTTGCGCCGGGCCGCTATACCGCGGAACTGGCGTATAACGATGTCACGCACCGCGTGCGCTTCATCAAGTATTAAAGCAGGTCCTGTTTCAGGTTTTCTACGTACCGGGCGATTCTACGGAGTTCGCCCGGTATTCTTATTCCCTGGGGGCAGTGCTTGACGCAGACCCCGCAGCCGATGCAGTGGTCGGCCTGGCGGACGCTGGCTACGGCCCTGTCGTAACTTACCAGATAGGCTTTTTTCAGTTTCGAATAGCCCTTCTGGCTACTGCTTTGGGCATAGGTCCCTTCCGTGACGGCGCGGTTGTAGTGCTGGAAGACGCCCGGGATGTCGATCCCCCACGGGCAGGGCATACAGTACTGGCAGCCGGTGCAGCCGATGAGCGGATACTCCTTCATCTGGACCACCATCTGTTCCAGGAAGCCCATCTCTTCTTCGTTCAGGGGCTTGAAATGGCAGAAAGTGTCCAGGTTGTCCAGCAGCGGGTCCATATTCGTCATTCCCGACAGGCAGCATAGCACGCCGGGATGGCTGCCGCAGAAGCGGAAGGCCCAGGAGGCAATGCTCTTTTCCGGTTCCCGCGCTTTCATCTGCTCGGCGATGCCGGCGGGAACATTGGCCAGCCGGCCGCCCAGCAGGGGCTCCATTATCACCACGGGGATGCCGCGCTTTTCCAGTTCCCCGTACAGGTAGCTGGCGTCGGTCTCGTCTTTGTCGTCCTGGTGGTTCCAGTCCACGTAGTTCATCTGAATCTGGACGAAGTCCCAATGGTATTTCCCTTCGTCGTGCAGGGCCATCATCTCGTCGAAACCGCTTTGCGGCCCGTGGAAGGAAAAGCCGAGGTTGCGGATGCGTCCGGCAGCCTTTTCTTCCTTCAGGAATTCCATCAGGCCGCTTTCCTCGTAGCGTTTTCTGAACGCTTCTCCGCCGCTGAGCGAATGGAGGAGGTAGTAGTCGAAGTAGTCGGTGCGGAGCTGCTCGAAGGAGTTCCGGTACATCGCGATGGAATTGGAGGCCGATGCATCCGTGAAATTCGAGAGTTTGGTTGCGAGGAAATAACTGCTGCGCGGATGGCGGCTCAGGGCCTCTCCGGCAGCCTTTTCGCTCTGCCCGCGCAGGTACACGGGCGAGGTGTCGAAATAATTGACGCCGTGCTTCAGTGCATAGTCCACCATCTCGTTCACGGCTTCCTGGTCGATGACCTTTTTGCCGTCGGGGCCGTCGATCATCGGCCAGCGCATACAGCCGAAGCCCAGCAGCGACACTTTGTCGCCGCAGACGGGATTCTCCCGCAGGACCATTTCGGCCTTGGATTTTTCATCCGTCCCGGCCACTTTCTCTCCGCAGGCGGCCACAACCGCCGCAGCACCGGTTATTTTGAGGAATTCTCTACGCTTCATGGCTGTACCTCCCGTTTACTGTTATGGCACTGATGGGCCGCACCGGACAAAGATATTCGCAGGCGCCGCAGCCCGTGCAGATTTCTTCAGCGATCACCGGTATGCGGTGCCCGTCCTCCGTCTTTACCAGTTTGACGGCGCCAGACGGGCAGGCCTGTACGCATTTCCCGCAGTGGCTCTTGCCGGTAGCCATCAGGCAGGTTTCCGGGTTCACCCGGGCCGTGCCGATGTGGAATTGCGTTTTTTCTTCCCGGCCGATTTTCCGGATGGCGCCCGTGGGGCAGAGTTCGCTGCAGCGGGTGCATTCCGGCCGGCAGAAGCCTTTTTCGTAACTCATCTCCGGCTGCATCAGGCGCTCCAGGTCGCCCGAAGGCCGCAGGACATTGTTCGGGCACTCCGCCACGCACAGCTGGCAGGCGGTGCAGTGCCTGTAAAAATCCTTTACGCTTTTGGATCCGGGCGGGGTGAGCGGCACTTCGCGCTCCGGCGCCTGCTTCGGGAGAACCTCGGCCAGTCCGCCGTCCAGTTTTGCCACCGCCTGGGCCTTTGCCGTGGCGCCTTTCAGCGCAGCGGCCCCCACGGCTACGGCCGTGCCGGCGAGGAACGCCCGCCGTTCAGGAGCCTTGGGACTGCTCTTTGCCCCCGACCTCCAGGCGAAGCGGTACTTCAGGCCGCCTGCCTTGCAATGGTCGATGCAGTTGAAGCAGTCCACGCAGCGGGAGTAGTCAATCTTCGCGGAATCTTTGGTGATTTCTATGCAGCGGGCCTTGCAGTTGAGCTCGCAGCTGCGGCAGCGCACGCACTTGCTTTCGTCGATCACCGGGCGGAACATCGCGAAACGCGAGAAGAAGCTGAGCGTGGTCCCCACGGGGCAGACGCCGTTGCAGTAGGCGCGGCCGCCCCTGAACGCCACGACGGCCAGAATGATCAGGGTGGCGAGCGCGACCAGGAAGGTGGGCAGGCTTCGCATCCACACTTCCTTCGTATAGAAGGCATAGCTGCCGGCTCTTTCGGCCATCCAGGCCAAAAGGTTGTTTCCCCAGAGATAGAGCGGCTGCAGGAGATTCTGCACCATACGCCCGTAGGCGCTGTAGGGGGCGAGCAGGGACACGAACACGTGTACGCCGGCGATGAGGGCCGCCACGAACAGCACCCAGACGCCGTAGCGTAGCCATTTCATCTCCTTGTGGTATTTGTAGGGTTTCTTGCTCCGTCGGGCCCGCAGCCAGGCAATGCCGTCCTGGAAGACGCCCAGGGGGCAGATGACGCTGCAGTACACCCGCCCGAAGAGGAGGGTGAGGAGAACCAGCCCGGCGATGACTCCCGCGTTCAGGGCCAGGACGGCCGGCAGGAACTGGATTTTGGCCATCCATCCCAGGTAGCCGTGAAGCGCCCCGGTGAAATCCAGCAGCAGGAGGGTGATCCCAATCCAGAACACCCAGGCGAGCGCAATGCGAATCTTTTTCAGCATAAAGAGTCCAGAATGATATGCTTACAAATTTAGGAATAATTGCTATCTTTGCAAATACGCAAATTGAATCACTATGTTACCTAAGGCAAAAGAAATCGTGGATGCCATGTCCGTCAAGATGCAGGACGCGGTGGAATACCTGGAAGAAGACCTCAAGAATTACCGGGTGGGGAAGGCCTCTCCGGCCATCTTGAACCCCGTGGTGGTGGACTATTACGGAACCCCCACGCCCATTAACCAGGTGGCTTCCATCACCACGCCGGACGCCAAGACCATCGCCATCCAGCCTTGGGAGCGCTCGCTCATCGGCAAGATTGAGAAGGCCATCCTGGATGCGAATGTAGGGCTCACCCCTTCCAACAACGGGGAAATCATCCGCTGCATCGTGCCGGCCCTCACCGAGGAACGCCGTAAGGAACTCATCAAGAAGGCCAAGGCCCAGGGTGAGACCACCAAGGTGAGCATTCGGAATGCCCGTCGCGACGGCATTGACTTCCTCAAGAAGGCCCAGAAGAACGAGGGCCTGAGCGAGGACGGCGAAAAGGAAGGCGAGGAAGAACTCCAGAAAGTCACCGACAAATGGGTGAAGAAGGTGGACGAAGTCATCGCCGCCAAAGAAAAGGACATCCTCACCGTTTAATGATCATCGAGCCCGCCAGGAGAACCCTCTCCGTCAAAGAATACTATTTCTCCCTCAAGAATAAGGAGATCGCCGGCCTGAACGCATCCAGACCGGCCGATGACCCCATTATCAACCTGGGCATCGGCTCGCCGGACGGCAGTCCTTCGCCGGAAGCGGTGGAGGCTCTCTGCGCCTGCGCCCGCCGCCGCGGCGTGCACGGGTATCAGAGCTACACCGGTATCCCTGCGCTTCGGGAGGCTATGGCCGATTGGTACGCGCGCTGGTATGGCGTGCAGCTGGATCCCGCTTCCGAAATCCAGCCCCTGATGGGCTCCAAAGAGGGGATTCTCCTGCTTTCGCTGGCGTTTCTGAACCCGGGCGACAGAGTGCTGGTGCCCAATCCCGGGTACCCCACGTATACATCGGCCACCCGGATGTGCGAAGCCGAACCTGTCTTCTACGACCTGGTGGAGGCCGATGGCTGGTACCCCTCCTTTGAACAGCTGGAATCGCTGGACCTTACCGGCGTGAAGCTGATGTGGGTGAACTACCCCAATATGCCCACCGGCGCCCCGGCCAGGCGGGAGGTTTTCGAAAAACTGGTGGACTTCGCCCGCAGGCACAGGATTCTGCTGGTGAACGACAATCCCTACAGCTTCGTGCTGAACCAGCCGCTGTCCATCCTCTCCATTCCGGGTGCCCGCGAGGTGTGCCTGGAGATGAACTCCCTCTCCAAGAGCCACAATATGGCCGGCTGGCGTGTGGGGATGCTGGTAGGCGCGGCCGATGTCATCAAGGAACTGCTCAAAGTGAAGTCCCAGATGGACTCGGGGATGTTCCGCGGCATCCAGGAGGCCGCCGTGGCGGCCCTCTCCGCCGGTCCCGAGTGGTATGAGGCCCTCAACGCCGAATACCGCCGTCGCCGCGACGTCGCCTGCCGCATTATGGACGCCCTGGGCTGCACCTACGACCCATCTGCCGGAGGGCTCTACGTCTGGGGTCGCTGCCCCGGCAGTCCCGAAGGGAACACCCCTTCGGTCGCTGAAAAGAAGGCCGATGCTCCCTTAGGGGTGTCCGCCTTCGGCCCTGCCGCAGCGTGGAGCGACCGCATCCTGTACGGTGCGGGGGTGTTCCTCACCCCGGGCTTTGTGTTCGGCAGCAACGGTGCCAATTACCTTCGCATCTCCCTTTGCGCCGATGTGCCCACCCTGGAGAAAGCCCTCCGGAAAATTAAACAGCTATGACGGTTGGCGTAATTGGTCTGGGCCTCATCGGCGGCTCGATGGCGCTGGATTTAAAGCGCCGGGGCTTCGCATCCCACACGCTGGGTACGGAGAGCGACCCCGTGGCGGCCGAGGCGGCCGGGACCATCGGCCTGGTGGACGAAGTCGTGGATCTGGACACCCTCGTGGCTCGGTCCGATATCATCGTCCTCGCCGTTCCCGTCGGCACCGCCGTCAGTCTCCTTCCGTCGATTTTGGATAGGGTTGGAGGAACTCCCTCCCCCTATACTTGTCCGGGGGTGGACAAGCCCGTGGGAGGGAGTTCCTCCAACCCTCAAATAGTCATCGACGTCTGTTCCACGAAGGAGGCCGTCTGCCGGGCGGTGGAGAACCATCCCGCGCGGGGACGCTTCGTTTCCACGCACCCGATGGCCGGCACCGAGTACAGCGGCCCCTGGGCGGCCCAGCCGGGCCTTTTTGACGGCCGCGCCTGCATATTCTGCGATGCGGAAAAGAGCGACCCGGAAGCCGTGGCCGAAATCGACCGCCTTTACGCCGCGCTGAATATGCGCATCCTGCAGATGCCGTCGGCCCAGCATGATATGCACGCCGCCTATGTCTCTCACATTTCCCACGTCACGTCCTTCGCCCTGGCGCTCACCGTGCTGGACAAGGAAAAGGACGAGAAGCATATCTTCGACCTTGCCTCGGGCGGTTTTTCCAGCACTGTGCGTCTGGCAAAATCGAACCCCGATATGTGGGTTCCCATCCTCACCCAGAATAAAGACAACATCCTGCAGGTGATGGATACCTATATCGAAAAGATGCAGGCTTTCCGGGAGGCCGTCGCCGCGGAGGATCAGGAGCGCATCCGGCAGCTGATCGAGGAAGCCAACCACATTAAAAAGATACTCCGATGAACCTGGACATCATCCCCGGGACCGAGTGGGGCTTTTTCACCCTGCCGCGCCCGATGTGCATCGCCGGTCCCTGCAGCGCGGAGACCGAGGAACAGGTAATGGAGACGGCCGAAGGGCTCAACGCCTTCGGCATCCACGTTTTCCGCGCCGGCATCTGGAAGCCGCGCACGCATCCGGGATCCTTCGAAGGCGTGGGCACCCAGGGCCTCAAGTGGCTGCGCAAGGTCAAGGAAACCTACGGGATGAAGGTGTGCACCGAGGTGGCCAGCGAAAAACACGTCCTGGAGTGCATCAAATACGGAGTCGACATCGTCTGGGTGGGGGCGCGTACATCGGCCAATCCCTTCCTGATGCAGGAGATTGCCGATGCCCTCGAAGGGACGGATATGCCCGTGCTGGTGAAGAATCCCGTGAACCCGGACCTGGACCTGTGGATCGGCGCGCTGGAGCGGCTGAACCGGGCCGGCCTGCGGAAACTGGGCGTGATTCACCGCGGATTTTCCACATCGGCCGCCATCCCTTACCGCAACGACCCGGGCTGGAAGCTAGCCATCGAACTTCGCTCCCGCTATCCCCGGATGACCTTTTTTGCCGATCCTTCCCATATGGCCGGCGACCGGAAATATCTGCAGGAACTCTCCCAGCGGGCGATGGACCTGGGTCTGGACGGCCTGATGGTGGAGAGCCATCATTGCCCGGACTGCGCCTGGTCCGATGCCAAGCAGCAGCTCACCCCGAAGGACCTGCAGCACCTGCTGGAGAGCTTGGTCATCCGTGAGAATACCTCCGAGAACGATGCCTACCGCGAGGGAATCGACGCCCTCCGCGCCCGGATCGACCTCATCGACGAGAACCTGCTGAAGCTCCTGAAAGACCGGATGGACGTGAGCCGCGCCATCGGCGAGTACAAGCGTGCGCACAACGTGGCCATTCTCCAGACGGGCCGATGGGAGCAGCTCCTGGGCGATATGGTCTCCCGCGCCGCCGAGCTCGGAATTTCCGCGGAGACCATCACGGCCATCATGACCGCCATCCACGACGAATCCGTGCGGGTCCAGAAACTCTGATCCAGTGAAAATCGGCAACATAGACCTGGGTTACCGCCCCGTCACGCTGGCGCCGATGGAAGACGTCACCGACGCCAGTTTCCGCATCCTGTGCCGGGAGGCGGGCGCCGCGATGGTCACCACCGAATTCGTCAGCTCCGACGGATTGGTGCGGGACGTTTCCAAGACCATCGCCAAGATGCGCACCCTGGAGGAAGAGGCGCCGGTGGCCGTGCAGATCTATGGAAGCCTTCCCGAGGCGATGGTGGATGCGGCGAAGATGGCCGACAAAGCCGCTCAGCTCGCCGGCGGTCACGGGGCCGATGTCATCGACATCAACTTCGGCTGCCCCGTCTCGAAAATCGCCGGCCGGGGAGCCGGGAGCGGGATGATGCGGGAACCGGACAAACTCGTCGCCATCACCGAGGCCATCGTGAAGGCCGTGCCGGGCAAACCCGTCACCGTGAAAACCCGCCTGGGCTGGGACGAGAACTCGAAGATTATCGTGGAGCTGGCCGAAAGGCTGCAGGACGTGGGGGTCGCGGCCCTCACCATCCACGGCCGCACCCGCTGCCAGATGTACAAGGGGGAGGCCGACTGGACGCTCATCGGCGAAGTGAAAAACAATCCCCGGATGCGCATCCCCATTATCGGGAACGGCGATATTAATTCGGCGCAGAAGGCCCTTGAGGCTTTCGAGCGCTACGGCGTGGACGGCATTATGGTGGGCCGCGCCAGCTTCGGCCATCCCTGGATTTTCACCGAAATCCGGCACCTGCTGGACACCGGCGAAGAGCTGCCGGCGATGTCCGTAAAAGACCGCGTGGCGCTTGCCAAACGCCATTTTCAGTTGTCGCTGGACCTGAAAGGGCCCGTCACCGGCGTGTATGAGATGCGCCGCCACCTCAGCTGCTATTTCAAGGGGCTGCGCGATTTCAAGGAAACCCGCATCAAACTGGTCACCTCGAAGGATCCTGAAGAGATTATCGCTACGCTGGATTATGTGGCCGAACGATGGGGAAGCGAAGCTCCGCCGGCCGAAGGAGCGTACGGGCTCTGAAAAATTGCTATCTTTGCGTGTTATGATATACAGGCTCATATTGGCCCTCAGGCACCTCGCCTACGACAAGGGCTGGAAAAAGACCTTCAAGGCTGCCGTTCCCACGGTCTCGATCGGCAACCTCACCGTGGGCGGCACGGGGAAAACCCCGCATACGGAACTCCTGCTGCAGATTCTCCAGGAAAACTGGGTGGTGCCGCTCTCCGTCCTCTCGCGGGGCTACAAACGCAAGACCCGCGGCTACCGGGTGGCCGGCCCCGATGCCACCGCCCGCGAAGTGGGCGACGAGCCGCTGCAGATTGCCCGCAAGTTCCCGGCCGTCACCGTGGCGGTGGACAAAAACCGCGTGCGGGGGTGCCAGGAGCTCGCTTCCAGCAAGGTCATCATTCTGGACGACGCCTTCCAGTACCGCAAGCTGGAAGCTACGCTGAATATTGTGCTGGTGGATTACAGCAGGCCCATTTTTAAGGACAGCTTAATGCCGTTTGGGCATCTTAGGGATCTCCCTTCCCAGCTGAAACGGGCGCAGATTGTCATCGTCTCCAAATGCCCGGCCGAACTCTCCGACGAAGAACGGGCGGAGTGGCGCGCCAACCTTAAGCTCGCAGACGAACAGGAACTCTACTTCACGACGGTGTCCTACTGCCCTCCGGAAGGCGTCTTCCCGGAGGCCGATGCTCACTACCTCTACTCCCAGCGCCTGGTGCTCCTGTCCGGCATCGCCAACAATGCGCCGCTGAGGATGTATCTGTCTGATACTTACAAGATTGCGCAGCGGCTGGAGTACCCGGATCATCACCGTTTTTCCAAGGCCGATATCCGCACGGTCGCATCGGCCGCAAAAGCCAATCCCACGGCCTGCCTGATGACCACGGAGAAGGACGCCCAGCGTCTGCGCGACTGCAAGGACGTCCCCGCCGTCATCCGCGAACGCCTCTTCTACGTGCCCATCCGCGCCACCTTCCTCACCCAGGAGGAAGAGGCGGCCTTCACGGCACACCTCCTCAAGGCGGTGGAATAGCGGTTTTTGTTTGGTATTTTCGTAGAAAATCACTACCTTTGCGGTCCCTCTGAATGAAGGGGGATCGCAACATTTATGTTAAACCATTAATAATCAAGACAGTGGACACACTTAGCTACAAGACAGTTTCCCTCAATGCGGCAACTGTGAACAAGGAGTGGCTCGTTCTTGATGCAACCGATCTCGTGCTCGGTCGCCTGGCTTCCCGTGTAGCCCTCGTGCTGCGTGGAAAGAACAAGCCCGGCTACACCCCGCACGTGGACTGTGGCGACAACGTGATCATCATCAACGCCGAAAAGATCCGTCTCACCGGCAAGAAGATGACCGACCGCGTCTACACCCGCTACACCGGCTATCCCGGTGGCCAGCGTTTCACCACGCCCAAGGAGATCCTTGCTTCAAGGCCCGAGGAACTCATCCGCCGGTCTGTAAGGGGCATGCTCCCGAAGACCCGTCTTGGTGACAAGCTCATCAACAACCTGTATGTGTATGCAGGTCCCGAGCACCCGCACCAGGCGCAGAAACCCAAAACCATTAACTTTAACGAAATCTAAACAGAGCACATGGAACAGAAACACGCCCTTGGAAGACGTAAATCAGCTGTCGCTCGTGTTTATGTA
>JAEEIJ010000046.1 GCA_016281315.1 Bacteroidales bacterium
ACACTGGGGCAAAAGACAGCACCTCGTTTCGACGAGGTGCTTTTTTTATACACCGATGCCGGCTGGGGGTTAGCTCGCCGGCATCGGGGCAAAGACGGTCCGGCGGCGGTCGATCAGTATCCCACGGAACAAGTTTGCCGGAAACAAAGTTACGGTAACGGGGCCACCTGCTCCAAATTTTCGGGCAACAAAAAGTTTAGACAACAACTCGCTGCTAGTCAATAAGTTACGACTTCCGCAACACGCTACCAAAACTAAAATCGGCCTCCTGCACGTGCGAGGGGCTGTTTTCCATCAAATTATTTTGTATTTTTGCCCTTGTAATGCAGCAGGACAAGGCATATATGTTCCCCACGTCGGTGAAGGAGGTGGAAGCCCTGGGATGGGATTACATCGATGTCATCTTCTTCAGCGGCGACGCCTTCGTGGACCATCCCTCTTTCGGGACGGCGGTCATCGCGCGCTGGCTCCAGAAGTGGGGCTACCGCGTGGCCGTGGTGCCCCAGCCCAACTGGCGGGACGACCTTCGGGATTTCCGGAAGCTGGGCCGACCGAGACTCTACTTCGCCCTCAACGCCGGTGCGATGGACTCGATGGTGAACCACTACACCGCCTCCAAACGCCTGCGCCACGACGATGCCTACACGCCCGACGGCAAGGCCGGCGCGCGTCCAGATTACGCCGTCACGGTCTACTCGCAGATCCTGAAAAAGCTCTTCCCGGATGTGCCGGTGGTCATCGGCGGCATCGAAGCCTCCCTGCGCCGCCTCACGCATTACGACTATTGGAAGGACTGCCTGATGCCGTCGGTGCTGGTCTCCTCCGGGGCCGATTATCTCTGCTACGGGATGGGCGAACGCCCGATGCTGGAACTCACCAAGGGCATCGAAAAAGGCTGGCCCCGCCACCGTATGCAGCAGATTCAGCAGATTGCCTTCTTTGTGAAGGGAAGGCTTCCGGGACAGACTCGTGCCCCCGAATCGCCTTCGCTTCGCTCCGGCCCCTCCCATCCTGTGGATGGGCCCCTCCCTCTTACGCGGCCGAGGGTGGCCACGGATTCTGGGGCACAAGTCAGCCCCGGAACCTTAGTACTGCATAGTTTCGAAGAATGCTGCAAGGACAAGCGGGCATTTGCGGAGAATTTCCACTGGATCGAGACGCACGCGAATCTGATGCACCCGGACACCATTCTGGAGCCCGTGGGCGACGGCTACGTGCAGATCAATCCGCCCTATCCGCCGGCCACCACTGAAGAGATGGACTCCTTCTGGGATTTGCCGTTCACCAAGCTGCCGCATCCCCGGTACAAGGGGAAACGCATCCCGGCCTACGATATGATCAAGTTCAGCGTGAACACGCACCGGGGCTGCTTCGGGGGCTGTAACTTCTGCACCATCGCCGCCCATCAGGGCAAGTTCATCCAGAGCCGGAGTGAGAAATCCATCCTGAAAGAGGTGAAGGAGCTGAACAATCTTCCGGACTTCGCCGGCAACATTTCCGACGTAGGGGCCCCCACGGCCAATATGTACTGGATGAAGGGGAAGAATCCGGACCTGTGCGACAAATGCAGGCGCCGCAGCTGCCTCTACCCCAAACGCTGCCCGAATCTGGACTGCGACCACTCGCGGCTGATGGAGCTGTACCGCAAGATCGACGACACCAAGGGCATCCGCCACAGTTACATCGGCAGCGGCATCCGCTACGACCTTTTCCTCACGGAGGACGGTTTCGTGGACGAGAGCTCGAAGCCCTATCTGGAGACGCTGGTACTGGACCATACTTCGGGCCGATTGAAAGTGGCGCCGGAGCACACCGAAGACCACGTGCTGGAGAAAATGGCCAAACCCAGTTTCCGCCTCTTCGAGCGGCTGCGGAAGGAATTCGACGCCGTGAACCGCAAGGCGGGTACGCACGTGGGCCTGGTACCTTATTTTATATCGTCCCACCCCGGCTGCACCATGAAGGATATGGAACGGCTGGCGGCGCATCCGGCCCTGAAGGGAATCTGGATGGACCAGGTGCAGGATTTCACGCCCACCCCGATGACCACTTCCTCCGTGATGTTCTACAGCGGGCTGGATCCGCGCGATATGACGCCGGTGTTCACGGAGCGGGATCCGGAGAAAAAAAGACGGCAAAAAGAGTATTTCTTTAAAAATTCTTCCAAAAAAAGCGGGAAGGGCTTGCAAGGTTCAAAACAAAAACCTAATATTGCAGCGCGAAAGAAAAGATAATTATGGCAGACAGCAAGAAAAGACACGTGGTTAGTTATGAGAAAATGGCCGTCCATCCGGACCTCATGGCCGCTTTCTCGGAGAAGTACCCCAAAGGATTCAGTGATTACCTCACAGACCTGGTGAAATATCCCAAGCCGGACGGAACTTCCTTCTATGCTGTCACCGTGGAAACCGCGGACGCCATCTATCTGGTGAAGATCAATGTCAAGACCGACGACCTTGAGGACGTAGCCCGCTGGTTGGAAGGGGAAGAGGATGCGGAGAACGAGGCCGTGGC
>JAEEIJ010000047.1 GCA_016281315.1 Bacteroidales bacterium
ATCATGGCCCACATCGATGCCGGTAAGACCACTACATCCGAACGCATTCTTTTCTACACCGGGAAGACCCACAAGATTGGCGAGGTTCACGAAGGAGCTGCCACCATGGACTGGATGGTCCAGGAGCAGGAGCGGGGTATCACCATCACTTCTGCTGCCACCACCGCCTTCTGGCACTACAACGGGAACACCTACCAGATCAACCTGATCGACACTCCCGGGCACGTGGACTTCACCGTGGAGGTGGAGCGCAGCCTGCGCGTGCTGGACGGCACGGTGGCCACTTTCTGCGCAGTGGGCCGCGTACAGCCTCAGAGCGAGACCGTATGGCGTCAGGCCGATAAATACGGCGTGCCCAAGATCGCCTATGTGAACAAAATGGACCGCGTGGGGGCGGATTTCCTGGCTTGTGTGGAGGAGATCAAGACCAAGCTGGGCGCCACCGCCGTTCCCGTCTGCCTGCCCATCGGGGCAGAGGACAAATTCGAGGGTCTTGTGGACCTCATCGATATGAAGGCCATCTTCTACGACGGCTCGGAGGAACTCGTCAACTATCACGAGGGCGAGATTCCCGCGGACCTGAAGGGAGAGGCCGCCCGCTGGCGCGACATCCTTTTGGAAGCTGCCGCGGAATGCGATGAGACCCTGATGGAGAAGTACTTCGAGGATCCGGACTCCCTTACCAAGGAGGAAATCATCGCCGCCATCCGCAAGGGCTGCATCTCGATGCAGATCGTCCCTGCGTGCTGCGGCTCTTCCTTCAAGAACAAGGGCGTGCAGTTCCTCCTGGATGCCGTGATGCGGTATCTGCCTTCTCCGCTGGACAAAGGCGCCGTCACGGGGACCAACCCCCGCACCGGCGACGAGATCAGCCGCAAGCCTTCGGCCGACGAACCTTTCTGCGCCCTGGTGTTCAAGATCGCCACGGATCCCTTCGTGGGCCGTCTGGCCTTCCTGCGCGCCTATTCAGGCCGACTGGACGCCGGTTCCTACGTCTACAACACCCGCACCGCCAAGAAAGAAAGGGTGGCCCGCCTGTACCAGATGCACTCCAACCACCAGAACCCCATCGAGTTCGTGGAGGCCGGCGACATCTGCGCGGCGGTGGGCTTCAAGGACCTGCGCACCGGGGACACCGTGTGCCTGGAAGAGAAACCCATCACCCTGGAATCGATGGAATTCCCGGATCCCGTGATCGGCATCGCCGTGGAGCCCAAGACCCAGCAGGACTTGGACAAACTGGGCATCGCCCTCTCCAAACTCGCAGAGGAAGATCCCACCTTCACGGTGAAGGCGGACCACGAGACCGGACAGACCGTCATCAGCGGAATGGGTGAGCTTCACCTGGACATCATCGTGGACCGTCTGCGCCGCGAATTCGGCGTGGACATCAACCAGGGTGCGCCGCAGGTGAACTACAAGGAGACCATCACCACCAGCTTCCAGCTGCGCGAGGTCTTCAAGAAGCAGACGGGCGGTCGCGGCAAGTTCGCCGACATCATCGTCAATATCTCTCCGGCCGATGAAGGCGCACAGGGTCTTCAGTTCATCAATTCGGTCAAAGGCGGCAACATCCCCAAGGATTTCATCCCGAGCATCGAGAAGGGATTCACCTCGGCTATGTCCAACGGCGTTCTCGCCGGTTATGAGGTGCCTTCCCTGAAGGTGGAGGTACTGGACGGCAGCTACCATCCGGTAGACTCCGACGCCCTCTCCTTCGAACTCGCCGCCCGGATGGCTTTCCGTCACGCCTGCCCCAAGTGTCATCCCGTCCTGCTCGAGCCCATTATGAGCCTCGAAGTGGTGACCCCGGAAGACTATATGGGCGACATCGTGGGGGACCTGAACCGCCGCCGCGGCCAGATTGTGGCTATGGACTCCACCGCCAACGGAGCACGTATCGTCAAGGCGTTCGTTCCGCTCGCCGAGCAATTTGGTTATGTCACGGTGCTGCGCACGCTGTCTTCGGGCCGCGCCACCAGCACGATGACCTTCGACCATTACGCAGAGGTCCCGGCCGCCCTGGCCAAGGACATCATCGAGAAGAGCGGATACCGCGTTCCCGACGAGGAATAATTGCAAGCAAAAAGTTAAAAGTTATTTTGATATGAACCAAAAAATCAGAATCAAACTGAAATCTTTCGATCATATGCTGGTGGACAAGTCCGCCGCCAAGATCGTCGATACAGTGAAGGCAACGGGTGCAAAGGTAGTGGGTCCCATTCCGCTTCCCACCAACAAGAAGATCTTCACTGTGAACCGCTCCACCTTCGTGAACAAGAAGAGCCGCGAGCAGTTCGAACTGGATTCGTACGTCCGTCTGATCGACATCGACGACTCCAACGCCAAGACCGTAGACGCCCTGATGAAGCTGGAGCTTCCTTCGGGTGTTGAGGTGGAGATCAAGGTCTGAGGCTAAGGCCCCTTAGCTCAGCGGTTAGAGCAGCGGACTCATAATCCGTTGGTCCTGGGTTCAAATCCCCGAGGGGCCACGCGAAGCGACGGCGACAGCCGCCGCTTTTTTATGTGGGAAAAATTTCGTACCTTTACGGAACTAACCACACGCACGCGATGGACGAAGTAAAGGTCATCGAGATCAAAAAGAGCGTCCTCGAGGACAACGAGAAGGACGCGGATGCACTAAGACAGGAACTCAAACGCAAAGGGGTGTTCCTCCTCAATCTGATGAGCGCCCCGGGGAGCGGGAAAACCACCACCCTCATTCAAACCCTGAACCGCCTGAAGGGGCGGCTGAACGTGGCCGTGATGGAGGCCGATATAGACAGCGACGTGGATGCCGTGAAGATTCAATCGGCCACCGGCGTACCCTCCATCCAGCTGCATACGGGCGGGATGTGCCACCTGGACGCGGAGATGACCCGCCAGGGGCTGGATAACGTGGCGCTGGGAGGCGTGGACCTGGTGATTCTGGAGAACGTCGGGAACCTCGTCTGCCCTGCGGAGTTCGACACCGGCGCCGTAAAGAACGCGATGATCCTGAGCGTGCCGGAAGGCCACGACAAACCCCTCAAATACCCCCTGATGTTCCAGGTGTGCGACCTCGTCCTCATCAACAAGACGGACGTGATGCCCTACTTCGACTTCGACCTGGACAAGTGCCGGGAGTACATCCGGATGCGGAACCCCAAGGCGCAGGTCATCCCCATCTGCGCCAAGACAGGTGAGGGCGTGGACGCCTTCGCCGACTGGCTTGTAGAGAACACCAAAAACTGGAAATATGCCTGAGATGTCCACCAAGTTCGTCCCTAAGCACAAGGGCGACAAAAACCCGAATCCCAAGCTGCTGAAATTCGTCCGCCACGTCACGGACCGCGTTCCCGGTAAGATCAAGATGACCACCGACGCCCCGGAGTACTGGGGCCTCGCCTGCATCTTCGAGGACGAAATGGACCCGCAGACCCGCGAAGCCTCGCTGGACCTGCTCCTGGATATGCTTCCTGGCAACTTCTTCAAGGTGCGGGAGCATCGGCCCTATAAACTCCTGCACGAGTGGAACGCAAAGAAGCACTACACCCCGGACGACAAATCCTTCGACGAACTGCTGGACAAGCTCGCCTACTTCGGGATGCTGGAGTACGACTACGGGGACCATTATACCAACGGCCGGGGCCCGGACGAAGGCACCACCTTCAACCGGGAGGACCGTATCTACTGGGTGCCGATGTTCGTTCCCGGCAGCGCGGAATACACGAATATGAACGTGGAGCTGATGGACAAGCACCCGGAACTGGCGATGTTCTTCGAGCGGATGACCTTCCTTCCGCTGGAGAAGGTGACGCCCTTCGTGCCGATGGGCGGCTCCGGAATCGGGATGCACGTCATCCCCGTGGAAAAGGCCATCTCCCTGGAGAACGAGTCCGTCGACATCGAGCACATCTCCTACTGGCTCAAAAAGTATGAAGGCCATCTGGGCTTGGGCATCTGCTCCTGCCGTTACGGCCGCAAGAAACTGGACGAAGGCTGCGCCGACGATTACCGCGACTGGTGCATCGGCGTGGGCGATATGGCGGACTATCTGGCGGAAACCGGCCGCGGCCACTACATCACCTACGACGAATGTATGGCCATCCTCAAGAAGGCCGAGGACAACGGCTACGTGCACCAGGTGACCAACATAGACGGCGAGGGGAAGATCTTCGCCATCTGCAACTGCAACGTCAAGATATGCAACGCCCTGCGCACCTCGCAGCTGTTCAATACGCCCAATATGAGCCGCAGCGCCTATGTGGCCGAGGTAGACCCGAAGAACTGCGTCGCCTGCGGCCGCTGCGTGGAATACTGTCCCGCCGGCGCCGTGAAGCTGGGCCAGAAGCTCTGCACCAAGAACGGCCCGCAGCAGTACCCGAAACACGAGCTGCCGGATGCCACCAAATGGGGCAAGGACAAGTGGGACGAGGACTACCGGGACAACAACCGCATCAACTGCTATGAGACCGGCACCGCCCCCTGCAAGACCGCCTGCCCGGCCCATATCGCCGTACAGGGCTACCTGAAGAAGGCGGCCGAAGGAAAGTATAAAGAGGCCCTGGAGCTCATCAAGCGGGAGAATCCTTTCCCTGCGGTCTGCGGCCGCATCTGCAACCGCCGCTGCGAGGACGCCTGCACGCGCGGCACCATCGACAAGCCCATCGCCATCGACGAGGTGAAGAAGTTCATCGCGGAGCAGGACCTCAAGGCGGAGACCCGCTTCGTCCCGGAGGTGGTCATCGCCTCTTCCGTGCAGGAGCGCTGGGAGGAGAAGATCGCCGTCATCGGCGGCGGCCCGGCCGGCCTGAG
>JAEEIJ010000048.1 GCA_016281315.1 Bacteroidales bacterium
CATATCCTCGGCCATCATCGTAGGATTCACGGGAACGGCGGTGTAGAAGTAGGTGAATACGACTACCAGGATGAAGAATACCACGTTATACCAAATGGTGGTGTAGCTGGAGAAGGCGGCGGCGATACCACGGGTGGCATCGTAGCGGCCCAGCAGCATCGGGAACATCATCAGGGCCTGGGCGAAGATGATGGGCATCACGCCGGCGGCATTGATTTTCAGGGGGATGTACTGACGCACACCACCATACTGCTTGTTGCCGATCACACGTTTGGCATACTGTACGGGAACTTTACGGACTGCCTGCACCAGGGCGATGGCGGCCAGGATGACGAGCACCCAGACGACCATTTCCACGATGAACAGGAGGGGGCCACCCACGCCGTTGCCGGTGAACTTCTGCACACCTTCCGCAAACAGCGCGTACGGCAGACGGGCCACGATACCGATCATAATGATGAGGGAGATACCGTTGCCGATGCCGCGGTCGGTGATCCGCTCGCCCAGCCACATCACGAACATCGAACCGGCCATCAGGATGACGGTGGAAACGAGGTTGAACGTGAAGGAGCTCCAGGCCACGGTGCGCGCGGCGGCGGGAATCATTCCGGCCACGTAGGCGGGACCCTGGATGGCGAGGATGGCCACCGTGAGGTAGCGGGTAATCTGGTTCATCTTCCGGCGGCCGCTCTCGCCTTCCATCTGCATTTTGCGGAAGGCGGGAACGAACATCCCCAGAAGCTGGACCACGATTGATGCCGAGATGTACGGCATCACACCGAGGGCGAAGATGGACGCGTTACCGAAGGCACCGCCGCTGAACATATTCAGCAGGCCGACGAGCCCGTCCTGGGAACCGGCCAGACCTCCCTTCAGGATCTCGGGGTCGAGACCCGGAAGGAGGATGAAGCTGCCCAGTCGGTAGACCAGCACAAGGAGGATCGTGTAACCGATTCGCTTGCGCAGTTCCTCGATGTTGTAGATGTTCTTTATGGTTTCAATAAACTTCTTCATCGCGAGGGAAATTACTCGATGACGATCGCTTTACCGCCGGCGGCCTCGATCTTTTCCTTGGCCGATGCGGAGAAGGCGTTGGCCTTCACCTCGAGCTTGGCCTTGAGTTCTCCGTTGCCCAGCACTTTCACCAGTTCGCCCTTGGAGGCGATGCCGGCGGCGATGAGGGTATCCGGCTCGAAAGCCTTGACCTTCATCTTCTTGCTGAGTTCTTCGAGGGTGGCCACGTTCACGGCTTTGTAGGCTACGCGGGTGGGATTCTTGAAACCGAACTTCGGGAGACGGCGCTGGATGGGCATCTGACCGCCTTCGTAGCCGATCTTGTGCTCATAGCCGGCACGGGCCTGCGCGCCCTTGGTACCGCGGGTGGCAGTGCCGCCCTTACCGGAACCTTGACCGCGACCAACGCGCTTGCTGTTATGGGTTGCGCCCTTTGCGGGCTTCATATTCTCAAGTTTCATCTCTTGTTTCCTCCTCTTAGTCAATTACTTCATAAGAAACCAGATGCTGAACTTTTTCCAGCATGCCGCGGGTGATGGGGGTATCCTCCACTTCCACGGTCTGGTGCATACGGCGGATGCCGAGAGTCTTGAGGTTCGCGATCTGACGCTTGGTCTCTCCATTCTTGGAGCGGACCTGGGTAATCTTAAGCTTTGCCATTGTCTCTCAGGAATTAACCGTTAAAAACTTTGCTCATAGGGACACCGCGCAGACCGGCCACCGTGTATGCGTCGCGCATTTCGGTGAGGGCCTGGATGGTGGCTTTCACGAGGTTGTGGGGGTTGGAAGAGCCTTTGCTCTTAGCGAGGACGTTCTGGACGCCGGCGCTCTCGAACACGGCGCGCATAGCACCGCCGGCCTTCACACCGGTACCGGGAGCAGCGGGTTTCATAAAGACCTCGGCGCCGCCGAAGCGGGAAACCTGCTCGTGCGGGATGGTGGTGTTGATGACGGGAACCTTCACCAGGTTCTTCTTGGCATCCTCCACACCCTTGGCGATGGCGGCGGTAACTTCGTTGGCCTTACCCAGGCCGTAACCCACCACACCGTTTTCGTCGCCCACGACGACGATGGCGGCAAAGCGGAAGTGACGACCGCCCTTGGTGACCTTGGTAACACGGTTGATGGCTACCAGTCTGTCCTTGAGCTCAAGGTCAGAGGTCTTAACTCTTTTTACGTTTGAATTTGCCATATCTCTTTACGTGTTAGAATGCGAGGCCGCCTTCGCGGGCAGCGTCTGCAAGGGATTTAACTCTGCCGTGGAAGAGGTATCCTCCGCGGTCGAATGCAACGGCGGTGATGCCGGCTGCGAGGGCGCGTTCGGCGATGGCCTTGCCCACGAGGGCAGCGGCTTCGATGCCGGACTTGCCTTTGGTCTGGGCGGCGAGCTGCTTGTCGTTGGAAGCGGCGGCCACGAGGGTCTTCCCTTCCAGGTCGTTCACCACCTGGACATAAATCTGCTTGTTGGAACGGAACACAACCATACGCGGACGTTCGGCGGTGCCGTTGACGTGCTTGCGGATGCGGTAGTGAATCCTTCTTCTTCTTTCAATTCTATTGAGTGCCATAGTTCTTTCCTCCTACGATTATTTAGCCGAAGCAGTCTTGCCGGCCTTGCGGCGGAGCTGTTCGCCCACAAACTTGATACCCTTGCCCTTGTACGGTTCGGGACGGCGGAACGAACGGATCTTGGCGGCGATCTGGCCAACCAGTTGTTTGTCGGCGCTCTTCAGGATGAGAATGGGGTTCTCGCCTTTGCGGACCTGGGGGGTCTCGGCGGTAACCTCTTTGGGCAGCATGATCTGGATGTCGTGGGAATAACCTACGGACATCGTCACGAGCTGACCCTGGGCGGCCACGCGGTAACCCACACCCACAAACTCCTGCTTGACGGTGAAGCCCTCGCTCACGCCCACCACCATATTGTGGACCAGGGCGCGGTACAGGCCGTGCATCGAGCGGAACCGGGGAAGGTCGCTGGGACGGGTGAACTTGATTTCATTTCCCTCGATGGAAACGGTGATGTCCGGATCCACTTTCTGGCTCATTTCGCCGAGAGGGCCTTTCACCTTCACGATGTTGCCGTCCAGCAGCTGCGCTGTTGTACCGGCCGGAAGGACTACAGGTAATTTACCGATTCTTGACATAGTTTTGGGTACGATTAATATACATAGCAAATCACTTCACCGCCCACGTTCAGCTCTTTGGCCTCTTTGTCGGTGATCACGCCCTTGGAAGTGGACAGGACTGCGATACCCAGACCATTCAGGACGCGGGGCATGTTGTCCACGTCTGCATACTTGCGCAGACCGGGAGTGCTCACGCGCTGGATGTTCTTGATAGCGGCGGCCTTGGTTTCCGGATGGTACTTCAGGGCGATCTTGATGGTATTGTAGGGCTGGCCTTCAACCACTTTGTAGCTGAGGATGTAACCCTTCTCAAACAGAATCTTGGTGATGGCTTCCTTCATATTGGAGGAAGGGATTTCCACCACTTTCTTACCGGCGAGGTAAGCGTTGCGGATTCTGGTCAGATAATCTGCGATAGGATCAGTCATTTTCTTCGAACTTTAAATGATTATTACCAGCTGGCCTTCTTTACGCCGGGGATGAGACCCTGGGAAGCCATTTCGCGGAACTGAATACGGCTGAGGCCGAATGCGCGCATAAATCCCTTGGGACGACCGGTGAGAGAGCAGCGGTTGTGGAGACGTACGGGGCTGGCGTTCTTGGGGAGCTTGTCCAGAGCGGCGTAATCGCCGGCCTCTTTCAGAGCGGCCCGCTTAGCGGCGTACTTAGCAACTAATTTCGCGCGTTTGACTTCGCGAGCTTTCATTGATTCCTTTGCCATCTTATACTAGTTATTATGTTTCTTGAAAGGAAGGCCGAAAGCCTTGAGGAGGGCGTGCGCCTCTTCGTCGGTCTTGGCGGTGGTAACGAAGGTGATTTCCACACCGTGGATGCGAGGGTTCTTGTCGATCTCGATCTCGGGGAAGATAATCTGCTCCTTGATGCCGAGGGTGTAGTTGCCCTGACCGTCCATCTTCTCGGAGATACCGTTGAAGTCGCGGATACGGGGAAGGGCCACACGGATGAGACGCTCCAGGAATTCGTACATACGGACGTCGCGCAGGGTAACCTTTGCGCCGATGGCCATACCTTTACGGAGCTTGAAGTTGGAAATATCCTTACGGGAGTTGGTGATGACAGCCTTCTGACCGGCGATGATGCTCAGTTCTTCGGCGGCTTCTTCCACCATCTTCTTGTCCTGGGTGGCGTCGCCCACACCTTCGTTGAGGGTGATCTTCACCAGACGGGGAACCTGCATTACGGTGGTGTAGCTGAACTGCTTCACCAGGGCAGGAACGATTTCCTCTTTATAGACCTTCTTGAGGTCCGGGGTGTACCCGGTAGGAAGCGCCTGGGCTTCTGCGGGTTTGCTTGCTTTCTTTGCCATAATTACTTGATCTGGTCTCCGGTTGTTTTAGCAATGCGCACTTTCTTTCCATCGACCTCCTTGTGGGCAATGCGGGTGGGCTTGCCGGCAGCGTCTACGAGCTGCACGTTGGAGACGTGGATAGCGGCTTCCTGCTTGATAATACCTCCCTGGGGAGCCTTCGGGTTGGGTTTGGTGTGCTTGGACACCATATTCACGCCCTCTACGATGACGCGGTCCTTTTCGCGGAGCACTTCCAGCACTTTGCCGGTCTTGCCCTTGTCGTTACCGGCATTCACATACACGGTATCGCCTTTCTTGATGTTGAACTTTTTCATACGCGTATATAATATTAGAGGACTTCGGGAGCCAGGGAAACGATTTTCATGTAGTTCTCGCGGAGCTCGCGGGCCACGGGACCGAAGATACGGGTGCCGCGGAGTTCGCCTGCGCCGTTGAGGAGGACACATGCATTTTCATCGAAACGGATATAGGAGCCGTCCTGACGACGGATTTCCTTCTTGGTGCGCACGACGACGGCCTTCGTCACGGTGCCCTTCTTGATGTCGCCACCGGGGATGGCGCTCTTGACGGTCACGACGATGGTTTCGCCGATGGTGGCGTAACGGTGACGGGTGCCGCCCAGCACACGGATGCAAAGGACTTCCTTAGCTCCGCTGTTGTCGGCCACCGCTAAACGTGATTCCTGCTGTATCATAATTACTTGACTTTTTCAACGATTTCAACTAATCTCCAGTTCTTGGTCTTGCTGAGGGGACGGGTCTCCATAATGCGGACGGTATCGCCCTCGGAGCATTCGTTCTTGGAGTCCTCGGCCACGAACTTGGTGGTCTTCTTTACGAACTTGCCGTAAATGGGGTGTTTCTCGTGCGTTTCAACGGCAACCACGATGGTCTTGTCCATCTTGTTGCTCACCACGATGCCAACCCTTTCTTTGCGAAGATTTCTTTCCATAGGTCTTTAGTTCTGCTGTTTTTCTTTCTCGGCCAGAATGGTGATCATGCGGGCAATGTCCTGACGGGTCTTGCGGATCTTGGAGGTGTCCTCCAGCGGAGAAATCGCATGATTGAGTTTCATCGTGTCGAGGTTGCTTTTTTCCACTTCGATGCGGTCGCGAAGATCGGCCACCGACATCTCACGTACTTCGGATACTTTCATTGTTCTTTCCTCCAAAGTTTATTCTTCAACATAATCCCTGCGGACCACGAACTTGGTGGCAACCGGGAGCTTATTGGCGGCAAGACGCATAGCCTCCTTGGCGACGGCGAGGGAAACGCCCTCCGCCTCGAAGAGGATACGGCCGGGAGTGATAGGGGCTACGAAACCCTGAGGGTCACCCTTACCTTTACCCATACGGGTATCCAGGGGCTTGGCGGTGAACGGCTTCACAGGGAAGACGCGGATCCAAATCTGACCTTCACGGTTCATTCTGCGGGAGATGGCCTGACGGGCAGCCTCGATCTGGTGGGCGGTGAGCCAGCAGTTTTCCAGATTCTTAAGGCCGAAGGAACCGAATGCGAGCTGGTTTCCGCGACCGGAATTGCCCTTCATACGGTTTTTCTGCTCCCTTCTGAATTTTGTTCTTTTAGGCTGTAACATTGCTGTAATGTTTAAATAATTTCCATTTAGTCCCTAACTAATTGAAACTCAGCTGGTTGGGTGCATTTTGCTCCAATTTGGGGATTGCAAAGTTACAAAAAAATCCGGAACTACCAAACTTTTTTACAAAATATTTCAACATTTTCGACCGCGGTTTTTAACACTTAACTATCCGAAAAATCAGCGATTTACGCAAATTGTTCAAAAAAAGTTCCGTTCATTTTCGACAAGCACAAATGTAGTTTTTGGATTTGGTAAGTTTTTTGTAAAAAAGTACCTTTGCGAAAATGTCTGTCAGGCATCATATCGTCCTTCTGTTCCTGCTGCTGGCCATTGGCCCTGCGGCGGGAGCGCAGGGCCACGTGCGCCGGGCGATGGAACGGGCGCGGCAGCGGCAGGAGGAGATGGCCCGCAAGCGCATCCGGGAAGAGGAACCCGCCGTCCCGCAGGGGGCCGCCTATATGCATATGCTGGTGCAGAACGGCGACACCACCTACCTGGACAAGATCCAGCCCGTATACGTCTTCGGGATGAAAAAGGGGAAGAACTCGGAAAAGAACTGGCGGGAGTACTACAAACTCGTCTGGCGTTTCGCCCGCGTCTATCCCTACGCCCTGGCTTCCGGCGGCCTCAAGCACCAGGTGGACAGCACCCTCAGCGCCACCGGCTATAAGGGGATCCGGCGCCAGATGTACATCGACGCCATCCAGAAACAGCTGTTCAAGGACTTCAGCGGGGCGCTGCACGAGATGACCATCTCGCAGGGTGCGCTTCTTCTGAAGCTCATCGACCGGGAAACCGGCGTCCCTCCTTACGACATCATCCACGACTACAAGAGCGGCGCGGCGGCCGCCTTCTGGCAGGGCATCGCCAAGCTCTTCGACAACGACCTCAAGAGCCAGTACGACCCCAACGGGGCCGATGCCGCCATCGAACAGCTGGTCTGGCTGTGGGAGCGCGGCGAATTCAAGGGCCTGTACTGGTCCGTCTTCTGGGAAGATCCTCCGGTGGTAAAGGTCCCGGAAACCTATTTCAAATAGTCGTACGTTCCTCGAGGCTGCAAGTCGCGGCATCGAATACCAGCCAGTTGGGAGAGGTCATCCAGTCGCCCAGCACGTGCAGGCGGGCGTTGCCGACGGGCATATCCACGCGGCAGTGATAATGGCCGAAGATGAAGTGGTCCACGGGACTGTGCTTCTGGAAATCCAGACTGTATTTGTAGAGCCGTTCGTCCTCCCCCTTGAAGGTGTAGGCGATGGGCTTCTCCCCGCGGGACTTGCTGCTCCAGCCGGTGGCGATGCGGAAGGCCAGCCAGGGGTGCAGGGACGTATAAAGCGTCTGCGCCCAGCGGCGGCTGAACAGCCATTTGAAGAACTTGTACTTGTGGTCTCCGGGGCCCAGGGCGTCACCGTGTCCCAGGCAGAAGGTCTGGCGGCCGATGCGGACCGTATACGGCTGCTCCAGTACCTGGATCCCCAGCGTGCCGAAGTAATCCTTGACCCAGAGGTCGTGGTTCCCGCGGAAGAAGAAGACCTTCACGCCCTCATCCACAAGATCGGCCAGGGCGGCCAGAACGCGCGTGGAACCCTTGGGGACCAGGTCCCGGTACTCGTACCAGAAGTCGAAGACGTCCCCGAGCAGATACAGGGCGTCGGTCTGGGCGGGGGAAATGCTCCTGAGAAACAGCAGGAAAGCCTTTTCCCGCGCGGCGGGATCCCCCACCTGCAGTCCCAGGTGGATGTCGGAGACGAAATATGTGAGCGGTTTTGCCATTTACGCGAAGATGAAGATGAGGGCGGCGACGAGGAGGCAGTAAAGGGCGAACCACTGGAGCTTGGCCTTCTTCACCACGGCAATCATCACCTTGCAGGCGAAAAGACCGCTCAGGAAGGCCGCCACAAAGCCCAGCGCCAGGGGCAGAACGCCCACGCCGGCGCCGAAAGTCTCGTGGCCCGCAGCCACCTTCAGCACATCCAGCGCCTGTTCGCCGATGATGGGGATGAGCACCATCAGGAAGGAGAACTGGGCCATCGCCTCGCGCCTGACGCCGCCCAGCAGGCCCGTCGCGATGGTGCTGCCGCTGCGGGAGATCCCGGGGCAGACGGCGACCGCCTGGGCCACGCCCACCACCAGCGCCTGCCAGTAGGAGATGCCGTTCCGGGCATCTTTCGCCACGGGAACCTTGATGCGCTTCCCGGCCTGGTCGGAGACCATCAGGAGGGCGGCGGTGATGCAGAGGCCGATTCCCACCTGCCACAGGGCCCCGCTGAAAAGAGCCTCCACCTGGTCCTTCAGCAGGAAGCCCACCAGGGCCACCGGGATGAGGGAGACCAGGATCTTGCAGACGTAGTCCGTCTCGTCGTTGTATCTAAACTTGAAAAAGCCCTTCAACAGCTTCCAGATGGCGCTCCAGAAGACCACCAGCGTGGCGCACACCGTGGCCAGGTGCACCGTGACGGTGAAATCCAGGAAGCCTTCTGCATCGGCCCCAAGGAGCTGCTGGAAAATGAGCAGATGCCCGCTGCTGGAAACCGGGAGAAATTCCGTGAGGCCCTGCACAAGACCTAAAATGATCGCCTGCCACCAGTCCATTACGCTTCCTCCTTAAACCGGCCCATAATGGCGATGACCTCCACCACGATACCCGCCACCATCACCACGGGGGCGGCCACCAGGCGCCGGAAGTCGAACATCGCGTAGTTGAACTCATTCGGATCGGGCGAACCGCCGCCGCTCAGCAGGAGGAACCCTGCCGCCAGCACCAGCAGCCCGGCGATCATCAGCCGGATATTCTTGGGCCCGAGGGCCATCTTTTCGGAGTTTTTAGCCATAGTCTAATATGCGTATAACTGGTCGCGGTTGTAGCCCACCAGGCGGCCCACCACAAAGAAGGTGCTCACCATACAGATGACTACGCCCGCGGCGATCATCACCGCCATCACCTGCAGCAGGGACTCCACGGTAAAGATCTGGAACAGCTGGGGGAACTCATCCCGCAGCACGAACAGGCCGCCCACCAGCAGCAGGATGGCGAACAGGGCGGCGAAAAGCCCCTGCAGGGCCGCACGGCCCATAAACGGGGCGCGGATATAGGCCTTCGTGGCACCCACCAGATGCATCGTATGGATGCTGAAGCGGCGGGAGAAAAGGTCCAGCCGGACGGTGTTCGCAATGAGGACGAAGGAGATGAAAAGGAGCAGCGCCACCATCACCACCAGCGCCAGGGAAATGCGCCGCAGGTTCTGGGTGAGGGCGTCCACCAGTGAAGTCTGGTAAATCACCTCCTCCACCAGCGGGCTTTCCGCCAGGGCCGATTTCACCACGGCGAGGCTGTCCGACGAAACGTAGCCGGCTTCCAGGTTCACGTCGATGGAAATGGGCAGCGGCGCCGTCTCGAAAACGTCCAGGAACTCCCGGCCCAGCATCGAGGACATCTCCTCCATTCCCTGCTCGCGCGAGACGAAATGCGTGGAGCGGACGCCGGGGATGGAGGCCACCTCTCCTTCGTAGCGCAGGGCTTCTTCTTCGGTGACGTGCTGCTTAAGGAGCACGGACACCTGGAGGTTCTCCTTGAAGTAGTCGCTCACCGCCCGGGCGTTCACCAGCAGCAGCGTTCCCACCCCTACCAGCAGCAGTACGAGGGACAGGCTGATGACGGTGGAAATCCAGGCGCTGACGAGGCGGCGGCGTATGGTGGAAGTGGCCATAATTTGCCCCAAAGTTACGGAAAGCGCCGAAAAACTCAAAAAAAATTCGTAACTTTGGGGGTTAAATATAGTTAACATGGGAGATTCCGCCAAAAAGATACTGTTCGTCAGCGCAGAGATGGAACCCTACCTTCCGGCAGGCCGGATGGCCACCCTGTGCCGCGAACTCCCTCAGGGCATCCAGGAGCGCCGCAAGGAGATCCGCGCCTTTATGCCCCGTTACGGCTGCATCAACGAACGCAAGAACCAGCTGCACGAGGTAATCCGCCTCTCCGGGATGAACATCATCATCGGGGACGTGGACCGTCCGCTGGTGATCAAGGTGGCGTCCATATCGGCCGCCCGCATCCAGGTCTATTTCATCGACAACGAAGACTATTTCCGTCGCAAACAGCTCTATAGGGACGAGGCAGGGAATTTCTTCCCGGACAACGGCGAACGGGCCATCTTCTTCGCCCGCGGCGTCCTGGAAACCGTGAAAAAACTGCGCTGGGCCCCGGACGTCATCCATTGCAGCGGATGGATTTCCCACGTTCTCCCCCTTTACCTGAAGAAGGCCTATAAAGACGATCCCATCTTTGCCCAGAGCAAGGTGGTCCTTTCCCTATACGACGATGTAGCCGATGAAAAACTGTCCCCGGGCTTTGCCCAGACCATCCTCTTCGGCGGCGTCAAGCCCCGCGACATCGCCCTCTCGGAGCCTTCGGACGGCACGGAACTTGCTAAACTGGCGGTGCAGTACTCAGACGGCATCATCCTGGGAAGCCCGGAGGTGAAGCCGGAGCTGAAGGAGTACGCCGCCTCCCTGGACCTCCCCGTCCTTCCCTATGAGGAAGAGAGTTTTCAGGACGGCAGTTACCTGGACCGCTACAACGCTTTTTACGACGACTTGCTGAAATGAGAAAGATACTGGCCATGGCATTGGCTGCAGCCCTGGTTCTCCCGGGCTGCATAGAGGTGGACGGCAGCCTGGGAGAAGGGCTGGTGGACAAGAGTCTTCTCTACGACACCTATAGCATCGAATTCCCCCTTACGGACATCCAGCTCAAGATGGCCGAGGATCTCTCGGGCTATTCCTCCCTGCATATGACCGTGGGCGCCATCCGCGACGAAAAACTGGGCCTGACCACGCGTGAATCGGCTTTCACCCTCATCCCCGCGATGGACACCATCGACCTGGGAGACAACCCCGTCCCCGTGAGCTTCACGCTGCGTTTCGCCAGGGACACGGTCTCCTGCAGCAAGGAAAGCGACGCCTCCATCATCCAGAACCTCCGCGTGACGGAGCTCACCGCCCCGCTGCCGGAAGCCAAGAACGCCGGGTGCACGCAGAGCATTCAGCACGGATCGGCCATCATCACCAAAGGGATTCCCATCTATGACGGCGGCGACGAAATCTCCTTCACCTTCACCACGGACTATGCCCAGAAGTACATCGACGCCTTAAGGAGCATCGGCCCGGCCCTGAAGGAAAGGTCCGACGACGAAACCAGAACCGACCTTCTGGACAAATACGACGAATGGGTGGCGGCCCTGCCGGGCATCCACCTGGCGATGGATCCCCCGGAAGGAAACGGCGGACGCATCAACCTGTTCGAGCTCTCCTGTATGAGCGTGAGCAGCAACTACTACGTCCGCAACAACAACGTGGGCGTCCTCAAGGTCAACAGCACGTGGGACGGCGTCCAGAAGGATTCCTCCTTCCTGTTCATCCCCGGGGAACCCGCCCTCTACGACGAAGTCACCTATCAGGGCAACAACACCAAATTCGACCAATACTGCTTCAACCGCACCACCCACGAAACCGTCGCCGGAGCTGCGGCGGGCGAAATTCTGGTGGAAGGCGGCGGCGGACTCAAGCCGGTGATATCGGCCCGGGAACTGCAGGAGAAGACGGCGGCGGCCATTGCGGCCGAGGGACGCGACCCCTCCAAGGTCATCATCTCCAAAGCCTCCATCATCCTCCCGTTCAAGGAGGAGGGCTTGAAAGAGAACGACTTCAAGGACCTGGATTATTTCCCCTCCATCCTGAGCCCCACCATCCGCAAGACCTATGAGGACGAAGAAGACGGCAGCACCTACATCTCCTTCGCGGGCCTGACGGACGCCTCCGTGAGCACGGAGAACCAGGGAACGATGGACCGCAACAACCTGTGCTACGCCCCGGACATTACCTACCACCTCCAGGCCATTATGAAGAGGGATGACCTGAATACCGCCACGGACGCGGATATCTGGTTCCTGACCATCTCCACGGAAAAAACGGCAAACGCCAGCGGCTCGATGTACGACAACGAGTACTACCAGCAGCTGATGTATGCCAGCTACTATAACAGCATCTACGGAGGCGGCTACGGCTACGGAGGATACGGTTACGGCGGCTACGGCTATGGCGGCTACGGCTACAACGACTACTACAGCAACTACTATAACTATATGATGCTGGAGCAGATGATGAACGCCTCCACCCAGCAGAGTTACAGCTATTCCACCGTACTGGACACGGACCGCTTCTACAAGGCTGTCCTGAACGGGCCGGCCGCCGCGTCCGGCGTCCCGCTCTTCCGCGTCACCTACGCGGTCCCGAGAGACTAAAAAAAGAGGCCAGCCCGAAAGCTGACCTCTTTTATGTTTGACCGGGAGGATTACTCACCAATCTTTTCTGCTACTTTGGCGATGGCGTCGCCGACGGTGGAGATACCGCTAGTTTCTTCATCCGGAATCTTGATGCCGAAGACGTGTTCGAATTCCATCAGGAGTTCTACGGTGTCCAGGGAATCGGCACCCAGGTCATTGGTGAAACTGGCGGACTCGGTGACTGCACTCGGATCCACGGCAAGCTTGTCCACGATGATATCGGTGACCTGCTTTACGATTTCTTCCTTTGTCATAATGGGTTTGTTTTAAGTTTTATTTGTTGTTTCTTCTTTCGTATTAACGCGCAAAGGTAATAAAAAATTCTCTAAAACGAAAATCTTCCCCTATCTTTGCAACTAGGATGACCGTCAAGGAAAAAATAGCCCTTTTCCCGCACAACCCCGGCGTATACCGTTACTATGACGCCGAGGGAAAGGTCATCTACGTGGGCAAGGCCAAGGACCTGCACAAGCGCGTGGCGCAGTATTTCGTCCCGCCGGAGCGCCTGAACGCCAAGACGCGCATCCTGGTGAGTAAGATCGCCGATGCCCAGTTCTCGGTGGTGGACAGCGAGGCCGATGCCCTCCTGCTGGAGAACAACCTTATCAAGCAGTACAAGCCCCGCTACAACATCCTCCTCAAGGATTCGAAGACCTATCCCTGGATCTGCGTCACCGGCGAGGAGTTCCCCCGCGTATTCATCACCCGCCGCATCGAAAAGGGAAAGGGGAACCGTTACTTCGGCCCGTACAGCAACGTCCTGCACGCCCGCGGGCTGCTGCAGTTCTTCGGGGAAGTATACCCCTTGCGCAGCTGCAAGATAGCCATTACCTCGGAGACCATCCTCCGGCACAAGGTGCGGCCCTGCCTGGACTTTCACATCGGCAAGTGCAAGGCCCCCTGCGTGGGCGGCATCTCCCGCGAGGAGTATCTGGGCTATATCGACGAGATCGTCCGCATCCTCAGCGGCCGCGGCGGAGAGGTCATCCGGCATTATAAGTCTTTGATGGCCGATGCAGCCGGGCGCCTCGCCTTCGAAGAGGCGCAGGGCTACAAGGAGCGCCTGAACGCGCTGGAGCGGCACTACGCGAAGAGCATCATTACCCAGGCGGCCGACGTGGACGCGGATGTCTTCACCCTCGTCACGGACGGGGCCGATGCCTACGGCAACTTCCTCCGCATCCGCGGGGGCGCCATCGTCCAGAGTCTGAACCTGGGGCTGAGAAGCCAGCTGGAAGAGGAGCCCGCGGCGATGCTATCGGCCTTCATCGGGGAAATCGAAGACAAGTTCGGAACCCTTTCCAAAGAGGTCATCGTCCCCTTCCTGCCGGACGTGGAAATTCCCGGCGTGAGTTTCCATATCCCCCAGCGGGGGGACAAACTCGCCCTGCTGGAGCTGAGCGCCAAGAACGCCCGGGAATTCCATTTCAACAGCCTCAAGCAGCGGGAGCACACGGACCCCGACGCCTTCCGGATGAGCGTGATGCAGGAACTCCAGAAGGCCCTGGATATGCCCGTGCTGCCCCGCCATATGGAGTGCTTCGACAACTCCAACATCCAGGGCACCAACCCGGTGGCCTCCTGCGTTGTCTTCCGCGACGCAGAGCCCTCCAAGAAGGATTACCGGCGCTTCAAGATCAAGACGGTGATCGGCGCCAACGACTACGCCTCGATGAAGGAGGTGGTGAACCGCCGCTATGCACGCCTGCTCGCCGAAGACCCCGACGACCTGCCGCAGCTCATCGTCATCGACGGCGGCAAGGGCCAGCTGGAATTCGCCCACCAGGCACTCGCCGAACTGGGCATCCTGGAGCGCGTGACGGTGGTGGGCCTGGCCAAACGCCTGGAGGAGGTGATCCGCGTGGGAGACCCTTATCCGCTTTTCATCGACCGCAATTCCCAGGCCCTGAAGGTGCTGCAGCGCATCCGCGACGAAGCCCACCGCTTCGGCATCACCTTCCACCGGAACCTGCGCTCAAAGGCGGCCATCCAGAGCGCCCTGCGCGAAATAAAAGGGGTGGGCGAAAAGACGGAGCAGCGCCTGCTGATGCATTACGGCAGCGTGGCCCGCATCGCCGCCGCGCCCCTGGAAGAGCTCAGCGCCCTGGTGGGCGCGACGCTTGCCATCGAAATACACAACTACCTGAATGAACGATAAGAAATTCAATAAATGGTTCAGCGCGTTCATCCTCATCGGGATGACGGTGGTGACGGTGCTGGTGACCGGCATCAAGCTGCGCGGCGCCCCCGACGGGCAGACCTTCTGGCTCCTCGCCACGGCCTTCGGCTCGCTGATGGGCGTGCTGGCCACGGTCTGCTCGGCCAACGGCTGGATCATCACCTTCCTGTTCGGATTCCTGGACGTTTCCATCTACGGGATTTCCTGCTGGATCAACTGGCGGGACGGCGGCTCGGGCCTCGGGAACGCCCTGCTGCATTTCCTGTACTTCGTCCCGATGCAGCTGGTGGGCTTCCTGCAGTGGAAGCGGCGCGGGGCCAAAGGAGAATCGCAGGTGAAGGCCCGCCGGCTCTCACCCGCGATGCGCTGGGGCTGGCTGGGGATCACCGTGGCGGCCACCGCCATCCTCTATTTCGTGCTGCTGCATTTCGACCGCTCCGCCGCGGAGGGCTTCCTCCGGGTAGCGGTGCTGCTGGACGTGGTGCCGCTGGTGTGCAATGTCATCGGCCAGCTGCTGATGTCCACGGCCTATATGGAGCAGTGGTTCTTCTGGATCGCCGTGAACATCACGTCCATCGGCCTCTGGGCTTTCTCCGACAAATCCTTCGCCCCGGTGTACATCGTCAAATACAGTTTCTACCTCCTCAATTCCTTCAACGGGCTCCGGATCTGGTATAAGCTGAGCCGGGAAGAGAACGGCACGAAGGACATGTAAATCGCTATTTTTTGTATCTTTGCAGTCGTAAGACCAATCTTTAACCACAAATAACTACTATGAAAGCAAAAGTTTTAGCTATCGTTGCCGCCCTGTTCCTGGCGGGTTCCCTCACGGTGAATGCACAGCCCACCGTGTATGCCGGTTATTCTCACCTGATGTATGGAGATGTTTCCGCTCCCGGTTTCGCCGTGGGCGGTGACTATGCCTTCAATCTCCTGAGCAATGTGCCCCTCAAACTGATGGCCGGCGCCCGTTTCAATTTCAACACGGCGACGGAAAAGGTTATGGGACAGGAAGTGAAGGGGACTTATATGGCCCTCGACATCCCGGTGACCGCGGGTTATGAATTCCCCCTCGGGCTGGGTCTTTCCCTGATGCCCTATATGGGTCTGGACGCCCTTTACTTTGTCTCCGCCAAGGCCAGCGGCGCGGGCCTCACCACCAACCTGCTCAGCAAAGACGAATGGGGTGACGGCGCTATGAAGCCGTTCCAGGTGGGTGCCTCCCTGGGCCTCAGGATGCTGTATGAGCACTTTATGCTGGGCGTCGAGTACCGTCCCTACTTCACGGACATCAACGCGGACAACAAGAAGCCCTCTTTCTTCGCCTTCAACGTAGGCTGGGCTTTCTAAGTCTCCCGCACATAAGAAAAAAAGCTGTGACCGAAGTGGCCACAGCTTTTCTTTTAGTCCGCCAGGGCTTCCGCCACGGCTTCCCGGATATCGTCTCCGCGGAGGTTCCTTTTCAGGATGGTCCCGTCCGGGCCGAAGAGGATGATGTGCGGAATCCCCTGGATGCCGTAGAGATCCGTCGGAATCTTCTGGGCGTTGATGATCTGGTTCCAGGGAATCTGCTCTTCCTTGGCAGCCTCGATGGTGTCTTCCGGCTTGTCCCAGACGGCCACGCTCAGAAGGTCGAACTTCGGCCCCTTGAACTCCTCGTAGACGGCTTTCAGGTTGGGGATCTCCCCGCGGCAGGGACCGCACCAGGAGGCCCAGAAGTCCACCAGGACATATTTCCCCTGGCCGATGTAGTCCGAGAACTTCACCCCGTCCACCTCGAAATCGGTGAAGGGCTGACCTTCGGCCGTGGCCTTGAGGGCGACGACGCTCTCCTTCAGGCCGGCGATAAAGGCCGAATCGCGGCCTTCCAGCGGGGCGGTGAGTTTGTCCAGCGTAGCACCCAGCTCGTCCGGTTCCATATCGGCATAGAGCGCCTTGAGGGCCTCCACGCCCACCTGGTTGTCCAGGTTCTCCGCCAGCGCGCTCCGGTTGTACTCCAGGTAAGCGTTATAAACGCTGTCCTGAAAGTCCTCCGCAGCTTCGGCGTCCTCGCCGATAGCCACCATCCGGGCGCGGTAGTTCTCCATAAAGGCCTGGTGCCAGGCTTCGTATTCGGCCAGCTTTTCTTCGGCCGATTTCTTGGGGCCACAGGCGACGACGGTGAGCGCCGCCGCGGCGATAAGGATCAGTGTCTTTTTCATTTATCTGTGATTCTTTTTCGATTTGAACACCTGGTTACTGCCCACCGAACGCTTGTGCGGGGCGTTTTTCACCAGAACGGGGGTCAATGACTGGAGGAGAAGGGAAGGTGAATACACCTGCACGTCGTCCAGGTTCAGGCGGAACATGTCGGTGCAGTCGAAGTGACGGAAGAAAATATACACCGTCTTATTCTCATAGGCCGAAAGGTCCACGGTGTACTGGTACCACGTCCCCTGTACGCGGGGTGAAACATTCCCCGGCCGGCCGGGCGCGGCGGTCATCGTCCACTGATTCAACATCGTGGTATTGGCCGCCACGGTGGAAGCCGTCAGCGTGGCGGGATTCACCAGGGAAACGCCGATGCCGAACGTTTCAGCCGGCCAGCTTGCGTCCTGTGCATTCAGCCAGGCGGAAACCTTGTTTTCCCCAGCGGCGAGCTTGATGGCCGGCGTAAAGGCATAGTTATCAGGAGTCAGGGCCGAGGCGTCATAAGATGCGCTGGTCAGGAATCCCACACTGTCGTCGTGGCCGAGGATGTTATTCGGATTATTCCCCACCAGCGACGTCCAGTTTTTGCCGTCTCCGTCGGCGTCGATGAGTATCCAGTCGCTCGGGAGTCCCTCCTCAAAGTCCTCGGCATAAAACACCCCGGCAGGAAGGACGACCCCGGGTGTCACCTCGACAGACTGCGTAGCGGTGAAGCCGCCGTCCACCGCTGTGGCCGTAATGGTGACGGTGCCTTCCATCACACCCTTCACGAGGCCGGTGGCGTCTACGGTGGCAACCGCCGTATTGGAACTAGTCCAGGTGACGCCCCATTCCAGGGCCTCCTCGGGCGTGGGATAGGCGCTCAGCTGGAGGGTCTTGCCCACCTTCACCGTGCCGGCATTATCTTCAATCGCGATGGCGGTAGGGTGGATGTACGGCGCCTTGACGGCTCGCACCGGATAGCCCCAGCAGCGGGGATCGGACCAGTAATCAAGAGTGCCGTCGTCGTAGAAGTACACGATAAGGGCTGACGAGACTTCCTGGGAATTGGCACGGTCGGTCCAGTAGCCGCCGTAGTCGCCCACGGGCATTTCCGTCTCGTTCACGGGACGGACCCCGGAGGCGGGGAAGAAAATGCTGTTGCCGTTGGGACCGGCAACCGTGTATCCCTTGTTGGCATCGTCCCAGGTCCACTCGCAACTCTCCATCAGTTCGTACCATTCATAGTAGCTGGGCAGGCGCCAGTCGCTACCGATGAGGACCGTGGCGGCATCATCTTCCGGCAGAAGGGCCGTGCGGGCATCGTCGTAGTTGTACTTGGTGATGGCGTCTTCCGTCCCCCACTGGTAGGAGGACCACTCGTAAGTGGTCTTGGGCGCGAGTTCGCCCCAGGAGAAGAAGTCACCGAACGCTGTGGGACCATCCGCACCGATGTTTCTGTCGGCCCAAAGGGTTCCGCTGGGAAGCCCCAGATCTACGGCGTTGATGATGGTGACGTTGACGTCGCAGGTGCCTGCCTGACCGCCGCAGGTGGCCGTGATGATGGCCGAACCGGTGGCGACGGCCGTGACGTGGCCGGTCTCGCTGACGGTGGCCACAGCCTCATCCGAAGAGGTCCAGACGATCGTTTGGTCCGTGGCATCGGCCGGAAGGACGGTGGCCGTAAGGTCGGCGCCCTCACCCGGCTTGAGCGTAAGCGTTTCCGGGGCTACGATGACGGTTTCGACCGGGATGGGGGCCGATACCGTGACGGCGCAGGTCCCTTCCTTGCCGCCGCAGGTGGCTTTGATGATGGCAAGACCGGCGGCGACGGCGGTCACCTTACCGGATTCGTCCACGGTGGCGACGTCGGGGGCAGATGAAGACCATACGATGTCTTTACTCGTGGCATCTTCCGGAAGGACGGTGGCGGCGAGCTGCTGCTGCGCCCCTTCTATGAGGGCAATCTCATCCGGAGCAACCGTGACGGATTGGACTGCGATAACGGGCGGTTCGTTTTTGCAACCCGTGACCAGCAGCAGCGCGACCGCTGCTGTAAAGAGGAGGAGTTTTTTCATGGGGCTAACCTCTGTAACTATTTGATGATGGTGAACTTCCCGATTAAAGGCAACGCTTTTGCTCTTCCCTTCACCACATTGACGATGCCGATGATGGCAAAGACAAAGATGACGAGGTCCAGGATGTAAACAAGAGCGGCCAGGGAAGGCAGGATCTTGCCGATGGCAAAGACCACCACGCTGCAGATCAGCAGGATCAGGCCCTGGTTGACGTGGAAGCGGGTGAACTTCGATTCCTTGGCGGCGAAGAGCGGAATGAGCACCAGAATACCCAGGTACGCCAGGATGCCCATCAGCTTGTGGGATCCGGCATCATCGGGATCGAAACCTTCTTCAGGGGCTGCTGCAGGGGCGGCGGGAGCGGCCTCGGGAGCGGCTTCCGCAGCTTCAGCGGCGGGTGCCGCCGGGCCTTCGGGAGCGGTTTCTCCCTTGTGCGCTTCAATAGCCGCTGCAATGCCGTCACGCATCTTGGAACCCACGTTGGAGAAGCGGAGTTCCTTTCCGTCCACCAGCTTGATGCTGAATCCGCTGATGCCCCATTTGCCATAACCGGCAATTTCATTGACATTGATTACCCAGCCCTGGTCCATCAGCGCGATGGGTTCATCGGGCAGCCAGTAAACCTTGCCCGGAACAAAAGCCAGACGGCCGTTGGAGGAGTTGATTTTCGTGAAATTGAAGGCGGGGGTGAAGCATTCCAGGATGTCGGGATCCACCGTTGCCTGAACGAAAGTAATCGGGAGCTTTTCCATAGTGTTTTGTGTTGGTTTTCACAAATGTAAGAATAATTCCGCGCAAAACAAAAAGACCGGCCCCCGGGGAGGGGACCGGCCTTAATCAAGTGCCGAAGGACTTAGCGACGTTCGCCGCGGCCGCCTTCACGACGACCACCGCGCTCACCGCGTTCTCCGCCACGGCCACCGCGACGCTCGCCGCGGCCGCCTTCACGACGGCCGGCGCCGGGAGCGGCAGCGCTGGAAGCGAAGCCGGCGTTCGGGGAGAGGTCCTGCTTGCCGTACTTCTCACCGTTGCAGATCCACACCTTGATACCCATAGTACCCATCTGGGTGTGAGCCACTGCAAGAGCGTAGTCAATATCGGCCCGGAAGGTATGGAGCGGAGTCCTGCCTTCCTTGAACATCTCGCTGCGGGCGATTTCGGCGCCGCCTACACGGCCGCTGATCTGGACCTTGATGCCCTCGGCGCCCACGCGCATAGCGGTGGCGATGGCCATCTTGATGGCGCGGCGATAGCTCACGCGGCCCTCGATCTGGTGGGCGATGGAATCGGCCACGATGGTGGCATCCACCTCCGGACGCTTCACTTCGAAGATGTTGATCTGGACTTCCTTGCCCGTCACCTTCTTGAGCTCTTCCTTGAGTTTGTCGACTTCCTGACCACCCTTGCCGATGATGACACCGGGACGGGCGGCGTGGATGGTGACCGTGATCACCTTCAGGGTGCGCTCAATGATGATGCGGGAGAGGCTGGCCTTGGCCAGACGGCTGCCCAGATACTTGCGGATTTCGTAATCCTCGGCGATTTTTTCGGCGTAGTTACCGCCTACCCAGTTGGAGTCCCAACCACGGGTGATACCGATTCGGTTGCTGATAGGATTGGTTTTCTGACCCATAGTTTATTCCTCCACTGCTTTTTTGGTGTCAAGGATGATGGTGACGTGGTTGGAACGCTTGCGGATGCGACCGGCACGGCCCTGCGGGCACGGGCGGATGCGCTTGAGCGTGCGTCCTTCGTCTACCATAATGGTTTTAACGCTCACGTCTCCGGGCTCGGGCTGGCTGGCCTCGTCCGGGTTCTTGGCTTCCCAGTTGGCGATGGCGCTGCGCAGGAGCTTCTCCAGGTATGCGGATGCATCCCTCTTGGAGTAGTGCAGCAGGTCCAGGGCGTGGTTAACCTCCTGTCCGCGGACAGTGTCGGCCACCAGGCGCATCTTCTGCGGAGAGGTGGGGACGTCGTTAAGTTTTGCTATAGCGGTTTGCTTCTTGGTCTCTTTCAGGCGCTCGGCCATCAGTCTTTTTCTCTTTCCCATAATGTTAATCTCCTTTAAACATTATTTCTTGTTGTTGCCTGCGTGGCCGCGGAAAGTGCGGGTGGGGGCAAATTCGCCCAGCTTGTGACCGACCATATTCTCGGTGACGTAAACGGGAATAAACTTATTGCCGTTATGCACCGCGATGGTGTGGCCCACGAAGTCAGGGGAAATCATGCTGGCGCGGGACCAAGTCTTGACAACCTCTTTCTTTTTGCTGCCGTCATTCATAGCGAGAATGCGATTCTCCAGTGCTTCCTGAATGTACGGTCCTTTTTTAAGTGAACGACTCATAATCTGTTAGTTTATTCCGTTATTTCTTACGTCTTTCAATGATGAACTTGTTGGAGACGGCCTTCGGGTTGCGGGTCTTGTAGCCCTTTGCAGGGAGACCCTTCCGGGAACGCGGATGTCCGCCGGAGGCGCGGCCTTCATCACCACCCATCGGGTGATCGTGGGGGTTCATAACAACACCGCGGTTGTGCGGGCGGCGACCCTGATGGCGGGTGCGGCCGGCTTTACCGTCGGATTCCAGATTATGTTCGGGGTTCGAAACGGTGCCCACGGTGGCGCGGCAGGCGACGGGAACCATACGGGTCTCGCCCGAAGGGAGACGGAGGATGGCGTAGTTGCCTTCACGGGCGGCGAGCTGGGCATAGGTGCCGGCGCTGCGGGCCATTGCGGCGCCCTGTCCGGGACGCAGCTCGATGGCGTGCACGAGGGTACCCACGGGGATGTTGGCGAGCGGGAGGCAGTTGCCCATATCCGGGGCAGCCTGAGGGCCGCTTTCCACAATCTGTCCCACCTTGAGACCGTTGGGAGCGATGATGTAGCTCTTCATCCCGTCCTCATACTGGATGAGGGCGATGAGGGCGCTGCGGTTGGGATCGTACTCGATGGTGAGCACGGTGGCCTTGAATTCGTCGCGGTTGCGGACGAAGTCCACCAGACGGTACATCCGCTTGTGACCGCCGCCACGATAACGCACGGTCATCTGACCGGTGTTGTTGCGGCCGCCGGTAGAGTGCAGCGGAGCGAGCAGTTTCTTATAGGGCTTCTTCGCGGTAACTTCGTCGAAGGAGCTGATAGCCTTATTGCGCTGGCCGGGAGTTACCGGCTTGTACTTTTTGATTGCCATAGTTTATTCTCCTTCTTAGATGTTAGCGTAGAAATC
>JAEEIJ010000049.1 GCA_016281315.1 Bacteroidales bacterium
CCTGCTGAAGCTGACCATTTCCAACATTCCCGCCGAGGCTGCCAAGTTGATGGTCCTGACGCCGGGCTATGTCATGACGAAGAATATGGTCGTCCATAACTGGTCAGGCAGCATCGGGGATGAAAAGCCTTTCGTCCAGGCTTATGCCGGGAATGACGACTGCGTCGGTCTCCCCTTCCCTGCAGGGACTGCCACTTCTCGTACTTTCTATGTTCCCATGCCGGTCGGACCGGGCGAGGACCACACCTACCCGGAAGTCCGGATCTATTTGGTGAATGCCGCCGGCAACACCATCTCCGGCACGGTCTGCACGGCTGAAAACCTTCGGATCGACCGGGCCTACATCAAACCGATGGAACTGGTCGCCTATCCCGAAGAGCTGAAAGCGCCGTTCACGGTCACAACGCTCTTTGGCAACGTCGGCTTCAGCAACCCGGTTTCCGGAAAGGCCGGCGGCAATGCTTCCGCGGCCATTCTTGGCGCCGTTCGTGGTATGGGCTGGATCGTCCCGGACGAAAAGGCGTTCGTGCTGGAGCAGGCACAGACGGTGCGTATCTGGGATGTCAAGGCAGGTACGCTTTCCGATCCTTACACCTATGGGGATGCGAATCACGTCCCCTGGCTGGGCAATCTGCATAACGGCGAGATCTGGTTCGCCGAGAAGGCCAAAGCCAAAGTCTTCACCTTTAATCCGGACAGCCATACCTTTACGGAGCAGGCGGCCTTGAGCACCTGGAGCGGCAAGAGCGTGATGGATATCATCTTCGACGCAGAGGGGAACGCCTTTGTCGCGGTGCGCGACCTCAACACCATTTACAAGTTCGACGGCGGAGACTTCACGGCCTCCCCTTCCCTGACGGTCAGCCTCGGGAAGTGGCCGCTCGCCATGGAATTCGATGCGGACGGAAACCTGATTGTCGCGACCAACGGCTGCCAGATTCTCAACGTCAATCCCAACACCGGCACCTATGAGGTCATCGCCGGCATCAAGGATGCGAAAGCCATCTCCGACGGCACGGAAGGTGAGCCGCTGACGGCGAAATTCACAGCCGGTATCGCAGACATCGCCATCTCCCCGAACGGAGACATCTATCTTGCTGATACTTACCGTGTCCGGAGGATCCGGAAAGGCTCTCTCGGATATTCCAACGCGATCGTATCGACGGTCGCCGGCAGTACCCAGGCAGCCAACCGCGCGGCCATCGCCGACGGTGTCGGAACCGCCGCGACTTTCCGCCAGATGGGCGGTCTGCTGATGAACAGCACGGGCACTATGCTCTATATCACCGATCAGGGAACCGGGCATATCCGGGAACTCTATATCGGCGATCCGGACGGCCCTGTGACGACCAAAACCATTTTGACGGCAGCGACCTTCAACATTCGTTTCATTACGGACAAGGATACGGACGAGCGCAGCTGGGAATTCCGTCGCACCGGCGTCGTCCAGCTCATCAAGGATTACAGTTTTGACATCGTGGGCTTCCAGGAAAGCCGGCCGGAGCAGCGGGCCTACATGATCGGAAATCTTCCGGAATACACTTTCTTTGAAACGGCGGAAGAGCCCTGCCTCGCCTGGAAAACCGACAAGTTCGTCGAGCTGGACAAGGGCTATTTTTACCTCTCAGCCACGCCGGATACGCCCAGCAACCCCTATCCGGGTTGGGTTTCCACAGATCCGGGACGCCGACGCGTCTGCCAGTGGATCAAACTGGAAAACCGCGAAACCGGCGAGAAAGTCCTCTTCCTCAATACCCATCTGGAAGTAACCAGCTCCGGCACCTCCGTCAGCGAAGAGGAGGCCCTGGAAATCCGTACCCGTTCTGCCGAACTGATCTGTAGCCGGATTGCCGCCCTGAATACCGGCGGTTACCCGGTCATCCTCGGAGGTGACATGAACGGCCCCACCACGGAAGCCACCCACACGGATTACTTCAAGGTCCAGCTGACAGACTCCTATTACCGCAGCGCCGATCTGGGTGTAAAAGAAGGCCCGGTTGCCACCTATAACGCATACAGCTACGAAGACGAGCAGCGTTCCAAGTGGTATCACCGCATCGATTACCTCTATTTCAAAGGCGGGCTGGATGTGGTGAAATACAAAGTGATTGACGACAAATATAACGAATACTTCCCCTCCGACCACTGGCCGTTGATGGTGAGATTCGCCTTAGATTAATTATTAACCAATAAATACAGGAATATGATGAAAAAGAAGTATTTTCCGCCAGACTCAGCGCTGCTGACTATCGAGCAGGAACGATTTATCTGCGCATCGGACTTGGAAACGAAAGATTCCAACGGTCTTGAAAAATGGATTACGGATGACGAAGGAGTATGGACTATCTTATGAAAAAAATTTCAATGCTTATGATGGCGGCCCTGGCCGTTACGACCCTTTCCTGCAATAAGGAAAATGCCATTCAGGAAGAAGAGAACCAACCTGTCCACCGGCAAACACTCGTCGCCCAATTTGCCGATGAAGAGACGAAAACGTTCTTTGATGGGACAGTTTTCAAATGGAATGCGGATGATAAGATTCTTGTCCGCAGCGACAATGCTGCCGGATATACAGTATTTGATAATAGTACCGGAGAAAGTGCTGGCGCCGTAACCTTTGAGGCTGAAACTGACGACACTATCTGCTATGGCGATGAGTCATTTGCCTTATATCCTAACTCGACTTCGGATGGGTGTCCAAAGATTGAAGAAACAATTTTGAAGATCTATCCAGAACCGACATATACATGGTCGGAAGGGGCTGTACAGGCTCCGATGATTGCCAAAGTGGTCTCGGGAGAAAACCTGGAATTTACGCATTTAGGAGGTTTACTCAAGGTTACTTACAAAAATGTTCCGCCCAAGGCAAGATATATCAAGGTTACAGCACCTATCGATGCTACCCACTATTATAAAATCAGCCAGACAATGGGGCCAGGCGGGTTCTTTGGTTGGGAAGACGGCGTTGGTTTTACTTTGGACAAACCTTACATCAAGGCTTATAACAATGGAAAGACCAATGAGTACTTTGTAAGACTTGACATCAATGCTGCTACGCCTGCCCAGCGGGCTTCCGATGACGGTATCACCGCCTATATTCCGCTTCCGGTCGGCCCCAATGAAGGCGGGGTCTATCCTACGCTGAAGGTGTCTTTGACATTCGCTGACGGTACGACCGTTCCCGGATCGGATAGAACTGCGACAAATATTCCAATCCAACGGGCCCACATCAAACCCATGCCCGCGATTACGCTTACGAAATATAAATTGACAACGCTGATTGGTTCGGCTGGAAGAGCCGCGAATACCTCTTCTCATGTGACCGGTTCTTTTGCTGAAACAAAATTATATGCTCCACGTGGCATGGTAATGCTTCCCGACAATAAAGCAGTAGTTTTC
>JAEEIJ010000050.1 GCA_016281315.1 Bacteroidales bacterium
CGGCCTGTATACTCGGCGCAGACCAGAACCTCATCCACTGACGCACCAAGCACTTTTAACGCTGCTTTAAAGGCCTTCTTGAGGGCTTTTACATCATTTGAACACTCTTCTTCGCGGACAATCTCCAGACCGCTACGGAAGCAAAGATTACACTTTTCTTTGCTGATGTCGATGCCGACATAGATTTTTTTCATAACTTGCACTGCTTTTTTTAGCGGACAGTGGGCCGTCGATCCGTCACCTACAAACCTTATTCGGACTAAGGCAATATTCTTATTCAGGTCCTGGATCAACGGGCCGGGCGGGGCAAAAAAGATAGATGGGTCTTTCCCATTTGCGCATTTACAGAACCGCCCGGCTCCATTGTCCTTTTGTTAAACTTTCTTTATCGGCATAAATTTACTACTTTTGTAGTACAAACCTAGGTGCAGAGAACTACGCTGCAAATCTAAGGTTTGCAATATGAAAAGACTCTTCCTGACCCTTTGTCTCTTCCTTCCTTTAGCGGCCTTCGCCGCCAGCGAGGAGAATCCCGTAGCGAATGAAAAAGCCACCGTCGTCTGCGGAAACGCCCGTTTCACCGTCCTCACCTCCCGCCTCATCCGGATGGAATGGGCGGAAGACGGCGTCTTCGAGGACCGCGCCACCCTGGCTATTGTCAACCGCCGGCTGCCCGTGCCGGCCTTCAAGGCTTCCAAGAGTGGAAAGGGCGTCACCATCAAGACGGCCGACCTCACCTTGAAGTACAACGGCAAGGGGAAGTTCAGCGGAAAGAACCTGAGCGTGAGTTTCAAGCTGAACGGAAAAGCCGTGAAGTGGGTCCCGGGGGCCGATGCAAGCGGCAACCTGATGGGAACCTTCCGCACCCTGGACGGCTGCGAGGGCTTCGACAGGATCAATTATACGAACGACCCGTATGAGCCGGGTCTGCTCTCCCGCGACGGCTGGGCCATCGTGGACGAGAGCACGCGGCACGTCCTTAATAAAGACGACTCCGACTGGGGCGAATGGGTGGCCGCCCGCCCGGAAGGTGACAGGATAGACTGGTACATCTTTGCCTACGGCCACGACTACAAGGCGGCCCTGAAGGACTTCACGCAGGTGGCCGGCCGCATTCCCCTGCCCCCGAAGTTCGCTTTCGGCTACTGGTGGAGCCGCTACTGGCAGTACTCGGATTTCGAGTTCCTGGACCTGGCCCGCGACATCCGCTCCCACAGCATTCCGATGGACGTGATGGTCATCGATATGGACTGGCACGACATCTGGACGCTCCGCCGCGGGAAGGATGCGCCCAAGGACGAGTTCGGCCAGCGCATCGGCTGGACGGGCTACACCTGGCAGAAGGAACTCTTCCCGGATCCGGAAAGCACCCTCGCGAAACTGCACGCGATGAACCTCAAAACCTCGCTCAACCTGCATCCGGCTTCCGGCATCCAGCCCTATGAGGATTGCTATGAACCCTTCGTGAAGGACTACGCCGCCCGGGCGAAGGAGATGGACTGGAACGGCAGCGGCCCCGTCCCCTTCCGCATCGACCAGAAAGAGTGGGCCGATTCCTACTTCAACGCCGTCATCCATCCCCTGGAGCGCCAGGGCGTGGATTTCTGGTGGCTGGACTGGCAGCAGTGGAAGGAGAGCAAATATACGCCCGGGCTGAGCAATACGTTCTGGCTCAACTACACCTTCTTCAACGACAAGCTGCGCCGCTCCCGGGAGACCGGGCTCCGGCCGATGATCTATCACCGCTGGGGCGGCCTGGGCAGCCACCGCTATCAGATCGGCTTCTCCGGCGACACCCGCGACACCTGGGAGGTGCTCCGCTTCCTGCCCTATTTCACGGCTACGTCATCCAACGTGGGCTACGGCTATTGGGGGCACGACATCGGCGGCCACCAGTATGTGGGGGACCCCTACAAGCCCGAGGAATACACCCGCTGGCTGCAGTACGGCGTGTTTACGCCCATCTTCAAGACGCACTGCACCAAGAGCGCCCTTATCGAGCGTCGCGTGTGGACCTATCCCGAGGAATACGCCGTGCCGATGCGGGACGCCATCCGCCTGCGCTATACCCTTTCCCCTTATATCTATAACGCGGCCCGCGAAGCCTACGACACCGGCGTCTGCATCTGCCGTCCGCTCTACTACGACTATCCGGAGGCGCCCGAGGCCTACGACCTCAACGAGGAGTTCCTCTTCGGGGACCGCATCCTCGCGACGGCCGTGTGGAAACCCGTATCGGCCGAAACCGGAATGGCCTCGCGCGAAATCTGGTTCCCGGAAGGCGACGACTGGTACGATATGGCCACCGGCCGCATCTACAAGGGCGGGGAGCGGCTCACGCTGAACTATACCCTTTCGGAGAATCCCTGGTGGGTGAAGGCCGGTTCCATCATCCCGATGGCCTCCGAGGACATCCGCTCCCTCCAGGAGCCGTCCAACCTGCTGCGGCTGTTCATCGCTCCCGGCGAAGGGGAGAGCAGCATCACCTACTATGAAGACGACGGCAGCTCGCAGGACTACGAGAGCACCTATGCGACGACCCTCATCCGGAAGGAGTCATCGGCCACCTCCTGCAAGGTGACGGTGAGCCCCCGGAAGGGCAGCTACAAGGGAATGGACTACCAGCGCAGGCTGGAATTCATCCTGGAAGGCGTTTATGCCCCCACGAAGGTAAAGGTCAATGGCTCGAAGGCCGACTGGGAATACGTGGGCAAGGATCTGGCGCTGGTGGTAACGCTGTCCGAGCGTCCCGCCGGCCGGGAGGTCGTCCTGGAGGTGGAATTCCCCGGGCAGGACACCCAAATCCTTCGCGGAAAGAAGGGCCTGATGCACCGGATGATGGCCTATACGCCGGTGCTGAAGGACGTCTCCAACACCTGCATCGACCCGTATAAACTGCTGTCCCGTCCGTTCCTTAAGCTGGCCCAGTGCGCCAGTCGCATCGAGGCCGATCCTGAAGGCATCCTGCGCTATCTCAGCGAGATGGACGTGGAGGCCGTGAAGGAAGACCTGGAGAAGGATGCCGCGGCCGTGGAGGCCGCCCATCCGGAGCGGGCGGAGAGAATCAGAAAAGCCATCGGGGTGATCGTGGCCCAGGTAGAGATTTAGGAAAGGCCCAGCTCCTCCAGGACGTACTTCTGCCGTCCCAGGTAGCGGACCACCCACAGCACATAACGGATATCGACGCACACGCACATATTGTAGCCGGGGACGCTCTCGTAGTTCCCGGCTAAACTTTCCTTGTTGCCGTCGAACGCCAGGCCGATGAGCTCTCCCCGCGCGTTCAGCACCGGCGAGCCGGAGTTGCCGCCCGTGATATCGTTGTCCGTGAGGAAGTTCACCGGGAAGTCCGGCGGAGGCAGCAGGTAGGTCCAGGCTCCCGGGAAGCGGAAGTCGTAGTTGTCGGGATTGTACTTCTCCCGAAGGCCCCGTGCGGTGCTCTGCCAGTGGACGTAAACCCCGTCCCAGGGACGCAGGGGCAGCACGCGGCCGTAGGTGAGGCGCATCGTCGAATTGGCGTCCGGGTACTGAAGAACACCCTTGGACGCGAGGTAGCGGTACTTCGCCCGTACGTATTTTCCCCGCAG